>CAZHET010000207.1:0-10617 GCA_964531585.1 uncultured Planctomycetaceae bacterium | reverse complement strand
TTAGTACTGCCACTGAAGTCGCTTCGATCGTCGTGACAGACGTCAACGACGCACCCACGGGCAGCGTGACGATCGATAACACCGCCCCCGCTCAGGGCGATCTGCTGACCGCCAGCAACACACTGGCCGATGTGGACGGGTTGGATCCGATCACCTACCAGTGGCAGCGCAACGGCGTGGACATCTCGGGCGCAAGCAGCAGCACGTACACGCTGACTCAGACCGATGTTGGGACAACAATCCGCGTCGTAGCCAGTTACACCGACGGACAGGGCACCGCCGAAAGCGTGACATCCTCAGCGACCGCGCCCGTGACATTGGACGTCACAGCGTCCGTGGGAATCACGCCACCTGACAACGATTCTGACGACACTATGGACGACGAGTCGGAAGGCAGCGACGAGGATGGTGACGTCGACGAAGAGTCAGACAACACTGACGTGTTCGATGACCGGGGCGACTCGCCTGACGACCCATTCGACGACCACAACGACAACGACGGCGGGTCACACGAAGGATCGGTGCATGATGCCGGAGGCTCCGGCGCACGTTCGGGGTCAACAGGGGGCGGTCTGTCAGGATGGATTTCTGATATGGAGTCGTCGATCGGCGTGTCGACGCCGCTTTCCGCGGGTCCGGGCGTGGATGTCTTTCTGGCGGCGGTTCCGCAACCGGCAGAACCTGTCACGGCCTATGGAGCGATTGCGCGGGCTGTGGGACCGGCATCGATCGCGGCAATTAAATCAGAAACGCTGTTTGCTCAGCTTGCGCCGACGGGATCTGCCTTTGCAACTCTGTTCTCACTGGCGAACGCACAAGTGGAGTTGCCTTCGATCGATGACGAAACGACGGATCGTCTTGTGACGGAGACCCTGGTGCTCGGCACGAGCGCGGCAGTGTCGACATCGCTGTCAGTTGGGTACGTCGTCTGGATGCTGCGTGGTGGTTCGCTTCTGACCACTTTCCTGTCGTCGCTGCCGGCATGGCAGTCGTTTGACCCGTTGGCGATTCTGGAGACATTCGACGAGAAGGAATCAGGTGAACACGAAGCGGATTCTCTGGCGGCGCTGGTGGCGGATTCGGAGACGAAGTTCAGTTCGTAGTCTGTAAAGCTCTCTGGCCATGCCTCGCCTCTCGTCAATTCATCGCATCGTGTTCGGGCTTGTCGGACTGTCCGTCAGCGTGCTGCTGATCAGCGGTTTGCTGGGCTTCGTCCCGAATGTCCGGCCCGTCGAGCAGCAGGCGCGCGTCAGTTTCTGCGAATCCACCGCATTGACATTCATGACGCTGGCTCCGCGGATGACGGCGGCGAGTCTTCAGGAAACTCTGGACGGCATTGCGGCTCGCAACCCGGACGTCGTCTCCATTGGCATACGCCGCTCATCGGGCGAACTGGTCCTGGACTGCGGTCACCACGCCGGGCACTGGGCTCATGGTGACTCAGTCGTGGACAACGAAACTCGCTTCGTGCTGCCGATCGACGCGGACGGAACGTCATGGGGACAAATGGAAGTTTGCTTTCTCCCGCTGTCCGGAGTTTCCCTCTTCGGCTGGTATGCGCGACCGGATTTCCTGTTGGTGGTCTTCGTCAGTTGTGCGCTGTTCGCGGCGTTCTCTGTCTATCTGCAGAAAGTTCTGAAGCACCTGAGCCCCGGGAAGGTGGTTCCCAATCGAGTTCGCGAGGCCCTGAATTCTCTGGCTGAAGGACTGCTGGTGCTGGACCGCGATCAGAGGATCGTGCTGGCGAATAGTTCGTTCGCGTCCTGTACCGGGATGGATGCGGATGACCTGATCGGGCTGCATCCGCAACGCCTGGGATTTCGCGGCGGAGCGGATGGTGACGCGACTGAGCTTCCCTGGGAAACAACGACTCGTAAATCGCGGCCCGTTCAGGGGGCATTGCTGACGTACGGCACCGATGGAAACGAACGCATGTTTTCCGTCAGCACGGTTCCGGTTCGTGACGAACGCAATCAAAGCCGGGGAGTCGTGGCCAGCTTCGAAGACGTGACGTCGCTGCACAGGAAGCAGCAGGAACTGCGTGAGGCACTGCATTCCCTGCGAGCCTCGACCGATGAAATCCGCACTCAGAACCGCGAGCTGGAATGGCTGGCCACTCGTGACACACTGACCGGATTCCTCAACCGACGCAGCTTTTTCAAGACTTACGAAGCCGAATGGGCAAAGGCCCGCCAGCGGCCGCAGATGCTGCTGGCAGCCATCATGGTCGACATCGATCACTTCAAGATGATCAACGACAGCTTTGGTCACAGCACCGGAGACGAAGTGCTGCGACAGGTTGCCGCCGCGGTCATGAGAACCGTGGATGACAACGATGTCCTGTGTCGCTATGGCGGTGAAGAATTCATCCTGCTGCTTCCCGGCAGTTCGCTCGACGACGCCGAACTGAAGGCGGAGAAATGCCGGCTGGCGATCAAGTCGCTGCAAATCGGTGATTTGCGGGTGACGGCCAGTCTGGGAGTCTCGGCCGTCTGTCAGGCGGCAGAGAATCCTCAGGCACTGCTGGATCAGGCTGACAAAAGCATGTATGCAGCCAAACGCAGCGGACGCAACCGAGTGCTTCGCTGGGACAGGGCTCAGGCGATCATTCAGGACATGTCGGACGTGAACTATCCGGCGGTCGAAAAAGAAGCAGATTCCGATCAGGATGCGTCGGCGATCCACTTCCATGCCGTGGCAGCCCTGACGACCGTGCTGGCTCATCGCGATCAGGCGGCGGCAGTTCACAGCCGCCGGGTCGCCGATTTGTGCGTGGCGACGGCGGAAGGTCTGCTGACAATGAAGCAGTGCTACGTTCTGGAAATCGCCGCGCTGCTGCATGACATTGGCAAGATCGGAATCCCGGACAACCTGCTGAAGAAACCCGGCCCGCTGACGGCCGACGAACTGCAGGTCGTCAGCCAGTACAACCGCCTGAGCGTCGAGATCGTGCGCGGCTCCTTTGGTCAGCCGGTGCTGAATGAAATCGTCGAGCAGCAAGTGGTGTGGTACGACATGAGCAACGCCGCTCGCGGTGCCGGTCCGGATCAGCGCCCTTCGCTGTCCGCCAGAATTCTGTCTATCGCCAACGCCTACGACACAATGCTCAGCGATACGACATGGCGCAAGTCAATGACACGGTCCGAAGCCTTCGCGGAACTCCGGAGATGTTCAGGAACGCAGTTTGATCCAGAACTTGTCGAACGCTTTATTGGTGCCGTTCAGGTACGCAACGGCTCACAAAGCCTGGAATCCAATGCGTCCCGCGAAGCCGCCCTCAGCATCGGGCTGCTGCTCGAACGACTCGTCAACACGCTGGACAAACAGGATCTCGAAGAATTGAGCCAACTGACGTCCCGCATTCAGACCACCGCCGAAGATCATTCTCTGACGAACATCGCTGACCTGTGCAGAATCCTGATCGAAGCACTGACCGACAATCAGGACCTGATCGAAGTCATGCATCTGGCCGGAGAACTTCTGGATCTCTGTCGTTCCACTCAATCGAGACTGCTGTCTGCAGAAACGGCGCTGCAACTCAGACCGAAGGAGGATCCGGCCGGCTCTGCGCCGTTGAGTTCCGCCAGACGCACTGAACACGTGGGAGCTCCATCACCGGCCAGATGATCTATCCGGCCGCCATCGTTTTCATGCGTCGCACGGCCCGACCCGCACCTGGTTTGCGTCCCGTGCAGGCCGGAACAAGGCCGACGCCAATGCCGGAACAGCACAAACCCGTTTGCCGATGACGACAGTTTGTTGGCGGGCAACAAGCGGCAGACAGGGCCGACGATGCACGCAACCGCGGTGAACGTGCGTCGTTCCAACAAGGACGGGCATCCGTCGGCCGTAATCGGGACGCGGACCGGGGCGGCTCCTGGAACGTCCCGGCTGATTGGCGTAGACTTCGCATTCTTCGGCCTGCCATATTGCCTCCACGGGAAGTCACCATGAACCGTCGCCTGTCCGCTGCCGCCATCCTGCTTCTGCTTACCGGACGTTCCCTGCACGCTGCCGACTGGCCACAGTTTCGCGGAACCGATTCTCAGGGATCTGCCGCTGCCACCGGCCTGCCGGTTACCTGGGACGATTCCACCAATCTGAAGTGGAAAGTGAAGCTGCCCGGCCCGGGTGCCTCCAGTCCCATTTTTGTCAACGACATTTTGTATGTCACGTGCTACAGCGGCTATGGCGTTGAAGGTTCCTCACGGAGCGACATGAATAACCTGAAGCTGCATTTCGTCGCTGTTAATCACCGCACGGGAAAGCCTTTGTTTGACAAAATTATCCAGCCGACACTACCCGAATCCGAACGCGTCCGCGATCACGGTTATGCGGCCGCAACGCCGGCGACGGACGGAGAAGCCATCTACACGTTCTTTGGAAAGAGCGGCGTCATGCGGTTTGCTCCGGACGGCGAACTCGTATGGCGGACCAGCGTCGGCGACGAAACGCATGAATGGGGCTGCGGTACGTCACCGGTGCTGTTCGATGATCTGGTGATCGTGAACGCCAGCGTCGAAAGTGGCGATCTGGTTGCGCTGAACAAGCAGACCGGTCAGGAGGTCTGGCGCACCGGCGGAATGAAGGCGTCGTGGAACACGCCCCACCTGGTGACACTGCCAGACGGAAGCAGCGAACTCGTTGTCAGCGTCCGCGACAGCATACTGGCATTCGATCCGGCGACTGGAAAATCGTTGTGGCAGTGCGAAGGCATTCCCGACTACGTGTGCCCCAGTATCGTGTCGCGGGACGGCATCGTTTACGTCATTGGCGGCCGTCAGTCTCGGGCGCTGGCGATCCGCGCCGGCGGCCGCGGAAACGTGACCGACAGCCATCTGGTGTGGTCCGCCAGCGCCGGAGCAAACGTCTGCTCCCCCGTGATCCATGGCGAACATCTGTACTGGGTCAGCGACCGCAATACCGTGGCGTACTGCGTCGCTCTGAAAGACGGTGAGATCGTCTATCAGCAGCGATTCCCCGATCAGCCCTACGCGTCGCCAATCGCTGCCGACGGAAAACTGTACGTCGTGACGCGTAACGGCGGCACATTCGTTCTGGCTGCCGAACCGCAGTTCAGGCAACTGGCTCGCAACAGGTTCGAAGACCGCAGCACATTCAACGCCAGCCCGATCGTTGCCGGCAGCGACCTCATCCTTCGTAGCGACGCGTACCTGTACTGCATCGGCAAGTGATCCGCGAATTCTGCGGCGACGCGCAATACGGTCATCTCTGCCGAACGCGTGTCCTTGCTGCACCAGGTCGCTGCCGCGGCGAGTCACGGTCGGCGGCGGCACCGCGGGAATTCCTGCCAATGCCGGGCCTTCCGAAGCAGTACACAAACGACGTGTCTTGTGATCCTTGCCCGCGGATCGCTGTCACCACCGCCAGGGAAAACCCCCGCGGCATGGTGCAACGGTGTGCGCGTCGCCGATACAGACTGTTGGGGGCCGCCATGCGCTCGCACGGCGCCGGATACGACTCGAGGAGGCTTCGGCTGACGAATGAATTCGCTGTCACTCATTTCATCGCCGCCGGAAGCGGACTACCACGGCAGGCAGTCACCGCTTCGCAGCGACGAGCCGCGCAAGCCGCGTGATGATTTCGAGGATGCTCTGGCAGCCGGCGCGGTTGAAGTCCCCGGACCCGTGCCGCAACCTCCACGCTCGGCGACGTCGCCGCACTCAGCATCCACTCCTTCCGCGCCGCACGACACTACATCGAATCCACAGGGTCAGGGCGCAGCCATCGCCCAACCGCCAACGACACCAAACACACCAGAACAATCCGCCGCAGTGGGAGAGCCTGGTTCCGGTGAACAGCCTGCCGCGAAGCTCCCCGCGGACGCGATTGTTGTCGCGGCAGACGATGTACCCGGCAAGACACAGGAAAAACGCGGGCTGCAACAACAAGCAGCAGTCGGCACGCAGCCGCAAACGATTCACCTGTCCACTGCGGGCTCAAAACTCACCGCAGGCAGCTCAGACCCGACTGAAACGCCGGTCGCTTTCACGAAGACCGGCGGCAACGCATTCGTGATCGGAGCACCTGGCGTCACTGAGATACCGCAGGCCACAGAAACACTTGTCGGGGCTGCGTCATCGGGCGGCAGCGTTCCGTCGATCAGCGCGATCGCCGTTCGTGCTCACGTTTCTCTGCCGGACCCGGTGTTCGAATCTGCTTCGCGGCGCTTCGATCCAGCTTTTCACCCGACGCTTTCGCTGCCGGCAGACAAAGAAGTTCACCTGACGGCGACCAATGCCGCGGATCTGACGACAACTTCGGCGGCCAGTGCCGGGCCGACGGCGCTGGCGTCGCCAAACGCAGTGACCATCGCGATCCCCGTGCCGATGACGGGGCAGGTTGTGCATGTCGTCGCTCATCACCTACCGTCGAATGTTCAGGGCGATCAGTCCACGGTGTCGATGAGACTTGATCCGCCGGAACTTGGCGAGCTGCGGATTCTGATGCGTCGCGGCGACGGAGGCATTGATGTGCGTATTCATGCAAAGAGCGGTGTGACCCTGGAAATGCTGCTGTCGCGAGGCGAAGAGATCGAACGTGTCCTGCAGTCGCTGAACGTGGACATTCACAGCATTCAGTTCGAATCCATGTCCTCCGGCGGCGCGGACGACAACCCGTTCGCGTCGTCGGACAACCCGTCTGGCCTTCAGGATGAGCAAGAGGAATCCGCCGACGATGAGCGTCAGACTCAACGAAAGCAGCAGGTGCGCCGTTGGCCGGCGCAAGTCACTTCACTGCTGAGCTTTCGAGCCTGACGTTGCCTTCCGGCCTGTACAACCTTTCCAGCCTGAACAACCACCGAAGGATCGGACCAGAACCCATGAACGCAACATCTTCGTTCAGTGCCGCGGCGGGGCAGCAGCAGTTTCTGAATCTGCTTGTGACTCAACTGCAGCATCAGGATCCGCTCAGCCCGATCGACCAGGCCGACTTCCTTTCGCAGCTCGCTCAGTTTTCGACGGTCGAACAGCTTGAGCAGATGAATTCCGGATTCGAAAACCAACTGCAACTGCAACTGCTTTCGAGCGGTTCCAGTCTGCTGGGCCGAACGATCACGGACACGGCCGGGCAGTCTGGCAGGGTGGACGAAGTCACTCAGAACGACGGACAGGTGCTGATTCGCGTCGGCGGGCACCTGATTCCGCTGAGCGACGTGGAGAGCGTGACGATCGGCGCGGACACGTCGCAGGATACTTCTGCATAGACGGTTCTCCTTAGTCCCCGACTCCGGTTTGAGGCCGGAAAGAATCGCTGCCCGATGGCAATTCCTGGCTACACGCGCAGAAACCGTGAACGGGCCGATGAGTATGTAATGACATGAAGATCTCGTGACAGCAACGTTGCACTCCGATGACCGTTTTGGCCCGGAGTTGAACGACAACCTGCCTCCTGCTGTTATTCATCTTCCTGTTCCTGTCATGAAATCAGTTGCCTGCACGGAAGGCGTATCAAACAACAACCTGATACAAGGAAGGACTTATCATGGCCAACCCGCTGCTCACCGGAATCTCAGGACTTCGCGGCCATCAGAAGATGCTGGAAGTCATCGGCAACAATCTCGCGAATCTCAGCACCACTGGCTTCAAGGCATCGCGAGTTCTGTTCGCTGACCTGCTTTACGAAGGCCAGCGAGGAGCATCGTCCAGTTCAGGCACGACGATCGGCAGCATCAACCCGCTGCAGGTCGGAACCGGCACCAAGATTGCAAACGTTGACACAAACTTCGCTCAGGGCAACCTGGAACAGACCGGCGAACCGCTGGATGTGGCCATCAGCGGCAGCGGTTTTCTTGTTGCTCGATCAGGCAACCAGACGTTCTACACGCGAGCCGGCGCGCTGGGAATTGACGAACGCGGCTTTTTGGTTGACCCGTCCAACGGCTCGCTGATTCAGCGGTTCGGGACCGTCGGCGAAGCCAATGTGCTGCAGCCCTCATTTCAGGTTCCCGGAGACAACCGCATTCGGGTGCCTTACGGGGCTGCGATTCCCGGATCACCAACGACACGCGTCACGCTGACAGGAAACCTGCCGGCTGATTCGAACGGCCCGCAGGCTCAGTTTCTGACAGGTGACACGCTGACGACGGGAGCCGGCCCGACGAACGCGGACGAAAACACTCTGCTGGTCGACCTGAACGAACCCGGCTGGCTGGACGGCGCTTTCATTTCGTTCGAGGGCAGCGATTCCGACGGAGCTCCCGTCGCAAACGGTTCCGGCTTCACGGTTGCCGCAGCGACATCGACACTCGGTGACCTGCGCGACGCAATCGCCGCAGTGCTGCCGGAATCGACGGTCACCATCGTCGACGGCCGCATTAACATCGAAGCCAATGACACCGGTCCGTCGTCGCTGACGTTCGCGCTGACGGATGGTTCCGATGTCGGCTTTGTGCGGACCATAACGGGCCTGTCGCCTACTCAGGTCACCGGCACACTGCCCGTGTTCGATCAGCAGGGGCTGGAACGCAACGTCGGCTATATCATGGAAAAACAGGCCGACGCGTCGTGGACGCTGACTCTGCAACTTCCCGACGGAACCGGCACACTGATCGACGGTAGCGTCGAAGGCATCCGCTTCAGCGCAGACGGATCGCTCAGCCAGGTCAACGGAACCGGCGTCGGCGACGCTGACGTGGAAATCCTGTTCAACGGAGCGCAGTCGACTCAGACGATTGCCTTTTCGTTTGAAGGCGACGATGCCGTCGCAAAGCTGACTCAGGCGGGAGTCAGCCGCAGCATTTCTGTTGACGTCGACGGCTACATCCCGGGCGAAATGACGGAAGTCGAAATCGACGCTGATGGCACAATCTACGCCATCGGCAGCAACGCCGTGAAGTTCGCTCTGGCACAGTTGGCGATCGCGTCGTTCCGCAATCCGGACGGTCTGCTGAACGCCGGCGACAATTATTTCAGAGCTTCCCTGGCCAGTGGCGACGCGGAAATCGGAGCCGGCCTCTCGGGAGACCGCGGTGCGATTCTTGCTCGTCAACTGGAAGGGTCGAACGTTGATCTCGCACTGGAATTCACACGCCTGATCGTCGCGCAACGAGGTTTCAGCGCCAACGCCAGAACGATCACCGTCACCGACGAAGTGCTGCAGGAACTGACGAACATCATCCGGTAGACGCTGACACTTTGACGGCTTGAAGTTTCCGATTCACGCCGTGCAAGCCACAGCTCCGTCACGGACGGCCCGGCATCTGGAACGCGGCCCACAGGCGCTATGCAGTGGCTGATGATGCCGGAAACAGGTGCTCCAGCAGTGGCTCCCTGCGATTCACACCGACTCCGCGATTTGCGACCGGCAGCGCCGACCGCGGATCACTGACAGGCGTTGCGAGCGGCGACTACCGAGCGACGCGAAGTGCCGTTCCGCGGTTTTGGTGTCCTTCCCACATGTTCCGGTGGAATTCGTTCAATCATCACACGAAGGGCTTTTTTTCACACCCCCATTTCATCTCACACGCGCGGAACTCCGGTCACACCCGACGTTCAGTGCCTTGGCGAAACTTAGGGCGGAACTCGTGGGAGCGGATAACTTCTGACAACCCAATGCCTGCTTGTCCTCTTCCATCGACTCACGGATCGTGCTGTGGGCAAGTTCGATGAAACGGCAATTGTCGGCGATTCCTTTGCCGTACATGACGCATGAGTCAAGCGAAGCCGCGTCAGTCAACCGGGCGGTCGAACCGGTCCTGCCAGATAAGGCGGATCAGCTTCAGTCTACGCTCGACGGTTCGCAGGCCGCAGCCCAGTTGCGCTGCGATCTCCTTAACAGTCCGGCCTTCCAGCCTTGCCATAGCGATCGCTCGTTGATCGGCGTCCAGTTGCTCAAGCAGAATCTGACACTGCTCATTCAACATCGCCAGTGCCGCAGGATCGGGGTCCTCGCTGAGGAACCGGTCGAGCCCTGCACTTTCATCTGACATGGCGTGCAGTTCTTCTTCCGAACGCACGTGGCCACCGCCGCGCTTGAGCCGTTGCTCATGCGTCACCAGATTACAGGCCTTACGCACCGTCAGGACCACCAGCAGCGGCCACAGGCTGTCGCGATCGTGAAGGTTCGGAAACCGGTCGCGTTCCGCGCCGCGACAAAGACTGTGGAAGGCGCTGAGTGCCACGTCTTCTTCATCGGCCGCGCGACGGGGCGCTCCGCGAAGCCGAGTCCTGGCGAGCCCGACCAGACGATGAAAATAGCGAGCCCAGAGTTTCTCTGCCGCGTCGTCGTCGCCCTGTTTGAGATGCGTGATCCAATGCGTGATTGTGTCGTCAACCGACATTATAATGCTTTTCGATTTCGCGTCCGAAGCAAACTGCGGCGGCAGCCATGAACGATCATTCTGACAGACTTGAGTTGCAGAGCGAGCGAAAAATCGACCGCATGGCTCACGATTTCGATCAGGCACTCCGACGGGGCGAAGGACCGCGTATCGAGGACATCCTGCAGGCTCAGGCCGCGCCCGAAGTCCCTCTGCTGCGCGAGCTGATTCTGACTGAATGCGAATATCGTGCTGCCAGTGGCAGCCCGGTCGACTGGGCCAACTACGCCGCAAGATTTCCACAGCATGCCGAGCTGCTGAGCGACTGGCAACGC
>CAZHET010000206.1:0-10638 GCA_964531585.1 uncultured Planctomycetaceae bacterium | reverse complement strand
CGAGTCGGGCAATTGTGGTGGTCTTGCCTGCTCCAAGGAAGCCGCCAATCATGATGTACACCGGTTTCATCGGATGCCTTCCTGACCACACGGAACAGCTGAGAACCTGAGCACTCTATCAGCCGGTTGGAACTTCCGGTCGGCAGCAA
Source organism: uncultured Planctomycetaceae bacterium (assembly GCA_964531585.1). GTDB lineage: Bacteria > Planctomycetota > Planctomycetia > Planctomycetales > Planctomycetaceae > JAWKUA01. The sequence goes on along the minus strand of CAZHET010000206.1, from coordinate 10,489 downwards.
CCCAGGTCAAGAAAGCTGCAGCCGCGGCTTTTGGTTTGCAGCAGGTTTGCATGCAGACGGTAGTACTTGAATCGTCCTTCACGACGAACCTCAGCCAGCCTGGCATGTTTCATGATCTTCAGGTGATGTGAGAACGTCACCATTTCCGCATCCAGAAGCTGAGCGATGTCACTGACAGTCAGCTCGCCATAGCGAAGTGCGGCAACAATCCGCAGGCGATGCGGGTCGCTGAGCGCCTTTAGCCGTTCTGCGCAGTAGTCGGCCTGAAATACGTCCTGTGCCACCGGTCGAACTTCCGCTGCGGGAAGTACGAAATCATTCTTATGAGCGTCAGAGTGATACGGGATCATTCGGCATTGAGCAACCTTCGGCAGGGCGCACGGGGATTTCAGAACTTTGCGAACGAACAGTCTTTTCGCGTCCGCGTGCCTTCAGTGTCAGGCTCCTGCAGGTCGATCTGTGCGGTTCCGCCTGCAATCATGAAGTCACGACACCGCGCTGCTGCCTGATCAGGCTTGCTTAACGGCGTCCGCCACCATCGCCTGTTTCAGCGAGCGAACGCGATCGGCGCAGACCGTCGCGCCACGTTCGCCGTTGGCACACGCGGCACCTCGAACGGCGATGATGTCCGGTTGAACAGACAAAACTGCGGGGACCTGTTTCAGAGACAACTGCCCGGCCAGTGCCAGAAGAATTCCTTCCTGCAGGCACGACTTTCTCAGCGCAGCAAGGATTTTGAGTGTCACCCAGTCGAGCAGCGTCGACTGGTCTTTTCGGAACGTATCGAGCAGGAGTACCGGGGCACCGCTGCGGATGGCTTCGGCAAGCACGTCGTCAATCGGCGGGGAGCCTGCGTGTTCGTGGTCCGTGTAGGCGACCGCGACCCATTGCGGCGCGGCTCGATGCGCTTCTCGCGAGCCGAGTCCCAGCTGCTGCAGCAGAGCGTCGCTGGACGCTCTGACGCTTTTCAATCGGCTTTGCCAGGCTGCGTCGGGGGTCGAGTTGTCACATTTTAAGTCGCCGCAGGTCGAGGCCATGCCGGCAAGGCCGAGTTTGACGTACGTCAGTGACGTCGTGTGGTCAGGCAGGACGGGCGGAAGCGATTCGGTGGCGCTCATGAATGCAGCGAGCGGCTTGTCGATCCAGTCGATGGATTCGCCCAAAGCGGCACTGATGGCGACTGTCGGCGCAGCGGACCGAACTTCGCGGACGACGGCCTGAATGGTTTCCCACGGCGCACGCCCGAGCGCCCCGGCGGCGGGTTCTTTGACGTCGATAATGTCAGCTCCGCCGCGCAGTGCGGCAACGGCTTCGGCAGCGGAGCGAACGGAAATCAGCAGTTGCGGCGGCACAGGATAGCGTCAATGGTAAGCCAGTGGCCCCCGACCGCCGGAACTGACGTTGAGATCAGCGGCGAATCCCCAGTTTCATGAGAATCCGCGATGCGATCCTGGTCGTCAGTTCGCTGATATGCGACTGGGCCGCATCAGGCTGCCGTAGGGCAGAAGCTTCCAGCACACGGGCAGCTCGCTCGATGCGTTCTCGCAGGTGACTGGACGGACCCGAATTGGAACGCATCAGCCGACGGACAACAACCGCCGCGTGATGAAGTTCCGGTACTGAAAAACGACCAGGCAGCCGGGACGTCGGGCAGGGCACGCACGAAAAAGTTGTTTCCGGCCGAACGGATTCGAAAGTACTCATCGGGGCACTCTTCATGGGGGTCGGGGAAAAGTGAAACTGACGCCCAACGGCGCGGTTTCACGTCGCCACACTCGTCCAATCGAATAACCTCCGAGAAAGCGGACCACAATTCCGGGAAAATTGCCGAGATTGCGGAACCTGATGTATCACCCGGCATTCCGCGCAACGCCACAAGGCGTCGCTTAGTCCGTGTGCAACTCCGGTTACGACACGAACATCCGGCAGCGCAGCGTGAGCCGTCATTAAATCCGCGAGACTATTCCGTGATGATATCCCGGGCCGTCATGCCGCTGGGAATCATCGGCAGAACGTGCTCCTGATACGTGCAGATCACGTCCAGGAGAAACGGCCCGTCGTGACTGAGCATTGCCGCCAGCGCGGCGGGAAACTCGGCCTTGCTGCGAACGTGTCGGCCCGCCACACCGTAACCTTCTGCGATTTTCACGAAATTCGGGTAGGTATCGGCCGGCATGCTTCCGTCACCTTCGCCGAGAGCTTCCGGATGTTCGACAGGACCCAGATACGTGTGTGCCCGTCGGCCCTGCATGAAGCGATCTTCCCACTGAGTCACCATTCCCAGATGCTGGTTGTTCAGCAGCATAATCTTTACCGGCAGGTTCTCGCAGAACAGCGTCCCTAGTTCCTGGATGTTCATTTGAAACGACCCGTCGCCGTCGATATCGATGACCAGCCGGTCAGGGTACGCCGCCTGAACTCCCATGGCCGCGGGCAGACCGAAGCCCATCGTTCCCAGACCGGAACTGCTGAGCCACCGTCGCGGTTTGTTGAACTTGTAGAATTGCGCCGTCCACATCTGATGCTGCCCAACTCCGACGGCAATGAACGGATCTTTGTCCCTGGTCTGACGGTACAGTTCCTCAATGGCATACTGCTGCTGAATCTGATCGCCCGCATCGGAATACGACAGCGGATGCCGTTTCTTCCAGCCGGCGATGCGCTGCTGCCAGGTGGAAATATCAGGAATGTCCGCGTCCGTCAGGACAGCGTTCAGCGACTGCAGAGCTTCCTTCAGACTGGCGACGATGGGAATGTGCGCTTCCTTATTTTTGTGAATCTCCGACGGGTCGATGTCGATGTGGACAATCTTGCCGTGTTTGGCGAATTCTTCCAGCTTGCCCGTCACACGGTCATCAAACCGCACGCCAAACGCCAGAAGCAGGTCCGATTCGTCGACGGCATAGTTTGCATAGACCGTGCCGTGCATGCCCAGCATGTGCAGCGACTGAGCGTGGTCGCCGGGAAAGGCTCCCAGCCCCATCACTGTCATCGCAACGGGAATTCCCGTGCGAAATGCAAACTCGCGCAGTTCTTCGGACGCGTCACTCAGAATGCAGCCGCCGCCAACGTACAGCACCGGCCGCTTCGAACGGCGGATCGCGGCAACAACCTGGCGAATCTGTTCGGGAGCTGCGTGACGAACGTCCGGCCGGTATCCCGGAAGCCGAAACGGCGGATCGAAGTCGACTTCGTCCTTCGGCAGGGAATCAAGCTGCACGTCCTTCGGGAAGTCGATGAGCACCGGTCCGGGCCGCCCCGTGGTGGCGATGTGGAACGCTTCCTTCACGACGCGTGCAACGTCGTGAATGTCGGTAATCATGTAGTGATGTTTGGTGATCGCGCGGCAGACTTCCACCATCGGCGTTTCCTGAAACGCATCGGTGCCGATGAATTTCTGCGGCACCTGGCCGGTAATGGCGATCATGGGCACGCTGTCCAGCTTGGCGTCGGCGATGCCCGTCACCAGATTGGTGGCACCGGGGCCGCTGGTTGCCATGCAGACGCCGGGCTTGCCGGTGGTGCGCGCGACTCCCTGAGCCGCAAAGCTGCCTCCCTGCTCATGCCGTGGCAGAATGGTGCGGATATCGTTGCGACGAGCGCGCAGCGCCTGATGCAGTGGCATGCTGGCTCCGCCGGGATAAGCGAAGCAAAATTCGGCTCCCTGCCGGATCAGCATCTCGATCATAATTTCCGCGCCGTTGATCGTTTCGACGCTCTGTTCCTGTTCGACGGTTGCCAAGGTTCTGACCTTAGAAGTGGAGAGGGGGGAGGGGCGGCCGAGCCCGGGACGTCCGACCGCTATCCAGTGTAAGTTGCCCGAACGTGAGGATCGACCCCGGACATGCCGGGTTCACGGGAATCGAGAAATTCTCACGCGGCGCATCGCGTTCCGTGAGACCTGCCAGAATGGAAACCCGCTCGCTGAATTTTCACGCATGTCGCGCTGGCGATATCAGTCGCGCACTGCCAATTCCCAGGTGGCCGATTCGCCGCAGAACGATCCTGCGGGGCAGATGGCCTACCGAATCTGCGACTGCGACAGGCGTTCCTGAAACTCCAGAGCAAACGCTTCGTCGCCGTTCAGGCAGCGATTGTTCATCGCCAGTATCTTTCGAATGCGGCCGACCGTCTGTTTGGCGGGGCTGGTGAGTCGCATCACCAGATCATCGGGCTCGAACTGCTCAAGCTCCCGCATTGTGTGGATGCCGAGAAACAGGAACGACTCGCGCGCTGGCAGATCGTTTTGAAACACAACGTCCAGCGGCGCGTCGATAGGGATTCGCGAACGCCCGAGCTTTCTGCCAGCCTTCTTTGGCCGAATGCCGGTCGTCGTGGTGGCTCGACGAACGCCCTTCTTCTTGACTGTCTTTTTTGCCGGTTTGCGAGCCAGTTTTTTGACGGCAGCCCTGGACCTGGTGGTCGGCTTTTCGGTCGTGGCTGGTTTTGCGGTGGGTTGCTTGCCGGCGGGTCTGGCCTTCGCAGCCTTCGTGCCGGCGGCTGGCTTGCGCACGTTTTTCCGAACGGTTTTCTTGGCGGAAGCTGTCTTTTTGGCGGCTCCGGAAGCTCGCGTGGTTTGTTTCGTAGCAGCTTTCTTCTTCGCCATCATTCATGCCCTGATTGGATTACGAACGCACCCATCCGGCTGCAGTCACGTGCGGCGCAGTGCGGCTGATGCACCGAATTTCGAGGCAAAATATCGAAATTCGCGTAGACACGCCACGACCAGAGCAGCGTTTCTCGCCGCAGAACGCGAAAAAACGTCGACGTAAACCGCAACGCTGGAACAGTTTACCCTGTCAGCGGACTCGGCTGGAATACGCGCCGGAATCGCCGCCGGTCACTCGGCAGCATCACAGGAGTGCAGCAGATCCGGGAACTCTTCAAAAAAGGCGGTCAAAACGCTGTATTCGTGCTCCGTCAGCAACGTCGTTCCAAACGCCAGCACGTCCGGATTCACTCGCCACCGCCCGGTCAGCGCCAGCAGATCGTTCAGGTCGTCGCGAGTCACTCCGCCAGCCACACGGATGGAATCCAGTTCCTCCGATGGCAGGCCGGATTCCGGAGCGAGCACGGCTGCCTGAGCCGCAAACGGCAGCGTCACCTGCAGCGCACGCAATCTGGACGGCAGCCACAGGAAATCATCTGACGCCGCTCCGACTTCCCGCCACATCGCCCGATTGACCAGGCGGCGATTGCCGGTCGTGACCGCGTCACACAATTCGCTCAGCACGGCAAAGCATACGCACTGTTGCGTCAGCCCCGGCAGGTCGCCGCTGTCGGATTCGGTATCCCCCCAGGTCTGCAGCAACACTTCCAGTTGAACCTGAAGAGCACAGCCTCGCAGCAGCGGGATATTGTCCAGGTAGCCAGCCTCCGCAGAGACACTGTCGCCGGCAATCAGAAAGTGGCCCAGCATCCGGTCGAACGTGCTGATAAATGACGCACGACATGCTGTGCGAAACAGGTCACTGGCTGTCAGGAATTGACGAATTTCGGTTTCCATCGATACCGGGGGTCTTCGCAGTGGTCTGGCGGGAATCCTGACGGCGCAGTCGCTGCCGGTATTGTGATGGCAGGCGGTGGACAATTCTCCATCTTGTCTTCGGTCGGCCTGCCGACACAACCATTTCTGAAGCACAAACAGCAATTTCCTGTGTTGTCATTTTGCGACACCCGGCAGGCAGTTGATTTTCCACGGGAATCTTTGAGACTGTACGGGATGCTGTATGGCGAGCGGCAGGTGAGTTCTTACCCGTGGTGTGTCCCGTACGATGTCCTTCCGAGGCCGTCGTCAGGACTGCATCGACGGCACTGGAACGCCATCGTACAAGAAGATTCTCACCTGCCGCACGATTGATACAGGGTGGCAGTTAACGCTTCCCCCGGCAACCCGATCCGCACTCGGTCATTCAACGACGACCTCCTATTCGACCCTTTCTGACACGAGACCTCACCTTTCAAACAAGAGAGCACCAATGAGTCCATTCCGTCGCCTGTTGGTCACTGCAACAACGCTGGCTCTGCTGTCCGAGGTCTCGATTCCGGGCATTTCGACGCTCGTGCATGCCGACGATGTCCGCATCGATCCGGATGTCGTCTACGGTCACAAGCTCGGCCTGGCAATGACGCTGGACACGTTTACTCCCGAACAGCCTAACGACGCGGGAGTCATCTTTATTGTCAGCGGTGGCTGGTATTCGAACTGGGCTCCGCCTGAAAACTTCAGGGGTATGTTTCAGCCGCTGCTGGACAAGGGCTTTACGGTGTTCGCCGTTCGTCATGGCAGCAGTCCGCGGTTTTCGATTCCTGAGGCGGTGGAAGATGTGCGCCGCAGCGTTCGCTTCATTCGCCATAACGCGGACCAGTTCGGCATCGATCCCCAGCGCATCGGAGTCTTCGGGATGAGCGCCGGCGGTCATCTGTCGCTGATGCTGGGAACCGCCTCCGATGATGGTGATCCGAACGCCGCGGATCCGGTGCAGCAAGTCAGCAATCGAGTCCAGGCGGTCGTCGCATTCGTCGCGCCGACGGACCTGACGATCATGACTCACGATGCCCCCGATCACCTGCCGGCCTACGATCGATTTCCCGCGCTGGCTCTGGATGCGGAATCCGCAAAAGACGCGTCACCGCTGCTGCAGGTGACTCCCGACGACGCTCCCACGCTGCTGCTCGCCGGTGACAAGGACGAACTCGTCCCGGTGGAACACAGCCGCCGTATTCAGAAAGCGTTTGAAGAACACAGCGTGGTGAGCAAACTTGTCGAAGTGGAAGGAGCCGGCCACGGCTTTAACGCCGAACAGATGCAGTCGGCAATGCAGGAGCTTGTTGCCTGGTTCGAATCTCAGCTCGCGCCATCCGAAGCAAAGTAGGCCGCGTCAGGGAGCATGGCGACGCTGCTCGGGCAGTCCGTGCGAGTGTACCTTGTACGATTCGCCTGCTGCCGTAACCTCCGTCGTTCATCGCGCCCGGCGGCTGTGGATTCGTCACTCAGGAGATCCCCCCGATGAAGTTCCGCTGCCCAAACTGCAACCACGCCATTCAGGTGGGAGACGAAGGCGACTTCGCTCTCGACAAACCGCTGGACGTGATCGAATGCCCGTCCTGCCACAGCCGCGTCAGCCTGTCATCCGATGGCGAATCGACGGTGGCGATGCCCGAAGGTCAACGCATCGCCCACTTCACCATTCTGAGAATGCTTGGTGAAGGAGCGTTCGGCATGGTGTATCTGGCCCGCGATGAGGAACTGCAGCGGACCATCGCGCTGAAGGTTCCCCGCACGGACCGAGTCGACACCAGGACGTAAGATGCGTTCCTGCGAGAAGCTCGCGCAGCCGCGGCCTGTGAACATCCGAATCTGGTGCGAGTCTACGAAGCAGGCCGCTGCGAAGGTCACTACTACATTTCGATGCAGTACATCGACGGCATTACGCTGTCGGAGTACGCGAAGATGCACGCGATTTCGACGACAGATTCCGCCCGGCTGCTGATTAAGCTGCTGCAGGCGACCCAGGTTTTTCACGACAGGAACCTCGTTCACCGGGACCTCAAGCCGGGCAACATCATTCTGGATTCCAGGCAGGAACCGTTCATCACCGACTTCGGACTGGCAAAAACAGTCCGTCCCGACGAAATCACGGTGACTCACAGCGGCCAGATCGTGGGAACGCTGCACTACATGTCGCCGGAACAGGTCAGAGCTGCTGCCGACATCGACGGGCGCTCGGACATCTACGCACTGGGTGTCATTCTGTATCAACTGCTGACAGGCGAACGTCCCTTCAAGCCTCAAAGCGAGCACACGCTGCTTTACGCGATCCTGCACGACGATCCGCCACCGCCTCGCAAGCTGAACGCAAAGATCCCGCGAGACCTGGAAACGATCTGTCTGAAAGCGATGGAAAAGGCCCCCGCTGGTCGCTACGAGTCCGCCAGCCAGATGGCCGAAAGCCTACAGCTGTTTCTCGACGGCAAACCCATCCCCGACAAACCCGTCAGCCGCATTGAGAAGGCAGTCAAATGGGTCAGTCGGAACCGAGCGGTCGCGGTCAGTTCACTCGTCGCGACGCTGGCTGTGGTGATCGCGGCCGGGGAAATCATGTTCTCTCCCGCGCCATCACGCGTGCGGCCGCTGCCTCCGGATCCGGATCCGATACCGACGCCCATTCCGGATCAGATTCCCGGCAAAATGCTCGCTCTGCTCAACACCGAGCCTGCTCACGCGACGCTTGAATTCACACGCTACACCGAAGTTGTCAAGGTGCCACGGCGGAACAGCCAGGAGGTTGTGACCTCGCAGTCGGGTGAAGTTGTGCAGCTCGAACCCGGTCTCTACAAGGTCCGAGCCTGGTGGACCGACGGAGGCTACCACGAAGTCTGGCGCATGGTGCCTCAGGCGGATGACGGTCCGTTCGGGCTGGCGTTCCCTCACCTCACGTTCGGGAGAACCGCTGAAGGGTTCGCGGCCCTGCCCACCGTAACCAGGCCGCCAGACGATCTGAGCGACTTCGTGTTGTTCTATGGCGGCGAATTCGAGATGGGGTACGAAGGTCCGTCCGGGATGTACGCGGCCCACACGCATCCTGTCGATGACTTCTACATCGGCAAACGGGAAGTTTCGTTCAGGCAGATTCGAGAAGCCCTGGCGAGTACCGGCCCCAACGGACCGGACGGCCAGACCTACCTCGAAGTGGTTGCGGAGCACTACGGCGCGATCAACGGTGCGGACGAAAGTCCGGCCACCGGATTGCATCCCGATGTGATCATGCTGGTTACCGAGCTTCTCGGCGGCCGCCTGCCAATGCCGCCCGAATACGAATACGCAGCAACCAATGGCGGCAGGTCCCGATTTCCGACTGGCGACAGTCCGGCCGTCTCATCAGCCGCTGCCTGGGAGTTCCCCGACGTGGGAGCACACACGCCGGATCGAACTCCGATCGACGGCATCGAGAATCTGAATTTTGGCGTTGCGGAACTCATGGACTGCGCGCCGTTCAATTACAGCATGCGCTATCCACAGCTCTTCGGAGCGCGTGCGGACAAGGCACTCGCACTTCCGGAAAAGGAGCTCTACAAAATTGCCGGCGTCTACGAAGTCCGCGGCGGACCCACATCGCTCATCGTCGCCGGTGCCCCGGCTACGGACAACGAACTCGACGTGCGAATTCCGACACCAATAAATCTGTCCACGGCGACCGCAGCGAACATCCGCGACAGGATGAAACACGTCGGCTTCCGCCTCTACCGCAGCGCGCCGCTTCCGATTCCGGTTGAAATGCACTTGCACGAACCTGAAGATTCGGTCAGGCAACTGTCGGCAAATTGAGCGGCCGGGTGGCACAGTCGCCTGGCCAGATTGTCTGTCGGTGTTTCCCGCTGACTCACTATGGGCACTGGCACACTCGGTGGCTCATTGAGGCCCTCGCGACGGTACCGCACAGCGTGACGCTTCTGCGAAGCACAACTCCCCGACGAATTGGGATGAGCAATTACCACCTGTTGAAGCCAATCAGATGGAAATTCTTCATTTCACCATCTGAGGTCGTCAAACGCCTCAGAGAAGCCTCCTGTGGACTAATTACGGGACCATCGGATTCAATCAGGAAGTTCAACGCAGGGCTCGTGAGTGCCACAGCATTCCCAGGGTTACCCGCCAGCCTCAGGCCGATGAACCGCGGATGTGCAGCACCGGAACCAGCCCCTAATTCTTTATACAACGCGAAGAACTTATTCCTGTTCCTGTGGACAATTCGTACGTTCTCCACGTGTTCAAGATGAGCGGGCGCAATCGCTGTGTGATTCAGGACAGGGACGGCGATGACTTGATTCTTGAGCGCAAGGTTGGGCCGCAAATAACGCACGACCGTAGCTGTCGCGAACGTGTCGGTGACCTCAGTCGGAGCGCCAGGTTGCATGTTCTGTGCAAGGCTCTGACAATCTGCGTCAGGCGAGCCATTGCTTCCTTCGCAGTCTGCACCCGAGGTGCATGCGCAGTTCTTAAGTGCCCCGCAACTCACAAAGGCGGTGGCAGGCAGAAACGGAGGAAAAACAGCGCTGCCATCATCTGTGTAGATGCAACATATCGCGACCGACGCCCAGCAAATATCAACGCCGCCTGCATTGACTTTCGCCAGGCCTGTGGTCGGGCAGTTCGCACACTTTATTGGGCGCGCTAGGGTCAGAATTCTGCAGCCACTCCCGTCGAATCCCTGGCGACCCGTGAACGCGCTGTGCCGAGTCTGGTGACAGGTCCATGAGGGCTCCCACGCTCGGCAACACTGAGCCTCGACGGGCTGGGGTAACGCGACACCCCATAGCGAATAACACACCAATGCGCTGATCGGAAGTCTCATGGCAGCCTGTCCTTTTCAGTCTGAAGTGCCGGGGTACACTGAGTCAATTTGCTGGCAATGTGCCAACCGTTCACTACGCAAGTTCACCCCCCCCATGATTCACCAGGCTGGGACGCCTCGACAAGTGGCGTAGT
>CAZHET010000205.1:0-10658 GCA_964531585.1 uncultured Planctomycetaceae bacterium | reverse complement strand
CCATTGTCGAACGTGAATTTGTGAACGGGGACGGGATTCAGGTCGTCGGAATCGAAGTTGTCGTATTCGTAGATATGCACCGTGCCCTTCACAGGGACGGGCGAAGGATCACCATAGCCGAAGAACAGAATCTGCCCGGCGAAACCACGCGACGGATTGCCGTCCAGTCCCTGACCTTCGGCCGCTTCCCACAGGCACAGAATCCGAGCAACTTTGTCGGTCTGCTTGCGAGCGTACAGAAACCGCGCCGGTGCCTGGAAGAATGTCGTGGTGTTGCAGCCGGTGAGCACAACGGCAAGGCCCAGCAGCAGCAGGCAGCGGAATGGTTTCATGGTGACGTTCCTGTTTGGTCGAATGAGCATCGAACGCTTGGACCGGCGGACGGCAGGCAGAAATGGAAGGGCGAGGCTCCTGCCGAGCCGCCTGGGCCGCGGCATGACCTGTGTAGCAGCGGCTCGGCAGGAGTTCGCCCTCCCAAAACAATTTCGGCCCGGCGGGCCAGTCAGAGTGCAGGTCGCGGAAAGCCTGGTGCTGCCTGGCAAGACACCTACTTCCGTCGTTTCAGCATTCTTCTCATCCAGCCGTCGCGGGCCGCCTGCTCCGCCTGGTCCGGATCAGTTTCCTCTTCGAATTCGGTGTCTTCCGAGCTAAACGAAATGGGCCGCGTTGTTTTTTCGGAGACTGCTCCTTCGGCCAGTTGGCGAGTTGCCGTGGCGGGACGAATGATGGGCTCTGCTCTTTCCGTGGGCAGGCCACTGCTGCGTGGAGTCGTCCCGACCGACAGGTTCTGCAGAGTTGGCGACTGCGGATCGTCGGCTCGACCACGTCCCGACTGCGGCGGAAATTCGTTGACTCCAGGAGGCGGCAGATATGGCTCGGGTGACGGCATGACACCACCATCCATCGGATAGACCTCACCCGGAACGCCATAGCCTTCGCCGGGATACTGGTCGAACTGCTGCAGCCCTGACGGAGGCACGCTGTACAGCGGGCCGTGAATTTCTTCCGCTTCGGATTCGATGAAGTGCAGACGTTCGGCTTCGACCTGCTTAATGAGTTCTGAATCGATGTCGTTGAAGACAATTCGCGGAGTCAGAAAGATCAACAGTTCGGTGCGGTTCGTTGTGGTGCCGTCGTAGCGGAAGGCTTTGCCAACAATCGGCAGGTCACCCAGCCACGGCACCTTGCGTTCCAGAGTGTCGTCGGTCTTGGTGATCATTCCGCCGATCACGATCGTCTGACCGTTGGGCACATTGACGGTCGTGTCGGCGATGGCTGTGTTGATGATGACGGAGTTGATCGTGTTGCCCGTCGTCAGGTCGGTGAAGACAGGGATCGTCCCCGGAGCAACCGCACTTTTTTCCGCATAGACGACCATCGCCACACTTCCGTCGGGAGTGATACGTGGCGTGACTTCCAGAATGATGCCGACGTTCTGCTGAACGATTGTCGGCGTGATGGCTGTAACAGTCTGATTCACACCGTTGACAATTGGAACCTGCTGACCGACTTCCATCCGGGCGATGTTGTTATGGGTCGTCCGAATCTGCGGACGGCTGAGAACGTGAACAGTGCGACGCGCGGCCAGGGCTCGAATCAGAACGCTGACAGCATCCGACTGTGCCGAGAAGACGAAGCCACCGAAGCCGAGGTCGCCGTTCTGGCGACCGAGTGAGAAGTTGGAAAGGCCTTGCGTGCCGACAATTCCCGGTGTCCCTGCCACATTGTTCCCAAGCGCCGCACTGGTATTGTTGAAATTCAGCCCCGGTGTTCCGGACTGGCTGACGATCGTCGTGCTTTGCACCTGCCCGACTCCTGGAACGTTGGTGACCGTGGGTATCGTCACCAGGTTGTTCGCCGCGTCCGTGACAACGCTGCGTGTAAAAAGCAGCGGATCCTGAAAGCCGAGTTCCACGCCGAACTCATCCGTGTTGTCCAGATTCACTTCCACGATCAGTGCGGAAATCACGACCTGTGGCGGCGTGGCGTCCAGCTCTTCGATGATTTCCACGATCTGACTGTAATAGTCCGGCGAGGCACTGACGATCAGTGAGTTGCTGTTCGTATCCGGAGCAATCAACACTTCCTGCCGAATACGTTCGATGTTGCTGAGCAGATCCGCCGTGCTGTCCTGCAAAGCCTGCTGCTGGGCGAGGAAGTCCTGAATGCTTTGTGACACCAGTTCAGCCGGCGCGTTTCTCAGTTGGATGACGTCCGTTCTGCGCTGGCGAGTGTCGTCACTGTCCAGACGCAGCAGAATTGCCTCGACGACTTCCAGAGCTTCTTCACTGCCGATGGCCAGAACGGTGTTGGAACGAATGTCGGCGGAAAACTGCAGCGGAATCAGACTGGTCGTTGCGTCTTCGGCTCCGGCAATCTGCACGCCAAGCTGTTCTTCCTGATTCTGGTTTTCAAACAGCGACGTCAACAGCTCGACCGACTGTTCGGCATCTGCGTTCTTCAGCGTGAACACCTTGATCGATGCTGTGGCTGAAGGTGCTCCATCAAGTTCCGCGATCAGCGCTGCCATCAGCATCATGCTCGCTTCCGGAGCAGAAACGACCAGCGTGTTCGACCGCGGATCAGCGGTGATCCGCACGTCGGCGAGGATTCCAGACTTTACCAGCCGTTCGGTATTGCCGTCGGACGTCAGAAATTCCAAAGCCACGGACGTGCCGTCTCGCAGTTCCTGTGGTGCCTGATTCGTACCGCCTCCGAATCCGCCAAATCCGCCGCCACCCGCGGCTTGCTGCGGCGGGCTGCTCACGGCCTGAATCGCCGTGTTAATCACTTCGGCCAGAGCTTCCGCAGTCGCGTGATGCAACTGGAAGATCTGCACTCGGTGAACCTTGCCGGGAGCGTCGCGATCAATGCGACTGATCAGTTCGGCGACCTCCGCCAGATCGGCGGGGCTGCCCTGAACGATGACCGAGTTTGTGCGGACGTCTGCGAACGACTGAATGCGCGTCCGCAGGCCTCGCCCTTCTTCTGTTTCGTACAGACTTTCCAGCGCTGCCAGGACCTGGCTGGCGATGGCGTTTTTCAATTCAAAGACTTTGAATTCCGATTCCGGAGCAACCTTCTGATCGAGTTGGCTCGCCAGTTCCAGAATCGAATCCAGTTCAATCTGCGGAGCCAGAATCAGAATTGAATTTGGCTGCACGACCGGAAAGAACGCCACGGTCTGACGTTCCTGATTGCCTCGCTGACGCAGTTCGGCCAGCCGGTCATAAACCGAAGTCAGCAGTTCCGACATCGCTTCTGAATTGACGTTGCGCAGGTTCAGTAAATGAATGCTCGGCAGCGAACCGATGCTCATTTCTTCGAGCTGATTGATGAGCGCTCGGACACGTTCGACGTCGGCCTGATTGCCCTTGATGATGATGACGCCGATATCAGGAATCGCCTGAATCGTGACGTCGCCGCGCAGGTTGATGGAATCGCCTGACTGCAGGTCGTCCTGTCCGCCATCGACCGGTTGCTGTTGATTGTTCTGTGGCTGGCCGTTCTGCTGAGCCTGCAATGCTACGAGCCGGTGAATCTGTTCGTTGAGCTGCTTAGCCGTGGCTTCGTCGATGCCTTCGTTTGGTACCAGTTCGACTGTCTGGTCGTCGTCACCTTCGTCGAGCGGCTGGTCGAGTTCGGAGATCAGTCGCAGCAGATGCGAAACTCGGTTTTCAGTCGCTTCAATCAGCAGTTCGTTGCTGGCCTGGCTGATGCCGATCCGAAAGACGGGCCGGACTCCCTGAACATTCGTGTTCGCCGGGTTGACGACAAACGTGGGCAGCCCCTGCAGTCCTTCCTTGACGAGTTCCGCTCGCGATTCGAAGACGAGATAAATCGTCCGCGCCAGGTCCGCGGCCTTTGAATGATTGATCTGGACCTTGCGAACGACCAGCGGCCCGTTGTCGACAGGCGGCTGTTCCGCGCGTTTTTGCGGCCGTGTCACGGTCTGGCCGAATTCACGAACCGGTTCGTAGTCGTTCTGAAACGCGTCCTGCGCAGCATCCACCGGTGGCGGGACGTCATCCTGCCGTGCGACCTGAGTCCACGGAGTCATCGTCGACGGATCGTCGCTGCGACGGCTGACGGCATGAAACGGGTTGCTGGCAGCGGCACGATCCACGGGTGACGATGTCGCTGCCGATGGACGAGGGTAGGCGCTGCTGGGTGTTGCGGGAACCGTTGGTCGGGCGTAGCGGGTGCGCGCCTTTTCGAGTTCCAGCACGATCAGAAAGCCGTTCTGCTGAATCAGGCGAAAGCCCTGAGGTTCGAGTTCCCGGTTGAGAATATTGAGCGCCGATTCAACCTCGTAGCGGTTCCTGTCCCGGCGCGCATAACGGCCCGCGGGTACCTTTTCCATGACGAGATTCAATTGCGCCTGCTCAGCGACGTCGCGCAGCACTTTGTTCCAGCGCGCGTCGAAGTAGTTCAGCCGGACCCCGTTCGGGTCCTGTTCCGGCGGCGCAGCGGGTGTCTGATTCGCAAAGACCTCGCGAAACGACGGCCTGCGGTCCTCGGAAGCGTCAAGCTGGTCGTTATCGTGTATTAGCCAGCATGTCGCAGCAGCGGTTCCCGCCAGTGCCAATGCCAGAAAGCCATGATGTCTCACCGCAGTGATCCTTCACGTAATGCAGGCTTTCGATTGCCTCCCCCCTGAACCGGAACCGCGTTCGATGACGGAGTCTGCTGCGATGTTTCCAATCGCCTGCAGCAGATTACGATTCCCGTGAGGCACAGGGAATCGGTGGCGCAAGCCTTTCGCTCCGTATCGGGTTTGCCGATTATTCTGTTCTATCGGGCTGTAACGGGTGTTCAGATGAGGCCGGTTGCGACGGATTTGATGCGAGAAGGTAAAGTTCAAGGGTGATGAGCGAGGCCGGGAACCGGTTCCGTATGCAGGCCGCTTTGCGCTCCTCCGGGAAACGGCTGAGTCACAACAGGTCAGCCGTTTGAATCCGGCTTTGAACATCGAACACGGAACTGTGACTGCGCCGACCTGCCTTTGACGAAGTCGAAATTTCATGCTGCAGGCCATTCGAAGATTTCTGGAACGCATGGCGGACGCCGGGCGGTCGGACGCCGACAGGGCGGTCTTCCGCTTCGCTGCGAACCGGCAGCAACTGCGGGATGAGTTCTTTCGGCTGGCGTCGTCGTCCGGGAAGCCTCGCGGCCTGCGCTGGACGAAGTGCGACTGGCAGTCGGCGTTCGCTTTGATAAAGGACAATTCCACGGGGCTGTTGACCGCCTATGCGGGTGTCCATATCGGTTTCGAAGCGATCGAGGGCGGCGACATGGAAGGTGTCGAGGCGGTGTCGGCGATTCGCGAGGGTTCCGCGGTGTTCCATTATCAGGGCGGCCAGTGGGGGACCGGCGGGCGTCTCTTGTTCAACATGCCTCCGGATCTGGCCGTGCAGCGCGTCGGGGAAGACTGCGAAGTGCTGCGGATGGAGGCGTGAAGGGCCGTTCGGTGCGCGAATGCCGGCGGCTCACCACACCACTTGCCACGATCCCGCGCGCCGGCGCAAGGTGCATCGCGCCGCGGCGAGCATGCCTCGTTCCAGGGCTCCAGCCCTGGAACGCCATTCCTTGCAGGGTCTGCCTGCGGTTCTTTATGGCCCGTCTTTTACTCGACCACGAAGGCGGAGCCTGCCCGGCAGCGCGTTCCAGGGCGGAGCCCTGGAACGAGTTGACCGTCGCGCAGCTCGCCATACATTCACGCCTCGTTCCAGAACAGAGCCCTGGAACGAGGTGGACACAACGCACGGCGTTCATCGTGCGGCGGTGGTGCGGTACATCCCGCCGCAAGCGGTGTCCAGCAGGCCCACGCGGTTCCACGGCAGAATCGCTTCTCGAAGCCACGTCTCGAAGCGTTCGCATTCCGCTTCGGTCGCACCGGCAGACATGCATTCGCCAAGGTGGTGTCGAGCAACCAGCAGCAGCTCTGTGAAATCAACGTCGTCCGCGACCAGGAATGACGCGTCGCGATGACTGCCGTCAGACGATTGTTCCATCGACGTCACCGCCGCGAAGTACAGCATCGTCCATATGCACCACAACCGGAAATTCGGCAGCGTGGCGTAGCAGCCTTCGACCAGACGATCAATGTGACGGATTTCGCGGATGATCTGCGCCGAGTACTTTGAGAGGCGATTCTGAAGTGCCTCCGGCGTCAGCTCGTCAAGCAGAATTTCGGCCAGTCGCCGGACACCGAACAGCGTGTGAGCGATTCCCGTGCTGTGCAGCGGATCAACGAACCCGGCGGTGTGAGGCAACACGGCCCAGTTCGATCCCGCCGCGCGACTGGTCAGTCGCTGCAGTCGTCCGGTCAGCCTGAGCCCACCGTCGGGCCGGACGATGGTTGCATGTTCAAACTGTCGGCGCAGAAAAGGAAACCTCTGAAGTTGCGATTTCCAGACGTATGGTCGGAATTCGATGCCTTCCGGTTTCGACGCTCGCATCGCCTCGACGGGATCGGAGTCCTGTCGGATGCCACGAAACATGAAACCGACGCTGACGGTGCCGTCGTCGAACGGCAACTGCCACATCCAGCCGTCGTCCAGGACGTGATGCACAGCGGCCGCGTCGCACGGAAACGGATACGCGCCGACATCGACGTTGCTTTCTGAAAGCAATTCGGCAACGGCTCGAACGTTGGCGAAATGCGCGTAGATCGTACGTGAATTCGTCAGCAGGTCGTCAGTTCGATCGGGAATGTTCAGCCTTCGAAGCACGGCGCTGCCCGTTCCCGTCGCGTCGATCAACACCTTCGCATCGCTACGAAACAATTGCCCTCCTGTGGTTCCGTGTACCGTCCATCCGCGGTCCGAGCGGTCAAAAGAAAACTCCGCACCTTCCAGCACTTCCGCTCCCGCGCGCCGGGCAACATCCGCGATGAATGCGTCCACGTCACTTCGCAGCCAGTGCGTGTCAGAAAGGTCGTCGCTGCTGCTGGCGGCGACCAGCAATTGTCGATCAGGAAGTGTGTCCGGCTTCAGGTCGTGTCCGGGTGAATGACCGAAGTAGGTGAACCCGCGCTTCAGGCCGCAGGTCAGTTCCGGAAGGCTCCGTTTCCACGAACCGTACTGAGTCAGCGGCAGCAGTTCCGGCAGATCGTATGTCGTCGCGATGTCGGCCAGAGTGGAATCCGCCAGCGGCGTTGACGATTCGCCGATGGCAAAACGCGGATGAGTGGCTTTGTCGACCACGACCACGTTCCGCCCTGCCTTCGCCAGAATCGCTGCGAGCAGCGAACCGCCGAAACCGGAACCGAGAATCAGGATGTCCGCGTTCGCCTTCGTCATGCTGTGGACTCACATGCCTGACAGCGCACCGGAGGCAGCACGATCTGGCTGAGATTCATCGCCCGCAATCGCTCGATCCTTTCGAAACAACACGCGGCACATGTCGAGAACTGTTCGGCATCCCACACATCCGCGAACACTCGACCACGTTGCCAGCGAATGGCCTCGTCCAGCACCGCTTCCAGTGATCGCAGTTTCGGCGGGCTGAAGATTCCCTGCTGTTGTAGCCGGTCCATGATGCCGTTGCCTGCCCGCGTCGCAATCACGGAGCAACAATTGACGCCGCAGCCGAAGGCGAAGCGGATGGATTCCACAGCGTGCTGAATGCCCTGCTCTTCTGAGACTCCCGGCGGTCGCAGCAGGATGAACGTCCGAATTCGGATGTCGTGCGACAGCAGAAATTCACACGCTCGAGCGAAGTCGTCAGTGGTCATGTGTTTGTTCAAAGTCGCCAGAGTCGCCGCGTGAGAAGTTTCCAGGCCCAGCGCAATTTCCAATTGAGTTCCGCACAGGTCACGAAACTCGACGCACAGTTCGGAACACAGCTTTGGATGATTTTCGACGATCACCGTCCTGAACGGTTTCACAAGCTCAGCGATCGCCGCAAAGTCCTGAGGTGGTATGGCCTGTGCGTCGAAGAAGTTGCCGCTGTTGTAGAGCTTGATGTGCCGCGCCGCTGGAAGCTGTTCAAGTGCGAAGCGAATTTGTTCAGGAATCGCGCCGACAGGAACTTTTTCGTCGGTCGTGTTCTTCCACAGGTCGCACATCAAACAGCGAAACGGGCATTCGCGGTTCGTCAGAAAGATCGTGGCGACGTCTTCGACATGTCCGTCGGCGGAGCATTCCGGTTCCACCAGCCAATGGTACGGCCGAAACGGATCGACGCGATTCTTTGCACCGCGAGCAGTCAGGATATCGGTGTCGTCGAGCATATCGCGGAGCGCCGTTGTTCAGTGGTATCGCCGGTTGTCGGAAGCAAATCGGACGCTGGCAGCATCCGCCACGTGACCGATGCTGCCAGCATCGGCGGGCGTTATTCATTCGTCGCTCGCCTCAACGATTGAGTTGCCGTTCAGCTCTGTTGAGTACTGCATCGCGATCGGAGTCGCCCGCCAATCAACAGGCTCCGGCATCCGCCAGCGCTTCTTCCAACAAGTCGGACAAGTTCAGTTCCGCCGCCCAGTGACGCAGATAGGGGATGTCGAGGCCGTCACGATTGACCTTCAGAACTTCCTGAACATCTCGCCATTGTCGTTCCGACGTGTCGTTCGACTTGCGATACCACTCCAGTTTCAGGAGGACGAGATCTTCCGGTGAAGCCACTCGCACTTCGATCGTTGATGTCGCCCCGGAAATTTGCTTGCGCTGCGCTCGCGATAGTGCTGACTGGTCAAAGGCGCGAGCCTTCGCGATAAAGAAGTCGACCTTGAACATCGTTTCGTACAGCATGATGTTGAAGGACCGTCGGCGAGACACGGCGTCGACAATCATCGGAGCGGAAACGTAATAATCGGTATCCAACGCCTTGACGAATGCGTCCACATGATCGTGTCGCAAGTCGACCATAAGATCGGCGTCCATCGTTGTCCGCACGAATCCGTGCAGACAGCTCGCCACTGAGCCACCGATGCAATAAGAAATCTGCTGTGCATCAAGCTGGCGCACGACAGGTGCCAGAGCGCCGAAAATCTGCTGGTCCTTCATCGCTCGTCCGATCCAATAGCGCGGTCGCGAAGACGCTCTGCCCATTCACTCCCATAGTGGATCTCGACGAACAATAAATCACGTTCGCGCTGGCTGAGATCCGGGTGCGCATCCCGAATGGCCTGCCGCGCCATTGAAACACACGAAGTCGTCAGCGAGTCCATGAGTGCAAACTTCCGTTCCGCCGTCATCGCGCGAAACCCTGCTGCCTGAAGGGCATCGACATCCGGGTGAGTGTCGTTCGGCCCCGTCCTTTGCTTTTGCATGTCCAACTCACTTCGCCGAAACGTTGATTCTTACTCCTCGGGGTCACCCACATCGACGGCGGACCAGTCCACCTGTCCTCGTTCGCGGTCGATTTGTTCCAGCGCCTGCTGGGCTCGCGCGAGGTCAGTGCCGCGAACGATGACGGAGACTTCCCCCGGAGCCTCCGCTCGGAAACCGGCCGTCAGAGCGCCGGTGGTGTGAGCTTCGATTCCGTGGTCGGCCAGAGCCGTGACGAGAGCGGTGGCTTCCAGTTCGTCGGGCACTGAAATCAGTGCAACCGGGCTGTCCGGTGTGTTTGTCATGACAATGCCTTTCTGTTGAGCCGTTCGGTCGCCACGGTCTGGTTGGCGATGACTCGCTGCCGCACAAGTTCCGCGGCGGCCTTTTCATTCTTGTCGTCACGCAGTTGAGCACAGTCTGCCGCCGTCAGCGGTTCTCCGTAGTGTATCGTGATTCGAGCCGGGCGGATAAACCATACTCCCCGCGGCATTGCCTTCTCGGCTCCGGAAATGCCGACGGGATAGATCGGCACGTCGCTGCGCCGCACCAGCGACAGAAATCCGGGACGAAACGTCTTCACTTCGCCATCTGGTGTACGAGTCCCTTCCGGGAAGACGCCAACCAGAAATCCGTGTTCCAGGCGTTCGACCGCCTGCCGAACGCTGCTGCCACGGAACGCCGTGCGGTTCAGCGGCGTGACGTAGGTTTTTCGCAGGATCCAGCCGACCAGCGGAATCACAAACAGGCTGTCGCGAGCCAGATAGGACACGGGCCGACCAAGCCGCACGGCAGCCAGCAGCGGATCAAGAAAGCTCTGATGATTGAACAGCAGAATGCCGCCGCGAGTATTGTCGATATTTTCAAGGCCGCTGACCGTAAGTCGCAGCCAGCTATGAGTGAAGACGCTGGTGGCGACGTGGATCATTCGCCAGACCAGGTTGCGATGGAGATGGGCTTTTGGAGTGTGCTCAGCCACGAGAGGAGGTTGACCTTCCGTGATTCCCACGCGGGCGGGAACTCAGAGTCGCGCGGCCGGGTTTCGGCCCCGCCTTCGCGAGGGCAGGACTCTGCGGGGGAATGACGAACCCGAAAACCAGGGGTGACAACACCCTACGAAACCTCTGCCTCGACCGGTTCTTCCTGTTCCGCAGCGGGCGGAGCTGTGCCGATTGGTGGGAATCCTTTTGCTGCCAGAATCTTGTTCGTGATTTCGACAACGACATCGGGATTCTCTTCCAGATACGCCTTCGCGCGATCACGTCCCTGGCCGAGTTTCGTCTTGCCATAGCTGAACCAGCTTCCGCTGCGATCGATGATTTTTTCCTCGACCGCAAGATCGACAAGGTCTGCTTCCCGACTGATGCCGTTGGTGTTGTACATATC
>CAZHET010000204.1:0-10663 GCA_964531585.1 uncultured Planctomycetaceae bacterium | reverse complement strand
GAACTGCCGGCGTTCGCTTTGATGCTCGCAGCGCTCGTGCTGCCCGGCTGTGATGCGACGGACGACGCGCGAACACTGCAGTCCGTCAGTGTTGCCGCTCGCGACATCCGCGTGGTGCCGTTCGCCGACCTGGAAAGCGAAGACGAACGAGCGCCGCAGATTCGGCAGTTCTGCGGAAGCTGCCACGCCGTCCCGCTGCCGCAGAGCTTTCCCAAAGATGCCTGGTACGAAGAAGTCCGGCGAGGATTCGACTTCTACCATCAGTCCGGACGATCCGATCTGACGATGCCCGTGCCGCAGGACGTGACCGACTTCTATCGCAAGTACGCTCCCGTGGAATTTGAAATTCCCGACTGGCCGGATGATTCTTCCACCGACGTCACGTTTGCCGCTCAGTCGGTGACGGTGACATGGCCGTCGATCAAAACGCCTCCGGCTGTTTCGTTCGTCGATGTACGAAAGGCTGCAGAGGATGCGAGGGAAATCTGGTTCAGCGATATGCGGTCGGGAGCCGCCGGGCAGCTCGCCGTCGAGAAGCGGCTGGCTTCAGGTGCCGACGCTGCGGCTCCGCGGATGCGGATTAGTGTCAACCGCGTGGCGAATCATCCGGTGGCCATCCGCCCCGCCGATCTGGACGGCAACGGCATTGACGACCTGATCTTCACCGAACTGGGCAGCTTTCTTCCGGAAGATCATGACAAGGGTCGACTTGTGCGACTGCCCGACGGCACGGGGTCGTCGCCCGGAACCGCTGAAGTTCTGCTGGAAGGGCTCGGACGAATCGCGGACGTCTGCATCGAAGACTTTACCGGTGACGGGCTGCTCGACATGGTCGTGGCGGAATTTGGCTGGCGAAAAACCGGTGGCATCCATCTGCTGACCAATGCCGGACTGACAGATGGCCAGCCGACGTTTACCCATCAGCTTCTGGACGACCGTCCGGGAACGATCAACATCATTCCTTACGACATCGACGCGAACGGAACGCTGGATTTCGTCGCGTCGATCAGTCAGGAACACGAACAGATCGTGGCCTTTCTGAACGAGCCGGACGGCTTTCGCAGGAAAATCCTGTACGAGGCTCCCGATCCGTCGTGGGGAACCAGCGGAGTTGCTCTTGTGGACCTGGATCAGGATGGAGACCAGGACATTCTGTACACAAACGGTGACACGTTCGATTCGTATCTCGTGAAGCCGTACCACGGAATCTGGTGGCTGGAAAACGATGGTGCGTGGAATTTCACGGAACACCGCATCGCAGCGATGCCAGGAGTTCACCGGGCTCTGGCCGCAGACATCGACGGCGACGGCGACCTGGACATCGTCGCGGCGGCTTTGCTGCCGACAACAAGTTCACGGAACTACGATCCCGACAATCTGCAGGGCCTGATCTGGCTGGAACAGACTCAGCCGGGCCGGTTCGCCCGCCATGTGATCGAACGCGGTCGCCCGATCTATCCGGCGATGACGATTGCTGATCTGGATGCAGACGGTCGCCCGGACATCATCGCCGGCTGCTTCCACGAAGACGGCGACGAAACTCAGCCACTGCTGAAGGTGTTCTGGAACACGACGGCGACAAAAGTGGCAAGACGTGAATGAAGCTCAGGGCGAGTCCGCTGCCAGAATTCTGATCGACGGTGCGCGTGGTTCCGCGAGAGTTCAGCCTGCTGCACGGGGTGGCGGTACCGCACAGTGGGGCACTGACTTGTCAACGGTGCCGCGACGCGCATTGTCCGTCCTGTGCGTCGGCCAGTGCCTGCCTGAATGCATGGCCGGAGCGACTGCGCTGGTGAGTCACGACCCGACGTAGCGCGAATAGAGGGCTCGTGCGAGCCAAGGGTCTTCGGTGCCTTTGACGATTGCGCGACCGTCGGGGAATACCGTCATTTCGAGTTCGGAGTCCCCGACCGCGACGCGCACGAGGAACGGGTTCAAGGTCACGGTTCCGGCGGATTTTAGTCGAGTGGCCAGTTCATCCACGGAAACCGTCAGCTTCTCCGCCGGAGTCACCTGCACGGCGTTGCGGCCGCAAAGAATCGTCGATCCGGAATTCTGAGTCCCGTCGAGCCACAGGCGTTCGCCCTGTTTGCATGCGGGGCAGTCCGTGGTGTTACGCAGTCGGGAAACATCAATCTGCCGAAATGTGCCGTCCCACACATCGATAATCGTGAGCTTCGCATCGTCCAGCGCCGAGCGTTCAGGATCGAGAACGGATGCCTGTGGCTGGTCCGGATCTGGCTGTTTTGAACCTGGCTGTTCTGAACCCCGAGTGTCGCGACTCAGGAGCTTCAGGGCGACAGCCGCCTGCAGCGACGCGATGGTGCTGATCGCCGGACCGAGAACTCCGGCGGTGTCGCACGTTTCCGTCGACCCGGGCGGCGGTGCATCCGGCATCAGGCAGCGCAGGCAGGCCGATTCGTGCGGGATGACGGGCATCATTTGCCCGATGCTGCCCGTGCAGCCGGTGAAGATCCACGGAATGCCGGTTTCGAGTGACAGGTCGTTGATCAGATACCGAATCTCGAAATTGTCCGTACCGTCGAGAATCAGGTCCGCACCTTCGGCCAACTGCCGGATATTCGTGAAGTCGACATCTGCGACGATCGCTTCGATCTCGATGCCGGAGTTCACTCGCCTGAGCCTCCGTGCCGCGGCAACGGATTTCGGAAGGTGTTCAGCAACGTCGTCTTCCGTAAACAGCAACTGGCGCTGCAGGTTGCTGAGTTCCACGAAGTCGCGGTCGACGATCTTCACATGGCCCACACCGGCTCGAACCATCGCGTCAGCCGCGACACAGCCCAGTGCTCCGCAGCCGACAATCAGCACGCGCCGGCTCAGCAGGCACCGCTGACCGGCCTCGCCGATCTGGTGGAACAGGACTTGTTTCTGGTAACGGGAGAGTTCTGACATTCGATCGAGTAAACGGCCAACGGGCCTGCGGGCTGTTGATTTCGTCGAGATTGCCACGCCGCCAAATTCATTCGGGTGGCCTGCACGAAGCCGCAATACGATTCGCCAGTGTTTTCGGCCCTGCACATGCTTAAATCCACCGGGGACAGCCTGATGGGGCACTGGCAGGGACGGATTCTATCGCGCCAGTCGCGTCGCAGCCATTCACGCTTAGCCGGTTCCACGCTTCGCGTTCAGCGTTTACACTTTGTCATCCGGCGTCTTCGATACATTCCCATGCGGCGCCTTTGCGGAGCACCTGCCATGACCACCCGCCGATCTTTTCTTTCTTCCGCCGCCGCAGCTGCAGCCACCGGAACGCTGCTGGCCGGGATGCCGCTGAGAACCGCCGCCGCTGCGCAGCAGAAGCCGCGTCACAAAGTCGAACGAGCGGGTGTCGGAAGTATCGGCCTGCGCTATCAGGGAAGTGTGATTGCCCACAAGGCTCAGATGTATGCGGATATCGTGGCCGTGTGTGACGTTGACAGGAACGTCCGTGATCCCGCCAGGGCCGCATTCGGCAGCACTCCGCGAGACTTTGAGGACTACCGCGACCTGCTGGCTCGCAACGATATCGACGTTGTCACCATCGGGACACCCGATCACTGGCACACGAAAATGGTCATCGATGCATGTCGAGCCGGCAAAGACGTCTATTGCGAAAAGCCGCTCACGCTGACAATTGATGAGGGCAAAATACTTCGCGATGTCGTGAAGGAAACCGGACGTATTGTCCAGGTCGGCTCATGGCAGCGCTCCGATCACCGCTTCCGTCAGGCGGTGGAAATGGTCCGGCAGGGCCGCATCGGAACACTGCAGTCCGTCGATGTTGTGCTGGGCAAAAACGTCACAGGCGGCCCTTTCTCGACGCGCCCGGTACCTGGTCACTTCAACTGGAATCTGTGGCAGGGCCAGACTCCCGACGTTCCCTATCTGGAGGAACGCAGCCACTATACGTTTCGCTGGTGGTATGAATATTCGGGCGGCCAGATGACAGACTGGGGCGCTCACCATCTGGATATCGCCCAGTGGGCCATCGACAGTCTTCCCGTGGAAATCGATGGTCAGGCCACACTGCCAACAGTGCCCGATGGATATAACGTCGCCGTTGACTACAACGCGACGTATAAATACGCCAGCGGAGTTACCATGACCGTCGGCGACAACGGCCGCAACGGAATCATGTTTACGGGCGATCAGGGACGGATTTTCGTGAATCGGGGAACGCTGGAAGGCAAACCGGTTGAGGATCTGGGACAAAATCCGCTGCCGCGCGAAGAGTGGACAGTGTATGGCTCGGACAATCTCGAACGCCCGGAGCGAGCGGGCAAGCTGGACGCAATTATCAACCACATGGGCAATTTCTTTGACTGTGTCGAATCGCGACAGACGCCCGTATCCGATGTCGAAAGCCAGCACCGCAGCGCCTGCACGTGTCATCTGGGAAACATCTCGATGCGTCTCGGTCGCAGGCTGCAATGGGATCCGGACGCTGAAAAGTTCGTGCAGGACAGCGAAGCCGACACATGGCTGTCAAGAGAACAACGGTCAGGGTTTGAAACCGCGTGAAGTTGCTTACTACTCAATCACTCATCACTGATGCTCATCGTCAACAGTACGTCAACGATGGCTATTTTGTGCTTGAACGGGCGATACCGGACAACCACCTGCAGATCCTGCGCGATTCCTGTGATCACCTGATTGGCCTGATGCATGATGAAATGGACCGCCTTGGCACAGACCACATTCACATCAGTCATCGCGGCAAGCGCTATCACATCGCGAAGAAATACGCTCAGGCACCAGGACTGTCGGAATACGTGTTCAGTGACCTGATGGCGGATGTGTGTCGAGCAACGGTGGGTGAGAATGCCTGGCTGTTCTATGACCAGTATGTCGCCAAGGCGGCCGAACAGGGAATTACATTTTCCTGGCACCAGGATTCCGGATACCTGGATTTTTCGCACCGCCCGTATGTGACTGTATGGGCTGCGGTGGACGACATGACTCTGGAAAACGGAACCGCCTTTGTTCTTCCTTTTTCGAAATGCGGAATTCGCACACGTGTCGACCATATTCGCGATCCGGCGACCGGAGACAGGACGGGATACTTCGGGGACGAACAGGGGATTCCGGCGATCGTTCCCGCGGGCAGCATTGTGGTCTTCAGTTCCGTCACGTTTCACCGCAGCGGAGCGAACACAACCAATCGAATGCGGCGAGCGTACGTGACTCAGTATTCGGCCGAACCGCTTTATAGGCCAGGCAGCGACGAACTGATGCATCTGGGGGTTCCTTTCCTGCGTGCCGGGCACATTGTTGCCGATGGAAGATGAATCATGACCGAAACAGTAACTCAATACGAAGTGGTGCGGCATGTTTCCCGTCGCGAGTTTTGTGCCGTGGCTGCGGCTGCGGCGATCGGTTCATTAGCGGAACCCAGCGCCGCGGCGCGCACCTCGGCAGCGAAACTGGAACTCAAATACATCGTCGGATCGTGCATGTATGGTTACACGCCGCTGGCTGAGATTCTGCCGGAAGTCACGAAGACCGGAGCGGCAGCTATCGACATCTGGCCGAAGGTTCATGGCAATCAGCGTGAACAGCTTGATGAGCTTGGCGAAGACAGATTCGCGGCGATGCTGCAGGAGCACAGCGTCGCGCTGGGCTGCATCACGCAGTACAGGCTGGGACCGTTTGGATTGCAGGATGAAATGCGACTAGCTCAGCGGCTTGGGTGTTCCACGATGGTGACTGGTGCCGTGGGGCCGAAGGGACTCGCCGGCAACGACCTGAAGAACGCCGTCGCACACTTTGTCGAACAAATGAAGCCGCACCTCGCCATCGCTGAAGAAACCGGTGTGACAATTGCCATCGAAAACCACGCGAACAGTCTCGTCGATTCCCCGGATTCGCTGAAATGGCTGGCTGAACTGCGACCGTCGAAACACCTCGCGGTGGCGCTGGCTCCGTATCATCTGCCACAGGACGAGGAACTTCTCAGCGATCTGATTCGCCAACTGGACGGCGCGGTCGCGGTGTTTTACGCGTGGCAACACGGCATGGGTTGCATGGAAAAGCTGCCGAAGGAGCAGGAGCTTCTGCAGATGCCCGGCCGCGGCGACCTGGATTTCGCTCCGCTGCTGGCAGCCCTGGGCGACATCCGTTACACCGGCTGGACGGAAATCTTTATGCACCCGTTTCCGCGCGGCATTCCGATTCTGGACACGTCGAAAGAAGTCACTGCCGAAATCAACCGCGCGCGAAGCTACCTGAGTGGCCTGCAGTAGACTCTTCGCCAAGGACCTGCTGATGTATGACGCGACCCTGCTGCAGACTCTGGAATCGTGCGGAGCCCGGTTCGCGTCTGACGAATCGCGCGCTGCAGAAGTCCGTGATGTGAGCGTCCGTGATTTCGGTGATGTGGCTGCGGAACTTGCCGCGGCGCGTCAGGCGGCTGTCGTCATACCGCTTTGGGAATTCTGTCGGCTGCGCATCAGTGGCCGCGATCGAGCAAAGTTCCTGCACAACTTCTGCACCAACGACGTCAAAGGGCTGCCCTCCGGCCGCGTGTGCGAGGCGTTTTTTACGGACGTGAAGGCGCGAATACTGGCTCACGGATTTGTTCTCGCGGCCGATGCGTACCACGAAATCCGGATGCTGACCCGAAGCCCGGACGCTCTGCGAAATCATCTGGAACGGTACATCATCACGGAAGACGTCGTTGTCGAAGCGAGCGCAGGGACTCAGCAGACGTTTGTCATTGCCGGCCCGGACGCGGCAACGATCATCGGTCTTCAGGAAGCGAATCCGCTGACGTGGTCAATATTCGAACACGCCGGAGATGCAACGGTTCTGAGTGCGGAATGGGACGGCACACCGGTGTGCTTTCTGAGCGTTGACGGCGAACACTCCGTCGCGGCGTGGCAGCGGCTGACGGGGGCGGGAGCACGTCCGGCGGGCATGCGGGTCTTCGACTCGCTGCGAATTCGCGAACGATTCCCGGTCATTGGCCGCGATCTGTCCAGCGACAATCTTGCACCGGAAGCGGGGCGCGACGCCACGGCGGTTTGCTACACGAAAGGCTGCTATCTCGGTCAGGAACCGATCGCCCGCATCGATGCGATGGGGCACGTGAACCGCCGGCTGACCGCACTTCAGATTGGGGAACCGAACGTGCCGGGCGGCGAGGGTGCGATTGCCGTTGTCACGTCAGAAAGTGTGGACGAAACCGGCGACCGGATCGGACTGGCCGTCGTCCGTCTGGCCGCTGTGGTTGGCGGTGCGCTGACCGTCAGTGTCTGTGAGGACGTGTTCACCGCAACGGTGCGGTGATCGTCGTCGTCGCTAAAGGCTGTGTTCCCGTCGGGTCGATGACTCTTCACAGACGGACGCTGATTCACAGTCGGGGCAATCGGCGAAATCTGCCGGTTCACGAAAGCATTCTGAATGTCGAACGCCGCGAAGTCGGAACAACTGCGGCTGGGATTTCTGGCCGCTCTGGAAGTCGACGGGCGAGGATTCGTCGGTGGTCTGCTGGTGACCAACCAGAACGGTCGACCGCTGGAATTCCAGTGTACAACTCCCGTGAAGCCCGACCGCACTCAGGAAATACTGTACGGGAAATCGCTGCGGCCGTGGCTGCTTGGCGAACTCATCGGCAAGACGCTGCTCGACCGTGTTTCCATTAAGCCCGAACTGGTTGTCACAGGCGATGTGGACTTTCTGGAACTGCGAAATCACATCGCCATCCCGGTCGCCTGCACGGACAATTCACGCCCCGTTGCGGCAGATTCTGCCGCGGAACTGGGTGGCCGTCGGCTGAGATTTCACGACGCGCATCAGAACGACGCGGACTTTATTCGCATTCGCTCGAAGCTGCTGCCGGGCCAGGCCGATCTGGAAGAACCGCTCGAACGTGTCCACGAAGCGCTGAGTGAAACGGTGAAGACGGTGATGGCGCGATGACCACCTGTTTCTGCCGCGTACCAGCCACATCGCCACCCTGGTGAACCTGGTGGCGTGTCGGAAAGCAGATTGGAGGCTGTTCCGGTGAAGCATTCGCAACAAGACGAACGTCCGGCCACACCGCGGTTCGATTGCTTCACTGTCGAGCTTTCGAATGCCGTCGAAACGGCTCAGGCCGGATTCAATCCTGCCATCCGACGAGTTCCTCAAATGGACACGATGCCTTTGCCGCTGGATCAGCGGCTGGACTTTGTGCCATCGTGGAAGCCTCGCAGAATTCCGATCAAGTGCATTGGCCTGACGCTGCCGGAAGGCATCGCATTTCAGCCGCCGGTGCAGGCGAAGGAAACTCAGTCCGATGGCGTGCATCTGAAGAAGGTCGAACCGCCGAAAGGCGACGAAGACGCTGCTTCCGGTGGCGGCCAGCCATCGAAACGCACGCGCATCAGACCGCCCGCGGACGCGTTATCGCTGCAGGACCGGCTGTTCTACCTGCTGCAGCCGCCGCTGGAAACGTGGCTGGCCGGGCAGGAACTGATTATGCCTTTCGAACCGTTTCCGTATCAGTACGAAGGCATTGCCTGGCTGTTTGCCAGTCATGCGGCATTGCTGGCTGACGAGATGGGTCTCGGAAAAACGATGCAGACGATCACCGGCATCCGGCTGCTGCTGCGATCCGGCCAGGTACGGCGAATTCTGCTGGTCTGTCCGAAGCCGCTGATTCCGAACTGGCAGCGCGAATTCCGTACGTGGGCGGAAGAGCTTCCTGTTGTCACGATTGAAGGCAACGGTGCCAGGCGCCGCATGTTGTGGACGATGCCGGGTATTCCCGTGCTGCTGACGAACTATGAATCGATGACGCGCGATCTTGCGGAAATTCCTGACGACGAACAGCCGAAGTTTGATCTGCTGGTGCTGGACGAAGCTCAGCGGATCAAGAACCGGGATTCCCGCACGGCGAATGTTGCCCGCAACATCAACCGTCGTCGAAGCTGGGCACTGACGGGAACTCCGATCGAAAACCGGCCGGAAGAGCTGGCATCGCTGTTCGAATTCATGGAAGTCATTCCCGCGCGAGGCGCTCCGGACCTGCGCCAGCTTTCGAAGCTCGCCGACAAATACATCCTGCGGCGCACCAAGGATCTCGTGATGTCCGACATGCCGCCGCGCATTGATCGTGACGCCGAACTGCCGCTCACGGATGCACAGCAGTACGCCTACACGACGGCCGAAAAGGAAGGCGTGGTGCAGCTCAATGAAATGGGTGATTCCATCAGCGTGCAGCACGTGTTTGAACTGGTCATGCGGCTGAAGCAGATCACCAACTACGATCCGCTGACCGGGGAAAGCGCCAAGCTGGAACGCCTTGTCGCCGACATGGAAGAAATCGCTGCCAGCGGAGGCAAAGCGATTCTGTTCAGTCAGTGGACAAAGACGATCGACTGGCTGGAACCGCGGCTGCGCGACTTCAACCCGCTGATCTATCACGGCGGCGTTCCCACGAAGAAACGCGAACCGATTCTGGCGAAGTTCAAGGAAGACCCAAACGCTCACATCCTGCTGATGAGCTACGGCACAGGAGCGGTCGGGCTGAATCTGCAGTTCGCCGGGTACGTGTTTCTGTACGACCGCTGGTGGAATCCGGCGATCGAGGATCAGGCGATCAATCGAGCCCACCGTATCGGCGTGAAGAATCCTGTGATCGTGACGCGGTTTATCAGCGTGAATACGATCGAGGAACGCATCGACCGCGTCCTTCGCGAGAAACGCGAACTGTTCAACGCGGTGCTCGGTGATGGCGACAACGAGGACGTGTCGCTGAGTATGAACGCGTCGGAGATCTTCGGCCTGTTCGACCTGAAAGCCAGAACGGCGAAGGGTTCACGCTCCATCGGCCCCGCCAAACCCGACGCGGCGTAACGTCTGACGCTGCACGCCCTGTGACCCGGCGCGCCCTGTGTGCGTCTGGGTCGATCACGTGGCTGCGATCGATCCGACCACGTGCCGCCGGTCCGACCTGCGCAAGTGGTCCCATCGCCTGAACCACTAGAACCGGTCCGGTTGCCGCAGCTTGTGCAGAAACCCCGACTGCGGAGAACAAACAGTTCAGTTCTGCCGTGGCCCATCGATGTAGGTTTCGCGTGATGCGTACTCGTGGCCCGCAGCGGTTCGACCAGCCGAATTGCGATGCATCATGTGCCAGAGGTTCCGGCCTCCATCGCTCATGTCGGCGGCAGCAATGCAACTTCAGAACACGCAACTCGAATGCCAGACCGCCGGAGTGGTGCATTCGCCACCACGGGAACGGCGTCCGGTGTCACCTGGTGCGGATGCCGTTCTGATTCGCACAACATCTCAACTGCGAGCAGAACCAGCGCGGCAGGCAGAGGCGTCGCTTGACACACACGCAGTGCTGGAGGTGACTGCGCTGGAGGGGACGGTGCCGCGGCAAACGGAACCACCGCCGGAAATCACGGACCCTGCTTCCACACGGCCTGATCGGTTCGCCTTCGAGCTGCCGCGGTGCTGCGACGCTGCCGGAATTCACATCTCCGCCTGTCTGGAATCGGGTGTGCCGCTGCCGACCTCGGTTCGTCAGCTTTCCCGCACCGATGTGCTGCTGCAGACGGATCGCCCGCTGCGTTTCGGAACACGCATACGGCTGGCCTTGTACATTGACTATTCGGCGTCGGCATCCAATGTGGCAGTGGTTCACTGGTGCCGCCCCGGTCGCGAAGGCTGG
>CAZHET010000203.1:0-10668 GCA_964531585.1 uncultured Planctomycetaceae bacterium | reverse complement strand
CGCTTTCACCGCACGGACGAAAACGAAACGGCGAAGGCAGCAGTCCGCCGGTCGGCCGTTCCGTCAGCAGGTCGGCTCCGGAGGGTTTCTGTCCGGCATATTTCTTCAACGCGGGTTTCGGGTCGAACAGATCGGCCTGAAAGGGTCCGCCGTTCATGAACAGGTGAATGACGCGTTTTGCTTTTGCCGGGAAGTGCGGACCGCTGGCTGCCGGTGTCGCGATCGAACCCGTCGACGCGAGCGCGCTGGCGGCGGCGATCATTCCCATGCCACCGCCGAAATTCTGCAGCAGGCGACGACGGTTGAGTGTGTCCGGAACCATGAAAGTGAACTCTCGTAGAAACGTTGCGTGTTCAATTCGTGACCGCTGCAGGCTGTTTAACCCGTGGCCGACAGGCCAGGCCGTTGCACGGTGAGAGTGCCGCAAACGGCCTGGCCTGTCGGCCACGGGTTAAACGTTCTAATCCACAAACAAAAACTCGTTCGAAGCCAGCAAGGCGTGAGCGTACTGTTGCCACCGGGCTGTTCGATCGGCGCCGGTTGAATCGCCGAGATAATTGAGTGCCAAAGAGCGTTCGCGATCCGTCGGCGATCTTGAGAACAGCAGCCGGTAAACTCGCGTGATGCGGCCGTTGTCATCGTCCGGGAATTCCGTTCGCAGGCGATCGACCACAGCACGCGACTGTTCGGCCAGCAGTGGTCCATTCAAAGCGTACAGGCCCTGCAGCGCGGTTGTCGTGAATGATCGTTGAGCACTGTGTTGATTCGGGTCCGGGAAATCGTGGATCTGCAGAGTGGTGGACAACTCGCGACGATGCACGGTTCCGTAGAGCGTGCGGCGACGGTTGCCGGGTTCGTCCAGACTGATCGATTCGCCACCGGTCGTGGGGTCGAGCACGCCGCTGACGCTTAGCATCGCATCTCGCCACGATTCGAAGTCCAGACGTCGACGGTTGGCTCGCGAATACCAGCGGTTGTCCGGATCGGCGGCGATAGACGCGTCGCTGCCGACGGCAGACTGCTGCCACGTCGCGGAATGCAGGATCTCGCGGTGCAGGTCCTTGGTCGACCAGCCGCCGGCGATGAACCGCGCGGCCAGATCATCGAGCAATTCCGGATGACTGGGGCGTTCGCCTTGCTGGCCGAAGTTACTGGGTGTCGCCACCAGTCCTCGCCCGAAATGCGCCAGCCAGATGCGATTCACGATCACGCGCGCCGTCAGAGACGCCGCATCGGTCGTGATGGCCTGAGCGAGTTCCAGTCGGCCGCTGCCGTTTGCGAACGGCTGTGGCTGTTCGGACAGGACCGTCAGAAAACGTCGCGGAACGATCTCGCCCAGCCGATTCGGATTGCCTCGAATGAACAGCGGCAGATCGCGCGGCCCCGGCCGGTAGTCCAGCCGCGTACCGTCCTGAGCCGTCTTTCCCGCTCGTTCGACATACAGCGACTCTTCTGCGAGAGCGTTCGCCACGGGAGCGTCGTAGAACGGTGTTGATTTCAACTGGGCGACACGGGCCGTCAGTTCAGTAATTCTGGCTTCGGGCGGCGGAGTTTCTTTGCGGAGCTTTTCGACTTCGGCACCCAGCCTGGCAACTTCTTCCTTCGCCAGCCGCGCCGGTTCGTAGTCTTCGTCCGGAAGCAGCGGTCGTTCGGCTGATCGGCAGCTCGCGAAGACTCCCGCCAGAGCGTAATAGTCTTCGGAACTGATCGGGTCGAACTTGTGATCATGACAGCGAGCGCACGCGACGGTCAGGCCCAGAAACGTCTGCGACACCGCGTCAACTTTTTCTTCCCATTCGTCAGCAACGATCACCTTGATGATTTCACATGGCAACTGCAGCTCCTTCCAGTACGTCGGGCTGAGACTGACGAATCCCAGGGCGGCGCGGTCTTCCGGCCCGGTGTCGGGCATCAGATCTGTGGCAAGCTGCCGGCGAACGAAGTCGTCGTACGGCATGTCGTCGTTGAACGCTCGCACGACCCAGTCGCGATACAGATGAGGCTGGCCACCCTGCGACAGCCAGCTTGCCGTGCGGTCAGTGTAGCGCGCCGCATCAAGCCACATCCTCGCCCATTTTTCGCCATAGTGCGGCGAATCCAGCAGCCGTTCGATCAGTTGTTCGTAAGCATCGGGAGCGTCATCGTTGACGAATGCATCAACAGCATCCGGCGTCGGAGGCAGTCCTGTCAGTTCGAAAGACAGCCTTCGGATCAGCGTACGTCGATCCGCCTGCGGCGACGGCTGCAGTCCTTCGCGTTCCATCACCGCAAGGACAAATGCATCGACGCGGTTGTTCGGCCATTCCGTGTCTGTGACGTCGGGAAGGGAGTGTTCCCGCACCGGTTGAAACGACCAGAATGTCCGGCCCTCTTCGAAATCAATTTCCGAGTCAGCAGGTCTGGCCTGGTCGTCCGACGGCGGCACGAACGCGCCTCGCCGAATCCATTCGGTGAGCACTTCGATTTCGCGGTCAGGCAGTTTTCCAGCGGGCGGCATTTCGATATCGCCGCCATAACGGATGACCTGAACCAGCAGGCTGTCGTCCGGTGCGCCTGCAACGATGACCGCACCACTGTCGCCTCCCTGCTGAATGGCCGTGTCGGTATCCAGTCGCAGTCCGCCATGAACAGTCTTCGCTTTCGACGAATGACAGGAATAGCAGCGCTCTGCGAGCAACGGGCGGATCTCGCGTTCGAAGTATTCGACATCGTGTTCGCCGAGATTCGATTCGTCTGCGAAGACACACGACTGCGTCGCGGTGGCGACGCTGCACAAAGCTGCAAGCAACGCTGTGAGTTGACCTGAATTCATACGACGCTCCCCGGCGGCCAGCGAAACGTGAGCCGCGATTCCGAATCCGAAGTGTGACAATATCAGAGCAACCAGGTCGGTCAAAAGCCAGAACACCAGCGGCGTGCAGACTGTTCACAGGTCGTCTTGCGAAAGAATTCTGCCGCCCTGTCTCTCCATACCGAAACGTCTGCGGCCCGGGAAATTCGTTCTGTGATAACGAGCCGCACACATGGCGACAGACTGATGATCGAAGCGCGCCAGGTCGCACGCCAGCGTGCGGGCGAGGATCAACTGTGCACTCGCCGGCTTTCGCCGACATCCTGCGAGCGAACGC
Source organism: uncultured Planctomycetaceae bacterium (assembly GCA_964531585.1). Classification (GTDB taxonomy): domain Bacteria; phylum Planctomycetota; class Planctomycetia; order Planctomycetales; family Planctomycetaceae; genus JAWKUA01. The sequence goes on along the minus strand of CAZHET010000203.1, from coordinate 7,540 downwards.
ACGGGAGACCACAAGCCGGCGTCTCGCGGCGTTGGCACGTTGTTTGCCAGTGAGTGACGCGGGCATGCTGTTCACACGAAGGGTGAAACGATGCGAAGCTTACTCATACTGGGTGCGGGCACGGCCGGAACGATGATGGCCAATCATCTTCGCCCCAAACTGAGCCGCGCCGAATGGTCCATAACGATCGTCGATCAGGAAAAGACCCACTACTACCAGCCGGGGTTTCTTTTTCTGCCGTTTGATGGCTACAAGCCCAAACAGCTCAGGAAACCGATCGAGCAGTTCATTCCGAACAATGTCGCACTGATTCAGGAAGCAATCGATCGCATTGACCACGAAGCAGACACCGTTTACCTCCGGAACGGCAACAGTCTGCGTTACGACGTGCTGATCATTGCAACGGGAACAAAGATCGCTCCCCAGGAAACCGAAGGTATGCTCGGTTCCGGCTGGCGGAAGGACGTGTTTGATTTCTATACGTTCGACGGAGCCAAAGCGCTTCGCGACAAACTTCGCGAGTGGGAAGGTGGCAGGCTGGTGGTTCACATCTGTGAAATGCCCATCAAATGCCCCGTCGCTCCGCTTGAATTCGTATTTCTCGCTGACTCTTTTTTCACAGACAAGGGCATGCGGGACAAGGTCGATCTGACGTTCGTGACTCCATTGAGCGGAGCGTTTACCAAACCCACGGCAACGGAAAAGCTGGGCCATCTGCTCGAAGACAAACGGATCAGCCTCGTCACCGATTTCGCCATTGAAAAGGTCGACAATGAGCACAGGAAGATTGTCGACTACGGCGGAAAAGAGGTTGAGTATGATTTGCTGGTCACGGTGCCGACCAATATGGGTGATGAGGCGATCGGTCGGTCCGGCTTCGGTGATGACCTGAATTACGTACCGACGAATAATGCGACTCTGCAGACCACGGTCAAAGACAATATCTTTGCGATCGGTGACGCGACCAACGTTCCGGCTTCCAAGGCCGGATCCGTGGCCCATTTTGAGTCCGAGATTCTGACCGACAATATCCTGCGCTTCATCAAGGGTGAGCCGCTTAAGCAGGAATTCGACGGCCACGCAAACTGCTTTGTGGAGACAGGCAACGGCAAAGCGCTGCTGATTGACTTCAACTACACACATGAGCCCGTCGAGGGAACGTTCCCCTTCCCCGGCGTCGGCCCGTTGAAGCTGCTGCAGGAAAGCCGCATGAACCACTACGGCAAACTGGCCTTCAGGTGGATCTACTGGAACATGCTTTTGAAGGGCTGGCCGATCCCGTTTGTGTCGGCCACCATGGATGAGCGTGGCAGGAATTTCAGGAAACCCCAGGAAAAAGTCGAGGTGTCACATGGATAAGCAACTGGCCGGACTGGAAATCTCCGTCGACGAAGAGGGCTATTTGACAGACTTCTCACAATGGACTCGCGATGTTGGTGAAGAGATTGCCAAAGAAGAAGGGATCGAGATGACAGATGAGCACTGGAAGGTCATCGAGTTCATCCGGGAAAGCTTCCGAAACAAGGAGCCTCTTTCGATTCGGTCGCTTGGCAAACGCGGTCCGGTCACCATCAAGGAGTTCTATGCGCTGTTCCCGGACGGCCCGCTGAAGAAGGCCAGCAGAATCGCCGGTATTCCCAGACCGGCGAGCTGCCTGTGATTTGATGGCTTCAGCCTCATCCAGCGGTACAACGACGACACAGAATTGAGGGGCGATCAACAATGGCACAACCAACAATGGCACAACAATTGACAAACGAAGCAGCGGCTGCTGCCGCCACCACAGAAAATCAGACTGTGAAAAAGATGCTGCTGATTCTGTCAAAGGCGACGCTGGACAACGTCTACGCCTGCTTTATTCTGGCCAACGGAGCCCGGATGGAAGGAATTGAAGCGGAAGTCTTCTTCACGTTTTTCGGGCTGGAGGCGATTACGAAGAAGAAGATGGAAAAGCTTCACGTCGCGACGGTGGGCAATCCGGCGATGCATATTCCCACGATGCTCGGCGGGCTGCCCGGCATGGAAGCGTTCGCGACAAAGATGATGAAGAGCGAAATGGAAAAACTGGACATTCCCGAAGTCGGCGAGTTTCTGGGCATTCTGACCGCGTCCGGCGCAAAGCTGTGGGCCTGCAAGCTGGCGATGGAAATGTTCCATCTGAAACAGGACGACCTCTACGACGACCTTGACGGCGTATTGACCGTCGGTGGCTTCTACGAACGAGCCGCGGGAGCCGGAACGCATCTGCTGTTCATTTAGCGCCCTTCCATTGCCAGACAGGGCGGACGGGCTCAGTTCGAAGACCTCGCGCCGTTCCGGCAGCAGTTGTTCGATGGCTTCGTGAAACTCGGTCCATAACATCATCCGTCTGTTCCCGGCGCTGCAGACGAGGATAGTTGCGCAGCATCATCCGCGTCTGATTCATCAGTCGCCGCGACGAACGGGCAATGACTTCCCATTCCCAGGCTGCTCAGCCTGCGACTCGGTCAGCAGTCGCTGCAGGTGAGCGGTAATTGCGTCGTCTGGGTTCATTCGGGTTCATTGTCGCCTTGGCGGACTATTGTTCGAGGATTTGCCGACCGTGCAGCTGCTGCTACCCTGCCACAGCAAAGGCAGAAGAAACGGGGCAGTACCCCGGTCGAATTCGCCTGCTGGTTACGCATTTCCGGATTTCCGCACGGCAAACTCCACGGAGTTCCCATGACAACTCATCCGCATCGTTTTGCTTTACTGCGCATTTTCGCGGTCACTGTTTCGTGTCTCGGCCTGCTGTCCGCTGTGGTGCATGCTCAGGATACCGAACGGAGCCACCGCAGGACGGAGAACGTGATCCTGATCACGCTGGACGGCCTTCGCTGGCAGGAAGTCTTCGCGGGAGCAGACGATGCGATGATGAATGATGACTTCGGCAAGGTCAAAGACCTGCCTCGACTGAAGCGTCGCTACGAACGCCCGACCGCAACCGAACGGCGCGAAGTTCTGATGCCGTTTTTGTGGAGCACCATCGCGAAGGAAGGTGTCCTGCTGGGCAATCCGGAAGACGACAGCGAAGTCGTGGTCACCAATCGGCTCAACTTTTCGTACCCCGGTTACAGTGAGATCCTGTGCGGGGTTGTCGATCCGGGCATTGACTCCAATTCGAAGATCAACAACCCGAATGTCACCGTGCTGGAGTGGCTCAACCGTCGCGAAGATTTTCGCGGCAAGGTGGCCGCGTTCTGCAGCTGGGACGTCTTTCCGTTCATCATCAACGAAGAACGCAGCGGGATTTCCGTGAACGCGGGCTGGGAACCGCTGGCTCAGGGCCGGGGACGGAATTCCACCGTGCTGCAGGAACTCGACGAGATCGGCAGCGAACTGCCGCAATACTGGGACAACGTCCGTTACGACTATTTCACATTCCGCGGAGCAGAGGAATGTCTGAAAAGTGAGCAGCCGCGAGTGTTGTACGTGTCGCTGGGAGAAACCGACGACTGGGCTCATGCCGGCCGCTACGACCTGTATCTCGACGCGGCGTGGCACAACGACGACTACATTCGGCGGTTGTGGGAAACGGCTCAGTCGCTGCCGCAATACAAGGGCAAAACCTCGCTGGTCATTACCACGGACCACGGCCGCGGCGACGATCGTGTGGAATGGAAGAACCACGGCGAAGACGTCCCGGACTGCGAACGCATCTGGATCGCAGTGCTCGGACCGGACACCAATCCGAGTTCGGTGACTGTCACTCACGCGACTCAGGCACAAACGGCCGCGACCGTCGCGGCTCTGCTGGGACTGGATTTCCGCGCGGACGTTCCCGCAGCGGCGACCGCGCTGGCAGTGTTCGCGGCTCCGTAAGGTGCCGCGAACGGACGTCCGTTCCTCCTGCGGGAGTCACAATATCGCTGGGTTGCCGCCGCGCCTACAATGTCCGTACAGTCCCTCGTGCCTGCCGTGCGTCTGCCGAAGCGTGAGTCTTCCTCTTGGTTTCTCAGTCCCTTCCGAACCAGTATCTGGCCGATCCTGACGTGCAGTTTATGCTGCGGGTTTCGGACGGCGATCATGCTGCGTTTGAGGAACTGGTCTCGCGCTATCAGAATCGGCTGATTGGCTTCTTTTTCCACCTGCTTCGCGACCGTACGGTCGCAGAAGATCTGGCTCAGGAAGTCTTTCTGCGAGTCTACCGGTCGCGCGACCGATACCAGGCAACCGCCCGGTTTTCGACGTGGCTGTTCCGGATTGCTCACAACCTTGCCAGCAATCAAAAGCGGGGAAATTCGCGGCGTCGTGAGATTCCGCTGACAATGAAAGACTCGGGAGGGCACGAAATTCGCGCCGAAGAGGAAATTCTGGCGGAAAAATCGGCACTTATGCCCGCCAGACTGCTTGATTCCAGGGAGATGCAGGACATTGTTCGCGACGCACTTGAAGAACTCGGTGAACGCCAGAAGATGGCTGTTCTGCTGCACAAATTCGAAGGCATGAGCTACCAGGACATTGGCGACGTCATGGACCTGAACGTTGTCGCCGTGAAATCGCTGCTGGCGCGAGCCCGCGGAAAACTCAAGGACGCTCTGGAAAAGTACGTCTGACCAACCTGAGCCTTCCCATGTCGGATCCCGTCATAGACAACTCAGATGAGCCGATCGACGATCAGTTGACCGAAGTCGTGTCGTATCTCGACGCGGAGCTGAACGACACAGGGATGAACGAAGTCGAAATGCGGCTGGTGAAGGACGCGTCACTGCGGGAGTTCGCCGATTCACTCGACCGGACGTGGCGGCTGCTGGACTCGCTGGAAGAAGTATCGGCCAGCGATGAGTTCACGCAGAAGACGATGGACTCGATCGCCACAGAAGCGTTGCAGGACAGCCCAACGACGGAAGAAAAAACCGTCAGCCCGTTGCGATCCCTGGCCGACGGTGTGCGCCAGACCCGAGCCATTCCGTGGTTCGTGACCGGCCTTGTCGGCGCTCTTGTCGGCATGACTGTCAGCCAGCGGCTTCAGGAAAGACGCGATCCCGGTACGGATACCGCAATCCTGCAAAATCTTGAGCTGCTGAAGCAATACCCGCGCCTCCGTGTGCTGCCCGATGTCGAGTCACTGCGGCAGCTTGAACTCCCGCGGCAGCTCGCTCCTGCCGAGGAGACAACGCCATGACGAAGACGGTATTGATGGGGTCGGGCTCAACTGGCAAAGCCGTCGCAGCCGTCGCACTCGCAGCCGGGACGCTGCTGGGACTGTTGCTGGCGATTCTGATGCGAAATCCGGACACCACGATTCAGGCAGCATTGCAGAAGTATGAGGCACTTTCTCCGGAAGAACGGGAAACGCTGCATTCGCGTCAAACGACCGTCTTTTCCGACATGCCGGCGGCCGAGCGACAACGGTTTGAGCAGCTTCACGCCGCGATTTCCGGCGACACGGAGCTTGAAGAACAACTGGAACGCCTGTACGCCTGGTGGATTGAACTCGACCCGGCCACGCGGGAAGAGCTGATGAAGCTGAAGGAGGCATCGGCCACGGAATGGGTGTCGAGCGTTCGCTCACGTTTTCACGATGACCTGCTGCAGCGCGCTAAGGACGAGATCATTGTGGATCTGCGCGGACGGGGCCGTTCTGGTCCGTTCAACGGTGATGCCCACGACGACGAGCGAATTTTTCGTTTCACAACCGCACGTTATGCGGAGTTTCTCGACAACGTCGCGCCTGTTGACAGTCTGGATGCGTCCCAGGCGGAAAAACTGAACAAGCTCACCCGTGAAGGAGACCGGTTGCTGTACCGTTCGCTGTGGCTGACCAATGCCATGAGTTCCTTGTTTCGCGAGGGATATCCGCCACGCGGAGGCCAGCCGTCCGATGACAGCGAGCGTCGCCAGCCAGAACCCCGCTTCGACACGCAGCAGGCATTTGAGCAGGTCCTTGAGAAGCTTGTCGACTCCGGAATCCATGAGAAGCTGACCAGCGAGATGCATCGGCAGGAACCGGAACGCCTGCGACGATTCCGCCAAGCGCGGTTCGTCAGCGCGTTTCTTCAGGCCGCGATCAGTCACCTGGGTGACGAGTTCAACGCCGCACATATGCCGGAAAAGGCCGACCTCGCAAATATTTTCGTAACGCTGCCTGCTCAGGAACAGCAGAACATGATGATGCTGGATCCGGAGGACGCGCGAAAACGCCTGGAAGAAAAGGCCATTGAAACGTCGTCGCAAAGTGGTGCTGTGATCAACGAACTGGCCGGTGACCTGAACAGATTTCAGGCCGTCATGAAGTTTTTGCGTGGTGGTGGCCGCGGCGGTCCTCCCCCATTTGGCGGTGAGGCAGGCTTCGGCGGACCCCGTGACCGGTCTCGCCCGGATCCCGGTGAAGGACGCCGACCGCCGCGCCCCGGCGAAGGCCGCGATCAGAACCCGCGATAGCGACTCTTCCACCGCGGCAAGGCGAGCGGCTGGCGAGAATTTACCAGTACGATGGCCTTCCAGGGCCGTCGATGCCGTCCTGACGACGGCCCTGGAAGGCCATCGTACGGGAACACGGATTTGAAATTGGACAGGTACGAATGCGCTAACGCTGTCGCGCTGCCGGCTCGGTCCGCTGCCTGCCACGATTGCATCTGCAGCCGCTGCTGCGAGCGCCGCGACGGCAATCGATCGACGACGGAGCGTTCGACCGTTACCCTCCGACGACCTTGTCTCGCTGCATCCCTGCCTGTTACTTCAGTGGTATCGGTTCACAAATTATGGAATCTCTGCATCTCGCGACGGGAGCTGCCCTGCCACAGGTTGGTTTCGGATTCTGGAAGGTCGACAACGACCACGCGGCCAACATCGCCCGCACGGCCATTGAAGTTGGATACCGGCATCTGGACTGCGCCTGCGACTACGGCAACGAAGTCGAAGTCGGTCGCGGAATCTCCCAGGCCATCGACGATGGCTTCTGCGACCGCGAAGACCTGTGGATCACGTCGAAACTGTGGAACACCTACCACGCCGCGGAGCATGTTGGCCCGGCCTGCCAGAAATCACTCGACGATCTGGATCTGGAATACCTCGACCTGTACCTGATTCACTTCCCGCTGGCGTCGAAGTATGTCCCGTTCGAAAAGAATTATCCTCCCGGGTGGTTTACCGATCTGAAGGCCGAACACCCGCGAGTCGAAGAAGCTCACGTGCCCATTCGCGAAACCTGGGAAGCGATGGAAGAACTGGTCGAACGCGGCCTCGTCAAGCACATCGGCGTCTGCAATTTCGGCACCAGCCTGCTGCGCGATCTGCTGTCGTATGCGAAGATCCGCCCAACGGTCCTGCAGGTAGAAACTCACCCGTATCTGACTCAGCCGAAACTGCTGCGGTACTGCCAGCAGGAAGTGATCGCCTACACGGCGTTTTCTCCGCTGGGAGCACAAAGCTATTTCAGCCTGAATATGGCCGAAAAGTTCGAGGCCGTGCTGACCAATCCCGTGGTGACCGAGATCGCCGACGAAATCGGCCGGACTCCCGCGCAGGTCGTGCTGCGCTGGGGCGTTCAGCGGGGAACCGCCGTGATCCCGAAGACGTC
>CAZHET010000202.1:0-10713 GCA_964531585.1 uncultured Planctomycetaceae bacterium | reverse complement strand
ATGTTGCTGACGAACAACTGGAAACTTGCTCCGCCGCGATATGTTGCCGCCCGAGTAAACCAGCGGAAGTAGCGTTCCCGCAGTTCGGGCGTCCAGCCGGTGGTCAGATGTCGCAGCGTTCGCGCGTAGTCCATCTGTTCCTCGTGAGTCGGCGCGTTCTCCAGAGCGGTCACCAGTTTCTGTGCGGCATAGGGTGCCTGCAGCCAGACCATCAACTGTGCGACTTCAGAATTCAGCGGCGTCGAAGGTGTCGGAAATGTCCCTTCGAGTCGGTCGACAATGATTCGCCGTTCGTCCGCATTGGGAGGACCGATACGGACAAACGTCAGCGTCAGAACTCGCAGCAGTTCCAGCGACTGCGCCTCGGTCAGCGTTGCCGGATCAAGACGATTCAGTGAATGCAGAATCCGGCTGGTCATCACAGAACGTTCCGGCGTGACAGTGACGTTGTCCCAGTCAGGCAGCGCGACGTCGATGTCGGGTGCGACTCCGGCGACCGGACGTTCCCACGATCTGGCCAGTGCCAGCAATGATGTCAGCAGTGCCTGGGGGTCCGTCAGTTGCAGAGCCTCGTCCTGCCAATCCTTTGCGGGCCGGTGCTCCAGCGCGATTCGAGCAGCGTGGCGAATGAGCGGATCGTCGGATTTCAGAAACCAGTCCAGCCCCCGGCCGCGGTGCGAAAACGGTCCTTCCGATACGTGAGCGGCTTCCAGCATCCAGCGAGTCGCCGCCGGATGATCAGCCGGCAGTCCGTTTCCATTGGCCGCTTCGGGGGGCGGCGTTGTGAAGTTTGCGGCATCTTTGTGAGTCACGCGATACAGACCGGACTGCACTCGGCGTCCGCCGATCAGAAAATACAGGGCTCCGTCGTGCGGGCTGACGATCACATCCGTCAGCGGCAACGGCGTTCCTGTCACAAACTCTTCCAGAGTCGCGGAATAGCCGGCTCCCTTCTCCTGCAAATGCACGGCGTACAGCTTGCCGAAGCTCCAGTCCGCGGCGAACAGGGCGTTGCGGTACTTTTCCGGGAAGTGAGCCCCGTAGCCGAAACAGAGTCCCGTGGGTGAACCTGGCCCGATGTTGATCACTGGCGGAACGCTGTCCGGATACCATTCAGGCCACTTTCCGCCGGAACTGCGCCAACCGAAGTCAGCGCCACTAACGACGTGACAGATCCTGGTGGGCCGATACCACGGTGTGTTGATGTCCCATTCCATATCGGCGTCATAGGTAAACAGTTCGCCGTGACTGTTGAAGGCGGCGTCGTACTGATTTCGAAACCCGCAGGCCAGCAGTTCCCATGCAGTGCCGTCGGGATCGACACGGTAGATGCAGCCGCCGGGAACTCGCTTGCCCAGCATGAACTTTCCCTGAACGCGAGGCAGCAGCAGATCTTCATCCCATGTCGGCACACGGGAGCGGGCCAGTTCCGTCAGTTCGGTGCCGTTGCCGCAGACAACCACCAGCGACTTGCCATCGGGGTGCATCAGAACGGCATGCGGCCCGTGTTCACCTCGTCCGTTCAGCAGACGCAGAGTCTCCACGCTGTCCAGTTGGTCGTCACCGTCCGTATCTTTGACCCGATACAACCCGGCCTGATAATTCGCGCCTCTGTTAACACTGACGTACAGGCTGTCGAACGCCCACAACAGACCCTGAGCTTCGCCGATGTCGACTGCAATCTTCTCGATGAAGATCGAATCGCCCGAAGCCCCGGACTGGTTCGTTGCGACGCGGTTTGCCGCGGCGACGCTCGGGACAGTCACCCGATACAGCGAACCGTACTGGTCCGAAACAATCAACCGGCCTTTCGGGTCGACGCACATGTTCACCCACGAACCCCGGACTTCCTTCGGGACGGAATACAGCAGTTCGGCCTGAAATCCGTCCGCCAGTCTCAGGTCCCCCGCGGCGGTGGCCGTTGGCGTTTTCAGCGGAGCAGCAGCGGCGAGCGAGTCCGCATTCACTTTCTCCGCCCATGGACCTTCACCAAGCTCCGCGATCACGTCGGGCTGTTGCCAGTGATCGTCGGTCTCAAAGTCAATCGCAGTCCAGCCGGGTTGAGCAGTCGTGGACGCCTGCCAGTCTGCGTCAGACACGATCGACGACGATTTGCGCCAGCCGGATTCCAGATCCAGCTTCACCAGCAGCCCCGCAGACCCGCCGCTGTTACGGGCTTCCACCGCCAGAACATGTCTGGTCTGCGGCGCGTCGAGATCCAGATGGCCGGACAAGTCGACGAATGCGGGTGTTTCCCAACTGGTGCTTTCAAGAACCCTTTTGCCGTCAAGAAACACCGTCATTTGATCGTCGCACGTGGCGTACAGCCGCGCCGCGGCAACTCCGCCGCCGTCGAATTCCCGGCGAAACTGCACCGACTGCGCCGGCTGACCTTCGATATTGATCCAGATCCATTTCGGCGGTGACGCATCCTGCGCGTGGACGGCAGAGACGGCTGCACTTAGCAGCACGCAGAAAACAATTCGATGCACAGGCAGTTTCTTTCGACGGAAGTCAAACCCGGATTTTTCACAGCTTCGTACGACGGGAACCCGATCCCGTCGAATTGTCGCGACGGGATCAGAGTCCCGTCGTACGGTGCGATTTTTCGCCACTCGACGTAAACCTGTCGCTGACACGTGTTGTGTCAGAACACGCGAGTCGCGTGAATAGTCCAGGCTAACTGGTTCACTGAACACGGTAACAGGTCGCGAATTCTGCGGGGTCTGCGCGCTGTTCGCAACCCTTGACGAGCCGAGGCAGAAATCTCGACCAGCGGAACTCCCCCCGATCGATTGATGCACCACGCGCTCGCGGCTACGACTTCCGACAGCGTCGCTGCCGATGACGGCGGCAGGAATCTCGGTCGGCAAAATGCCACGCCGTATCGACCACGTCCTGCTCAGTGGCCATCGCGAGTGGTAAGATCTGCGACACATCGTGTGCGACAGGCGAAGACCGACAAAGCGGGTTGCCGATGCAGGCACATCGGCCGCGTAGCCCGGATGATTCACGACTTCGTACGACGGGACTCCAATCCCGTCGAATTGCGGCGACGGGGTCGGAGTCCCGTCGTACAGTGCGTTTTTTCGCCACTGGACGGAAACCCGTCGCTGACACGTGTTGTGTCAAAACACGCGAGTCGCGTGAATAATCCGGGGTGGCATCATCAACCGCGTGGCGTGCGCTGCCAGCGTCCGAAGAACAAAATTTACCACTGCCGCTCCGCCGAAAATCAATCGAGCCGGCCACGAAGGTCATTAATTCATGTGGGTCAAAATCTGCGGTGTCACTTCGACTGAAGACGCGCTCGTCGTGAAGAACTGTGGTGCAGACGCCGTCGGCCTGAACTTCTTTCGCGGGTCGAAGCGATTCGTCGACACGTCAACAGCAAAATCGATACGTGACGCGCTGGGGGATGGCATTGAAATCGTCGGAGTCTTTGTGAACAGCACGGCCGACGACGTGTGCCGAACACTTGATGCCGTCGGGCTCACCGGAGTTCAGTTTCACGGCGACGAACCCCCGGAAGTGATTCACGACGTTCAAACTCGGCGGCCAAACGCCCGGCTGATCCGTGCAGTGCGGGTTGGCTCGGACGGAGCGGCCATCGTCAGCGAAGAATTGCGGCGGCTTTCCGATGCGGGGATCGCGTTGTCAGCAATCCTGGTAGACGCTTTTGTTGCGGGCGAATACGGCGGAACGGGCCATCGCGTTGCCACAGAATTCTGGAAGTCAGCCGATCGCGAGTGCTGGCCGCCGCTGATTCTGGCGGGCGGATTGACGCCGGAGAATGTCGCATCCGCCGTCGGCGAAGTTCAGCCGTGGGGAATCGACACGGCCAGCGGCGTGGAACTTTCCCCCGGCCGCAAGTCGTCGGACAAGGTCAGGGCATTCGTGAACGCCGCAAGGTCGTAACGATTCGTTCTGGCGTTAGCTGCCCGCCGACAAGCCAGCCAGCGTATGTGGTGCAAGCCCACCGGTCTTTCGGCACCGGATGGCTTGCGCCGTGCTGCAGGTGACCTGTGCGATCAGGCCTGCTTCATCGCCGCGGCGAGAATGCTGGACGTGCTTTCTCGCATGATGCGCGGATCCACAAGTTCGCCTTTCTGCAGCGTCGCCCGAACGTCTTTGCCGGAAATGAACACCGGCTTTTCTTCCTTCGGGTGTTTCTCCATCAGGTCGACGCGTCCGACGGATTCGTAGTAGGCTGCGAAGCCCACGTTGATCGGCTTGATCTTCAGGTCACCGTTCAGGTTGTTGAAGATTTCCTGTGCATCGAAATCGCCCCAGATCGCGCTGCCGTCGTGGTACGGAGCATCGGCGTGCTTGCGACCGATGACAATGTGTGTGTAGCCCATGTTCTGGCGATAAATGCCGTGCATCACGCCTTCTTTGGGACCTCCGTAGAACATCTTGATGTCCAGCCCCAGCAGTAGGACCCGATCGGGCACACTTTCGCCGCGAGGTTCCCACAGCGAGGTATCGCTGTCGCCGTCGCCCAGGCTGCGGTTTGTGATCAGAGCCTCATAGGTCTGCATGCGGATGGCCGCGTTGACGTCGTCACCCTTCGTTTCACCGATCAAAGGATTCAGAACGGCTCCCGCGTTCCTGCCGGCCCGGATCAGTTCTTCCAGTGCGTAAACCAGAGCGTACTCGTGAGCCCGATGCAGCGGGTTGCGTGTCTGAAACGCGACGACGGCGTCCCACCCGGTTTCTGCAAGCTTCGCCCGCACCTGCCGCGGAGTCAGGACGTACTGACCGAACGCCGGATTCTTTGGCTGAGGCAACGCGCGAATCGTGCCACCCAGCAGGTGGCTCATCTTTTCGTCGCCTTTCAGCACCATATCGGCACCGGGATGATCAGTCCTTTCAGTGCCGTAAACGCTCTTCAGATAGGCCGGCTTATCCCACGGATAGACATCGCTGACGTCGACTGTGGCGACGATCTGGCCTTCCGGTTTGACCAGCGCAACTTTCTTCTTGCCCTTGATGGCAGTTGCCGTGTCCTGACTGAGCGGAAACGCCAGCGGAATCGTCCACGCATACTTCCCGCCACTGGAATCCACCGTCGAATTGTCCAGCACCTGCTGCCACTGAGCGGAATTCATCGGCCCGGTCAGCGGGCTGAGCGTTCCGTCTCCAAAACGGTAAACGGTTGACAGATCGGCCGCGGAAACGGGAACTTTGGGCAGCGAACCGGCTTCGGTCAGAAAATCGTCGCGTTCCGATTCGGAAACAGTGCAGCAGACAGGTTCGGTCAATCCACCGTGCGGAGCAATCAGGTCGGTCATTCGTGTACTTTCCGGGTTCATTCTTGCTCGCCGAACAGACGCGGAGCGGCGAAGGGCCAGAACCTAGAGGAAGCACCAGGACGCGTCAAGCACTTCTTTACGTCCACCGGAACGTTGCCATTTGCCGGAACCACTCGCTACCCTGCGACCATGCTGACCGATTGGAATCAACTCAAGGGGCATCACGAACAGCGCGCTCTGTTTCGCCGGTCGATCCAGCGCGGGCGGTTGTCTCACGCGTATGTGCTGTCCGGGCCGGAAGGCATTGGCAAACGGCAGTTCGCCCGGCTGCTCGCGAAGTCGATGTTCTGCCGCAATCATGCCTCCGAAGTTCTGGAATCCTGCGGCGACTGCCGCGCGTGCCGAGCGTTTGAACATGATACCTGGCCGGACTTCCACGAAGTCGAACTGCTGAGCGGCAGGAATGAAATCGTGATTGCTCAGATGGTCGGCGAAGAAGACAGCCGCGGGCGCGAAGGGTTGTGTTTCGAGCTGGCGATGTCACCTCAGGCATCCGAACGTCGCGTCGCCATTATCAATGACGCTCACAGAATGAACGCGGCCGCTGCCAACGCGCTGCTGAAGACGCTGGAAGAACCGCCGGCAGATGCACTGATTCTGCTGGTGTGTTCCGATCCCGATTCGCTGCTTCCGACCATCCGGTCGCGCTGCCAGAACGTCCGCTTCTTCCCGCTGGCTCAGCCGGATGTGGTGGATGTGCTGCTGCGAGAGAGCACAGTCGAAAACGAAAACGAAGCGGCTGCCGTTGCGGCGCTGTGCGAAGGCAGCCTGGAAACTGCCCGCCAACTGGTTAGCAGGGAACTGCGACAGCTTCGCGAAACCGTTGCCGAACAGTTGCTGCTGCTCGACAGAATGAAGCCGCTGGAAACCGCCGCTCAGGTCACCAGCGGCATCGAAAACATTTCGTCCGGCGTTCCGGAACAGCGCCAGAACGCTCAATGGCTGCTGAAGTTTGTCGCGGACGCGATTCGCAATCGCCTGACGAAACTGGCCACAGGAGACATGTCCGATCCGCTCACCGAACGATTGGGTGTGCGGAACGGAGTCGACCTGCTGGCTCCGATGCTGGAACGCACGGCGACCGCGTCGATGCAGATCGCCGGGATGAGTCCCGTGCGTCTGGTGATGGACGCGTTGTTTGATGATCTGGCTCAGATGTCCCGCCGCGCTGTGAAGCGAGGCTAATCCTGTTCCGCCGTCCGCACCGATCCGTGTGCGCCCTTATTTCGTTCCGGTGACAAAGTCGCATGTCCCACTTCCCAGCCAGCTTCCCAGCCAGCTTCCCAGCCAGCTTCCCAGCCAGCTTCCCAGCCAGCCTGCTTCGTTTACTGGCGCGACTCACAGCCGTGGCCTGCGTGCTGTCCGCCTGCTCTGTTCAGGCGGAGCATCCGATTTCGGTCACTGAAGCGCAGGTCTTTGTCACCGAATCGTCTGCCCGGATTCGCATTCAAATGTTCGCGGAAGACCTGTACCTGTTCCATGATCTGGAGCCGGACGCAGCCGACATTCTCTCACCCGCACAGCTGCGAGTGGGACTGGAATTGCATCGACAGTTCCTGCTGGACAAGGTGACTCTGCGAGACGCCGCCGGCGAACTTATCGAGGGCCAGGTGACCGACTTGCGTCCGTTTGAAATGCCGGAAGACGGCATTTCTGTCGATGATCTGATGCTGCACAGCGCGACCTACGAACTGGAATTTCCATTCGACGAACCTCCGGAATTTCTGACGCTGCAGCAGGATATCAGTGACGAGAACTACATTTTTCCGTCGGAAATGAAGCTGGCTCTGCACCAGGCCGGCACTGACGTAACCTACACCGACACGCTGAAGCCCGGAGCCAGTGTGACGCTGCGATTCGACTGGGATCAGACGCCGCTGCCCGACGATGCCAGTGACGAAGACTGGCAGAAGTGGTTCGAACAACAACGCGAGGAAACGCTGGGAATCACCAGCTACAGCAGTGTGTATTCCTTTATCTACGTCGAACCTGGCGAAGTGCGTCACGAAGTTCTGATTCCCCTGGCCAGCCTGAAAACGATTCTTCCGCTGAAGCACCGGGACGCGGCGTTTATCGACGTCGATGAACAGGAAGACGTGCGCACGCTGATTCGGGAGTGGCTGACGGGAGTCAACCCCGTCGCGATTAACGGACAGCCGGTCACTGCGGAATTCACCCGCATTGATTTCTATGGTCTGGACCTGAAGGATTTCGCTCGCCAGGCGGAAGCTCGCCGAGTCAGCCTTGCCAGTGGCCGGGTCGGGATCATCATGACTTATCCCGTGCCGGACGATGTCGTTCGTGAAGTTGCCGTTACCTGGGACAGGTTCCATTCGTCCATCCGCAAAGTTCAGTCGGTTGTGTTTACGTTTCCTGACGGAGTGCAGAAGTTCGAATTCTCGCGGTTCAACAAGGAAGACGAGAACACGTTTCGATGGATGGCTGATGAATCTCTGTTGCCGGACGCGGCCGAACCTGTGCCCGCGAAGGTTCCGCCACGGCCGACGCTGGAAATACCGCTCGTCAGCCTGACGCTGCTGCCCGTGGCACTGCTGGTTGCTGCATTCTCGGGCCGCCATCGCTGGCAGTGGTTCTGCGTGGTGCTGGCGACAGCCGCGCTGTGCTGGCCGTTTGCAGGACTTCAAGTCCCGCACCCGTGGCGGATGCCGGCTTCGATCGCATCAGGCGACGCCGACGATGTGTTCCGGAAGCTCCACAGCGGCACAATGAGAGCACTCGATTTCGGCACCGAAGACCGCATCTATGAAGTCCTGCAGCGAACGGTCGACGGTGACCTGCTGGAGAGTATCTACCTGCAGTTGCGAGACGCCCTGCAGATGCGAGAACAGGGCGGCGCGGTGGCTCGCGTCCGCAGCGTGGACTATCTGGACGGAAATCTCGTGTCAAGTCCTGACGGCGATTCAGCACCTGACTGGCCGTCGTTTCGCTACCGCAGTACGTGGACCCTTTCCGGGACAGTCGAACACTGGGGCCACATTCACGAACGGGAAAACCAGTTCGACGCCATGTTTCTGATCGAACCGCGCGATGGTCAGTGGAAGATCACCGACATGCAGATTTCTGATCAGCACAACGTCGCCTCACGAACACGGCTGCGACGTTTTTGAAACGAGCCCGCTCGGACCTGGACGCTATTCGCGGATCAGCACTTTTGAACCCACTCCCAGCAGATTGAAGACCTCTTCGATGTCGCCGTCTGCCAGGTGGATGCATCCGCGTGAGGCCGCGCGGCCGATCGAACCCGGATCAATCGTGCCGTGAATGCCGATATGATCGCCCAGGCCAAGCCAGTACTCACCCAGCGGATTCGATGGATCATCGCCGTCCACCTGACCGCCATCCGGGTTGTACCACGTCGGATTCTCCAGCTTGTTCCGGACCGTGAACTCGCCCGTTGGCGTTCGGTTGTCTTTGCCCGTTCCAATGCGGTAACGATGCACGTACCAGCCGTGAGCGTGAACGGTCAGTTCAAAGTTGCTGAGATCGACAACGGCTCCAAACGGCCCGCGCAGCACTTTCAACTGCTGGCCGGCCTGCAGCGTTTTCGGAGTCGTTCCGTTCAACTGAGCAAGGTACTGCCAGGTCACGCTGTACTGCTCTGCAATGCGTTCCAGCGTGTCTCCGTATTCGACGAAATACGGTTCCGCAAAGTGGCGTTTGGGATTGGCATAGATTTCCGCCGCCGTGACTTCCAGTCGTTCGGTCAGCAGAGACCGCAGCTCCGGCTGCTTCCAGTAGATCTGCGACAGTTCCGCGTGGGCTTGCAGGATTTCGTCTTCCGCGATCCATTTGTCGGCCTGATTCAGCGCGGCAGCAATTTCGGGCGGCAGCACTCGATGCACGGCGTTTGTCGGCGCTTCGTCAAAGTCGTGGCGTTCGTAGCTGGCGGCATTCGCGGTGTTGTCGTCGTTCGATGCACTGACCGGACTCACGTTGTTGCCTGCAAACGCACCGCCATCTGACGTCCGCCGCGTTTGCGGAGGAGTCAGGTCCTGAGGCTCCTGCCCGGCGGCTGACGCGGCTAACGGACTGCGATCGAACTCAAGAAACGCCGCGTCAATCGGCTCGTGCTGAGTCGCAATGGCCGACAGCAGCGGATCGCCATCAGACGGCGTGTCGACGAATGCCGCATGGTCTGATCGGTGGTCGACAATGTCGTCCCAAAGTTCGGCAGACATCGCATGATCGCCGATTTCCGGTGCCACCGGTTCGACTCGGCCGGTTTCCACCGGAACAAACTGCGGCAGCAGGTTGAAGTGCCAGACAGCGAATGTAATGGCTGCTGTTCCCAGAGCCAGCCAGATGCGAAAAGGCCGCCTGGGCGGCTGATATGCGAAAGGTTCCATCGTCCGTGATCCCGCGTGTTCTGATCCGTGAATTCGGGAATGCCCGGTGCCTGGCGACGCCCTGCAACTGGCGACGCCAGTGCCAGACAACGCATTGTGCCAGACGCGGGAATTTAGGGCTATGGGAATTCCGGGCCGACAGGACCACGGCGCATTTCGCGGTCAGATTTCGACCGTCTGCCCGCCGGAGATACTCACCAGACGCTGCGAAACCGTGCTCAGCACCTCCAGTGGAATCGTGTGCGGACCGTCGAACGCCGAAAACTGTACGTCGAATCCCGCGGCCTGCAGCAGGTCTCTCAGCAACTCTCCCACCGCGAACGGCAGCACCGGATCCGAAGTGCCGTGCGTCTGAATCACCGGACACCCCGGATGCTCGCCTGCCATTGCCTGCCAGTCGTCGCGACACAGCAGGGAGCCGGAAAACAGCGCCAACGACGCGGGACGAAAGCCGTGCCGCAATGTGATGTCTGTGGCAACCATCGCTCCCTGCGAGAATCCACCGAGCACTGTTGCGGTGTCGTCGAGATCGTGCGACTGCTGCATCGCTCTGACCGCTGTGGCCAGTTGCAGCGACGCTTCCTGCATGCCGTCGGGGCATGCCTGAGTCAGCCGGCCAAAGTCTCGTGTTTGACTAATTTCCGCCAGTCGAGCCATGTTGATCGGCCACCATGCCCGACCGCCCGGCATCCCCAGCGGTCCCAGATCAATGGGGGCTTCCGGAAAGACGAACCGGCAACGCTGCCTCAACACCGTGTTCGATTCCAGCAGGAACGGACCGAAGTCGACCAGGTCATCGCCCGGTGCTCCGAAGCCGTGACAAAGTACCACCAGCAGCTTCGGCGATGCTCCGGACGGCAGATCATCGATGACCCGACAGCGCAAAGGACCGTAGTCCATAATCGAACGATTCATCACAGCAAGCTTTCCCCGGAATCGCCGCGCAACCGTTAAGGTGGCCGACAACCTGCCTGATTTGTCAAAAATGAGTGCGAATTTGGTCTTGCGACGCCGTGAACAGTCGCCAAGAA
>CAZHET010000201.1:0-10718 GCA_964531585.1 uncultured Planctomycetaceae bacterium | reverse complement strand
CACGCGGGATCTCCCCCCGCTTGTCATCAAACCATTTCCAGTCCGCACGTCCACCCATTTGTCACCTCACCAGTGAAAGCTTGAAAACCAGTTCGAAACCAGCCTCAAGACTACACGCACTGGCAAGAATGGGTTCGCCGGACGCTTACGAAGCTGTTGCTGAATCGCTTTCGGAACTTTACGGGGATTGTTCGCATGGGAATAAGACGAATCCGCTGCGCGAACTACTCTTCATCATTTGCAGTGTCCAGACGAATGAGACGCTCTACCAATCGACATACACGCGGCTGACTTCGAGATTTCCAAGATTCCGGCAACTGTCCGATGCGACAGAAGATGAGATTGCCGCCGCGATTTCGCACGGCGGACTTTCCCGGCAGAAGGCCCGAACGATCAAGGCAATTCTTTCCAGACTGGAGTCTGACTTCGGCGCGGCGACACTGTCACCATTAAGACAAATGGACGATGCTGAGTGCGAATTCTATGTGGAATCGCTCCACGGCGTTGGACGAAAAACGGCACGGTGCGTAATGATGTATTCACTGCGTCGCGACGTGTTCCCGGTTGACTCAAACTGCTGGCGTATCTGCCGACGTTTGGGATGGGTTCGCTCCACTCGCCCGGACAAGTCATGTTCGCCACGCGACATGAACCGCGTTCAACGTCGGATTCCACTGAACCTCCGATTCAGTTTGCATGTCAACCTTGTATCGCACGGGAGGTCTTATTGTCTTCCTTCAACACCACTTTGCGAGTCGTGTTGTATTCACCAGTTTTGTAGAACGGGGAGACGTAAAATGGCATCCCGACGCACTCATTGACGGGTGGTTTGTGCAGCAGTTACCCAACTTTGGCGACGACCGCAATAAGGGGTGGTGCGTTTTCTGCGGTGGACCCGATGAAACACGCGACCACGCTCCTTCCCGCGTGTTTCTGGATGAGCCGTATCCAAAGAACTTGCCCGTCGTGCCATCTTGCGAGATTTGCAACGGTTCATTCTCGCTTGACGAGGAGTACCTTGCCTGCTTGATTGAGTGCGCCCGAACCGGCTCCGTCGATCAAGCTCGCGCCGCTCGCACGAAGGTTGGACGGACCCTTAACAGGAAAGGTGCTCTTGCGGCGCGGCTGGCTTCAGCCCGGCACGAATCCGCCGACGGTATCATTTGGCGGCCAGAAGATGAACGGGTTCGCAATGTCATAGTGAAACTCGGGAGAGGCCACGTTGCGTTTGAGCAAAACGAACCGCGTGTCGATGAACCCACCAGCGTTTCCATCCTTCCCCTTTGCGTCATGACGAATGCGGAAAGGGAAGAGTTTGAGTCATCACCGGATACTGGACTCTGGCCCGAGGTGGGCAGCCGGGCCATGCACCGAATCCTGGTGGGCGCAGAGAGTGAATACCCGTGGATGGAGGTCCAGCCACAGAGATATCGCTACATGGTTTCGTCGGGGCCGTTCATGGTCCGAGTCGTTATCGCGGAATACTTGGCGGCCGAGGTACTGTGGGACTGACACCCGCCACAACCTTCAATTCTATTTGGAGTTGCTGTCATCCATACACCGCCGCAACCCGGCTTCCCAGTCCCGGATTCCGGTCAGAAAAAGTTCAATAGCCGTGTCGTCGCTCCGACTTGAAATCAAAACAGCTCGTCTCATTCATTTGCGACGAGCTGTTTCTCGTTATTTGGTAGTAGTTTACGTTGATTCTGCAGTTCCGCATTTCCAGTTCAAATATCCGGCCATTTTCGAGATGGCAATTTGTCTATTTCCCATAATATGTTCCTTGATAACGAGTTACGGAGTTCAAATCCCGTCGTCCCTTTTGACGTCATGGACAACGGTCAGGCGCCGTTTCTTGCGTTTGTCGACGCCGCTATTACCTCGGTGCGTCAGTGCGATGATCTACGCAAATTGCGGTCTCCTGCGGCCGAGGTGAACACCGCCGCTCGTGCATGAGTACGCATTTGAATGCTCAGCATGCAATCCCTGGTCACTTTGCAGATCGCCGTTTCTAACTCATGACGGTTCGTCATGAGCGCGCAACGAATCCTTCTGACTGGGGCCGGATTATGCGATCATGAGTGTTCAAATTGACGACACCCAGCGGGTGAACTCAGCTACAAAACTGCATGCCCACCGGCAGAACATGGGGAGCGGGCACGTCGATCAAGGCCGATACAAGTCGTTCCCGGTCCAGGACGATGACCACTTCGATACGGTTTGTCGTTACGTGGAGCGCCATGCCGTGCGTGCCACTCTGGTGCCGCGTGCCGAGCCGTGGCGTTGGGGCAGCTTGTCGCACTGGAATCGCGCACGCAGCGAAGGAGAAGTCGTTGTTAGCGGCCTGGCCGGTTCCCCGTCGACCCGGTTGGTTGGAGCACGTCAACGCTCCATGGAACGAAGCGGAATTGGCGGCCTTGCGTCGCTATGTCACACGCGGTTACCCGTTGGGTGAAAACTCCTGGTGCGACCGGATGGTGCGGCGTCTCGGACTGGAAAGTACTCTTCGCCCCCAAGGCCGCCCCAAGAAAGAGAAAAACGTCGCTGACACCTTTTCCGGTTTGCGTCTGCCGGGAAGGCAACCTTGAACGTGTCGACGAACGCTGTTGTTTCAATGCAGCTCGGGGACTCGAGCGGGGAAGTACATCGCTCATGGGTTTCCGGTCTCATGTGGTTCAGCAATATCTGGTAGGCCGATCGCATCATCAACCAGAAATTCGCACTCGCCCGTTGTCACATCGTACATCGCTCCGACCGCCGCCACTCGCCCCTCATCGACCAGCCGCCGCAACAACGAGCTTTCGTCCATGAGCGTGCTCAGCGAGTTTAAGACGTGGCGGCGAGCCACCTGATCGACATACCTCGCCTTGGCCTCAGGCGATGCGCCGCGCAAGGCGGCACAGTCGGCGGGATCAACCGACTTGCTAATCGCATCGATGATACGAGCGACAGACGGGCAATCCGCGAGCAAGTCTCGCTCTTCCCACTGGCAGACATGATCGACCGCGGCGGTTACCATCGCGCTGCCGGTATGTCCCATCACCACAATCAGCTTAGCTCGTGCGATCGCGCAACCATATTCAATACCACCCACGACCTTCGGCCCCACGACGCCACCGCCGATTCGAATACCGTGGATATCCCCGAGGCCCAGATCGAAAATCAGTTCGGCCGGCGTCCGCGAATGCATTCCGCCCAGTACAATGGCCATCGGATGCTGGTCCACGACCCTTTCGCGTAGTTGCCGGGCAAAATCGCGTTCCAGTGACTTGCCGGAACGGAATCGAAGGTTGCCTTCGCGCAGTAGATGCAGTACCTTGGCCGGCGTCAGGTCGTCCTGCAATTCGCGGGTCGTGTAATCGGCGAACTGGACGTCGTCGTGAAGCTGGTACTTGTCCCGGAACCCGCGAGTACTCACCTGTACGCCGTGTGCGGGTGCAATGACGTCGTGAAATTCGTGTATCAGCGCGAGCACGTCCGGGTCGATATAGTCGGTCCGCCGCGCGTCTAGCAAGACTTTTGAACCAGAAGGCGCCTCGCGCAACACGCGCTCGAGTGCCGCTCGTTTCAGAAAGCTCACCTGATTATCCAGTTCGACGTGCAGCACTTCGCCGCCGACGTGCTTTTCCAGGATCCGGTGGATGGGACGCCTCACGTTGCTCGCCAGAATGAAAACCAGGGCAATCCCCAAGCCGATCAGGATTCCAATGAGCAAGTCGGTAAGTACGATGGCGACGACCGTCAGAATAAACGGTAGAAACTGGTAGCGCCCGTCGCGCCACATCTGGCGGAACAGCTTCGGACTGGCGAGTTTAAATCCGGTCAACAGCAAGATCGCCGCCAGTGAACTGAGCGGAATCATGTTCAAATAAGCCGGCATCAGCATGACACAAACCAACAACAGCACGCCATGAACGATCGCGGACAGTTTGCTTTGCGAGCCTGCGCCGACGTTAACCGAGCCACGAATGACGACGGCTGTCACCGGCAGGCCGCCAATCAAACCGGCAACGGTATTCCCCACGCCCTGTGCGACAAGTTCGCGACTGGGAGGCGATTGGCGCTGCTGGGGGTCGAGCTTGTCGACCGCTTCCAGGTTCAAGAGCGTTTCCAGGGACGCCACCACGGCGATCGTGATCCCGCCAATGTAGATGGCCGGTTTCAGGATTTGCGAGAAATCGGGAAAGGTAAGAAACCCCAGAAACTCCGTGAGGCTGCCGGCGATCGGCACCTGCACCATGTGGCTCGATTCGATCAACCAGGGGTTCCCCAGCGACTGGAAAAGCCAGCCCGCAACAACGCCCAGCAGCACGACCACCAGCGGCGCGGGAACCAGAGAGTTCTTCAGCGGCTTAAACCGATCCCAAAAAACCAACAGTGCCAGTGAAGCCAGCCCGATGGCGAGGGCGCCGTAGTGAATATCGCCGCTAAACAACTGGGCGATCTCGGTGAACGTGTTCTCGTGGTCAGGTTGCTCGAAAGACATTTCACCCAAAGGATCCTGGTCGTGGCCCAGCAGGTGTGGAATCTGCTTGAGGATCAGGATCACGCCGATCGCGGCGAGCAGCCCTTTGATCACGCTCGAAGGGAAAAAAGCCGATAACTCGCCGGCCTTGGCGATTCCCAGGCCGATTTGAATCAAGCCACCGACAACAAGCGCCAGCAAGAAGGCTTCAAAAGATCCCAGGTTGGCGATCTGGGCTGCAACGATGGCCGTCAATCCAGCGGCCGGACCACTGACGGCAGTGTGCGAACCGCTCAGCGATCCCACGAGCACGCCGCCGATGATCCCCGCGATCAATCCAGAGAACAACGGTGCGCCGGAGGCTAAAGCGATTCCCAGGCACAACGGCAGCGCGACAAGAAACACGATCAGCCCGGCCAGTAGATCCTTGATGATGGCTTGCGACGAACTCAGCTTGGTAGGTTCCATAAATCAGCTTGCCTTGGAGTGGGACGGAGGCGGTTATCTTCCAGCGGTCGGGTGACGCAACCGCCGTCGTTATTGCTACGAAAGGCTCGCCCACTTGAGTCCGGGTTCGTAGCGATAGAGCGGGTTCTCTTCCTCGGGATCGACGGCGACGAGATGGATCCACTGGTTGTCGAAAAGTGCCTGCACGTGTGGCAGGTTTTCCAAAGCTTTGATGAGCCGCTCGCGTGGGGCTTCGGCCACGACAAGTAACCTTAATGGTTCGTGATATGGCATCGTGCCCTTCATGACGGATTGCCAAGCCAGGCCGGTGCGCAGATCGCTTTGAGGTCCCGCCATGATGCCGATACGTCCCACGACGTTGTGGTAGATTTTACTGCCGGCGCCGTAGACCTCCGGGTCCGTGGCCGAGAAATAATGCTCACTATTGATCCACTGACCGACAACACATGGCGCGCCCAAAATACCCTGCAGCAGCGTGCCCGTCGGGTCTTCGCGATAGTCGTAGTTGTTCAGAAACGCTCGACCTTCGAGGTCGATGTCCTGCGTCAAACTGCGGCGTCCGATGATGAATGACGCATTGCCTGACAATCCCCACTCCGGTCGAACTTCGCTCCAGTCCCCGGCTCGGCGATCGATTTCCTTTTGAACGGTCGAGGCACTGGGGTTCTTCCCGACGAGCGGCAGCCGGGCGCAGCGTTCCTTGTTCGTGCGGATGGCGGCCTCACGAAGGTTTTTCCTGAAGCGTTCCATGTCGCCCTGGTGCGTCGAGGGAATATCCTCCTGATCGTAGAACGTGACACCGTCGGTGGTTGTGTTATGAAGTCCCGCGAGGAAATGTGTGTCTTTGGGAATCACAATTCCGCGCTCAGCCAGTTGTGAGCGAACTTCAGGCTTATTGGCGATCGACGCGAAGACTCTGGCATTCGGTGTGCCGGCATTGCCGCCGCAGGCTCCACAGTTGAGTGCGGCTTCGTACGGATTGTTGTCCGAAGAACTGCCGTGCCCGCAAGCCAGCACCAGCCGGGCGAAATTGTCAGTCAGTCCGATTGTGCGGAGTGCAGTCTCCAGCATCGAGACCTGGTCGTCGAGCGACAGGCCGAGTTTGACTCCGTCGGCTCCTTCCGTTTCGTCGAAGGTGACTATTGTGCCGACCGGAGGTGCCACCTTTTCAGAGATCTTCTCACGCCATCTTCGATAATGGGTTGGAAACAGCGTCCGACCGAACAACTGCACGCCGTACAGCCAGCCCAGCGCCTCGACCGTGATGTATGGCGTCAGAATGTGCCCTTTCAGGTCGTGAAGCAGCTCGTGTGCTGTGTGGAAGAGATCTTTCCCACCCTGATGTCTGACCAGCTCTTTTTCCTGATTCTCCCGGACAACGTCCATTGTGGTGTGCTGCACCTTTCCAATCGCCGGATACTGCTCGGTAAAGTGATGATGGTCCAGTGCCTGGTGGCGGATAAACACCGTGAAGAAACCGGCGAAACCGATGGTCTCGTAGTTTCCAACGGACTCGATACTCCGTCGAAATGGTTCGGAACGGACATCGATACAGAACATCGCCTGCGCGTCGGGACGGGTTCTCGTATCGCCGGACTGAGCCGACTTTTTAACGCTCGCCCTGATCTTGCCGAGCACATCCTCGTGGTAACCGGCCTCGAACGCCTTGAGCCAAACCGGTCCGTGCTCGGTTAACGGAAAAACGTTGATCCAGTCGAGCAGTGTCCGCAGTTGCGCGGGCGCCACGTCAGTCAGTCCAGTGGGCGCGATCTCCAGAGCACTCGCCAGATCGTGCAGACGGACGGCCGCAGAAAGTTGTGCGGAACGGGCACGTCCTTCGACATTCGCGGAGTTCTGTTCACGCTCGATCCAGGATGCAATGCGCGGGTAAGTCCCTTCGATTCCAAGTTCGCTCTCGCAAGCTTGTTTGACCAGTTGTCTCTCGTACCACACGCGTACGGCAAGATACTGCGTGAGGTCGATGGGATAAGTCTCCTGCCATTCGTATCCCTCGCTCAGTTCACCGCGCCAGTTAATAAAGCTCGCCCAGCCGCATAAACCCGTAAGTTGCAGCGACAAATAGTCCTGTCGCATTTCCTCGGGAATGCCGAGCACATCGAGATGCTCAAGCAATGCTTCCTCGGGCGACTCGGGAAGTTGTGCAATCTTCCGGCCGCTGTGGGTAATGCCGCAGGGAGACCATTCGAGCGCCGCAAGGGACTTCCAGGTGTGGTAGAAGCCTTTTTCTCGTTCCGGCATTGCCCAAAATGCGTGGCCTTCATCGAGAAACGCTTCGCACCATTTAATGATCTCGCGATTGATGGGTTCGGTTAACTGAGTGTGCAAAGTCCGGTCGCACCACTCCGCGAGAGTCACATCTCGACCGAGCGGAGATTCATCCGGTTCCGGCTCCGGAAGGGCAGGAGCGAGATGGTCGGCGAGTTTGCGCAGCGAATCTGCGTTCGGAGAGCGATCCACGAAAGCCTGCAGCGTTTCTTCGGCGGGAGGCGTGCTGCCGGACAGCAAGTGTGCCCGCAGGACATCGAAGTGGCTGAACGTGCGTTGACCCAGCGTGACTGACTGGTCTTCAGTGATCGGTCGAAGCGCTGCGTCGATGTGATCTGGCTGAATTCTCCCGGACTTAACGTATTCGCGAAACGTTTCGTTGGGGAGATAGCCGTTTCCGCCGACGAAGCGTCTGCCCAGTCGCACAGCTTCCTCGAAATGCATCGATTCGATGTTATGCAACGGATTGTGATGCACGAACATCGACATTGGCCAGTAATGGGCAATGACTTTGCTCGCCTGCAAAACGACTTCGCGGACTTCGCTGTGTCTCGTGCCAGCTTCCGCTGCGTTTTCAGTTACAACGTTCATTTTATCTCCATTGCAATACGAGCCACTTCTTCCGCGCTGGTCGCAAACAATCCCTGAGGCGCGATGCTAAGCGCGATCAGCAACAGGAGGATGCCTGCGAAAGCTGCGATCTCGACAGGTTTGAGATCGTCATAGCGAATGTCTTCCCGATGCGGACCGAACAGGAGTCGCTGCATTAACTTGAACAGGTACCAGGACGCGGCGAACCACGTCAGCAGGACGACGAACGTTCCGGCCGTCACGGTGGGCGCACCCAGCATCAAGCCGATAAAACTGAAGCCCAGACCAAAGGGCGGCAGGCCAACCGCCGCCATCACCAGCAACGCCAGGCACAGCCCGAACTTTGGCATGGGACGAACAAGACCACCGATCCTGTTCATCGGGAGGTTGCCGTAGCGAACCTGTAATCGGTCCCAGGCCAGCAGAATCCCGCCGATCACCAGCACGACGGCGACGGTGTAGATCACGGCTTCTCCTGTGACGCTGCCAACACTCGCGATTTGCCACCAGAGGATCGAATAGAAGGCGAGTCCCGCATACGCGATCAGATGCGGAACGCTCTTTTGAGCGACCGCCTTGATCGAAGCGTACATCGCGCCGACCAAAGCCAGCGCAGACACGGCCGGCTGGAGTGAAGGCGGAATCGCAGGAATCGTCCTCAGTATGAATATGCCTGCAAGCGGCAGTACGGCGGAAAGCACGAAGACCCAGACACGAGGCAACCTGGTCAGCGCGGCGACATAGGCCGAGTGCAACGGAAAGAGTGGTAGCAGCAGACCAGCGACCACGAACGCCAGAAGTGATCCGACAGAGGCGTCTGCCAGCGACGACAATCTGCTTCCCGCCACAATCAACGCGAATACGATGACGCCCGGAAAGAAAAACTGATTGCCATCCATCGCTTCGACAACTCTCTTGACGAGCAAACGCAGACGGAGGGCAACGCCGTCCAGATAGAGGCGGTTCACAAAGAACAGATAAAGCCAGGACTGGATATTTGTAACCAACTGTGGCCAATGGAAGCCCTGGCCTCGCCGCTTGGGGAACGCGGCGACCCATCCAAGGACGACGATCGCCGCACCTGCGATGACAATCGTCGCGAACAGGCCGCTCGGCAAAGCGGCAGCCTGGAAGTGCTCGATCACAGTTTCCGGCGATGAATAAAGGAAACTGGTAAAAAGCTCTGCCGCGAACAGGTAAATCAACGTGACCAGAGCAATGAGACCCAGCAGGATGCATTCTGCCTTGAACGATTCTATCCGATGTAGCCGATAAAACGTCAACTTCGCTTGCGACACCGTGGCCCAACTAAAGAACACAAAGATCACCAGGCCCTGGGAGTCGCGGAGTGGTACGTGTAGCAACTCGTGTGCTCCAAGCAGGATGAGCAATGGCAACACGAGAGACATGACAAACCCGAGCGCCCATTTTGAGACACCCAATGCCTCCCGCTCTGTCGGTTTGAACGGCCGCTTCGGTTCCTGCCGCGTTTCGTGGATCACGTTGCCACAGTTGAGAAAGATCGTGCCTTTGAACAGGCCGTGCGCGATAAGGTGAAAGATCGCCAGGGAAAAGGCTCCCAGCCCGCACTCCATGATCATGAAGCCCATCTGTCCAATGGTCGAATACCCCAGCGACTTCTTGATGTCGTTTTGGACAAGCATCATGCTCGTCCCGAGAACCGTAGTCACCAGGCCGACAGCAAATACGAAGTGAAGTGTGGGGCCACTCAGCACGAACAACGGAGCGAGAGCCATCAGCAGGAAGCCGCCGGCATTGATGATCCCGGCATGCAGGAGTCCGTGGATCGGGGTGGGGGCGAGCAGCGAATCGGGCAACCACATGTGCAGCGGAAACTGGGCCGACTTGCTCATGGCTCCCACGAAGATCAGCAACGTCACGGCCGTCACACCGCTAATCTCAAAAGCCCCAAAGGGTCGCAACGTCACCGCGTTTGCTGCGGCTTGCTCAAAGAGCGGCGTGAATTCGACGGTTCCATAGAGTTGATACGCCAGGACGATGCCCGCGAGAAATGCGATGTCTCCCACGCGCATCATAATAAACGTGCGAAACGAACTGCGCGCCGTCGGCAGATGCGAGTAGTTATGGACCAGCAGGCACAGCAGCAAGCTCAACAGTTGCCAGGTCAGAAACAGCAGAATCAGATCGCGGCTGGACACCATGACCAGCAGCGTCGCAATGGTGGTCGACAGTAACGTCAGGTAACGCGACTGTTCGAGTTCTGACTGCAGGTAGCGGATGGAATAGCGGTACAACACCAGGCCGATGCTGGAGATCACGACCATCATCACAGCACTCAAGCGGTCGAGCGAGAGATCGATCGTCGGCAGAAAACTCCACGGCGTTTCGCAGATGACGACGTGCCTGGCGACATGGCCTGCCGAGACCGCTTCGCCGAGCGCGACAGCCGCCGCGGCAAAGGCTACGACGTGCGCAAACACGCCGAAGCCGTACTTCCTGTCGCCCGCGTTCCCGATCGGAAGCGCGCTGTAAATCGCCGCCAAGAGCGGTGCGAGCGGAATGAGGATCGGATAGTTGTGCAGAATAAAGTCCATCAAATGCTCCGTTACGCCGCTTGTGTTCGGCTATTCAATTCGGCACAGGTCATTCGCGTGTGCCGTCTAGCCCTTAACCAAGTGACGGCGATTGGCATTTCGGCGAAGAAAAACCCGAAATTCCTTGTGAGGACGGCGTATTGAAGGGTGTCACAGACATCAACAACACCGCTCACGGAGGGATTCCGAGTGAAGGTTTCACAGATTGTAAAGCAGCAGCGCAAAGCTTGGAAGCGTCGCCTGAAGATTGCCCGGCAGAAGATTGCCGAACGAAAACGTAGGTGTCCAATGTGCGCAGCGTGATTCCTGCCGGTTTTGTCGGGCCGGTTTGG
>CAZHET010000200.1:0-10721 GCA_964531585.1 uncultured Planctomycetaceae bacterium | reverse complement strand
CGAGCAGATAGATGCCCGCGTTGACCAGAAAATTGAACCGCGGCTTCTCCTTCAGTGCCTGAACGTAGCCACCGTCGGCCTCCACGACGCCATAGGGAACCTGCACGTCATACTGCCGGACAGCCACTGTCAGCGCGGCGCTGTGTTCCTGATGAAAGCTCAGCAGTGACCGGAAATCGACGCTCGTCAGAATGTCGCCGTTCACAACCAGCAGAGGTTCGTCGGTGTCCTCCATCAGCCGGAGAGCTCCGGCGGTTCCCAGTGGCTGGTCTTCGGAAACGTAATTCAGCTCGACACCGAAATCCTCACCGGAACCGAAGTACCGCGTGATCTTTTCGGGAAGGTAATGCGTCGTGATGTTGATGCGGTGAATGCCGGCCTTCTGCAGGCCGGCAATCGTGCGTTCCATCAGCGGCTTGCCACCGATCTGCAGCATGGGCTTGGGTGTATCGTCGGTCAGCGGACGCAGCCGCGTTCCGAATCCGCCGGCCATGATGACGGCCTGCATCGAAATACCCGGAGCGAGGAATTCCTCGCTGAATGCCAGTTCCGCAACCGTGCCGTCCTTGTTGAGCAGTGGCAGGTGACGGATATCGGCCTGCAACATCAGTTCAATCTGAACGTCTCGCGGAGTATTGACGGGGGCCGTGACGCATTTGCGGAAGGCAAGGCTCTCGACATCCTCAACGGCGGTATCCAGGTTCGTGCCATTCAGAATCGCGCGCCGCACGTCGCCGTCGGTGATCGTGCGAACGAAGCGGTCCTGATCATCCAGCAACAGAGCGACACCATGACCACCGCGGTCGATGCACTCCATCACCCGACGGATCGACAGGCTCTTTATGACGCAGAGCTTTCTGATATCCGGTGTCATGCGGCTGCGCTTTCTTTGAGGGACCGGCTTCTGAGGAGCGGCTTTGCCGGAACGCCCACGACAACGGCGTCTGCGGGAACGTCGCGAATCACGACAGCTCCCGCACCAATCATCGCTCGTGCGCCAATGGAAATGTTTTCTTTCACGACGGCTCCTGCACCGACGTGAGCCCCCGTGCCGACGTGGACTCCCCCGGCCAGCACGGCTCGCGGAGCCACGTGGGCGTGCGGTTCAACCACGCAGTCGTGTTCAACAATCGCGCCCGTGTTCACAATCGCGTTCGTGCGAATCTGAGCCGACGCGTTGACGACACAGCCGACAAGCAGTTGAGCGCCGGCTTCCACCGTGGCGTGCGGTGAACACTGAGCCGACGGATGAATGACCGAGAACGGCTGCAGTAAATGACTTTCCGCCGCTTCAAACAGCCGCCGCCGCAGAGCGCGCTGCATGGGGCCCCCGACCGCTATCACGAATGCTTCCACTCCTTCATCAATCAGGTCACACAGGCATTCGTCACCACCGCGCACGGGAACGCCGAACAGCTCCGTATCCCACAGCCCCTGATCGCGGTCCAGCACGGCGCAGCACTCAGCACCGCTTTCGGGATGAACCGCGTTGCCGGCCTGAATCGCATCGATGACCACGCGAGCGTGTCCGCCCGCACCAAACAGCACAATCTTTAACATGGAACTTGTCGACATTCTGTGGTTGTGAGGCGGCTGCCTCAAAAAGGAAGTTGAATTCGCTTGTCACGGAATTCGCTTGTCACGGAATCCGGTTGTCACGGAATCCGGTTGTCAAACAGCCTCGTTTGCCCCGTGGCAGGCAATTCCCGCGACGACGGGAACAATCCCATCACTGGTCGTCGTTACGTCACTGCACCTCCCTGAACGGCTGCTTGTGTTCAGGGGACCTGCTTCGGCGCATCACAAGGCACTGAATGTTGGAACCTTCGGTCGACTCAAATGTCGTCGGCCGTGTGGCATCCGCGTCATCACTGAAGCAAAGCTTCAGCGCGTCATCGTCCAGCCTGTAAATGCCTTTGTAGACCGCGCCAGGACGCAAACCATTTCGTACTTTAACGTCGACTGTGTTCGGGTCGGTTTCGTCGCCGAGTGTAGCCGTGAGCTTTGCAGTCACACGTTTACCGTCCGCGACGAACGACCATTGCCAGTCGTCGTTTTCGATCCGAAACCAGACTTTGTCGGGAGACGTGTTTACGGGCAGAACTTCGCCATCAATCGTCCATTCGGTCACGTCCCAGCTCCCGTTTAGTGGACTCGTATCCTGCCCGACACCATCGCCACAAAGGACGTGCGACGTACACAGCACGGCAAGCAAAGCGGTGGTTGTACTTCGTTTGAACATCAGGGGACCTTTCCTGATCCGGATTCGACATTCCAATTCGTTGAGCAAACACAGACAAATGCACTCAGAGATTCATGCGGCACTGCGGCGCGTCACATGCTGTGCCTCCTGCGTGTCGATGTCGTGGAATTTCTTCACCATCAGCCGTTCAGTCAGTGGCTCGGATTTCAATCGATCGACGATCTTCTCTGACGCGGTTCCGTCTCCGTAGATGTTCGGCAGGCGCTGACAGCGCAGCCGGAATTCTGGTGCCGTGGCTTGTCGAATCGCGAGTCGAATGGCGTCCGCGTTGCAGTCTACGTCGATGATGTTGGCAGAACGCGGACGTCCCGCCTGGCGCAGACCAATGTTGACCACCGGCAGGCCGAACGATGCCGCTTCGATAATGCCGCTTGACGAATTGCCAGCCATCGCCGCCGCGGCATTCATCAGACTGAAATAGCCCTGAGTTCCCAGATTCTGAATCAGCGACGTGTGTGGTCGCCGATCGCGGAATTCCTCCAGCAGCCGCACAATGATCGCGTTGCCAGGATCGGCGTTCGGCCGCGATATCACGATCGGTCCTGCAAAGGCATCCAGCCCGGACAGCACCTGCTGAATCTGCTGTTCCGCCTGATCGACCTGCAGCGTCACCGGATGAAACGTCAGCAGCAAAGGCGGCTGGTCGAGCGGGATTCCGACGCGGCACTCCAGTTCATCGCGAGTCAGCAGCGGCACCGTCGTCAGATTGTCCAGCGCGGGAGCACCGCTGATCGTGATTCGCCACGGTTCTTCACCGAGCTGTTCGATCCGCCGAGCGTGTTCCCGCGTGGATGGAAAATGCAGATGACTGTACTTGGTGATTGCGTGGCGAAATGCGTCGTCGATGGCACCATGAGTCACTTCACCGCCGTGGATGTGAGCGATCGGAATCTGAAACGGCACCGCCGCCAATGCCGCGGCGTGCATTTCAAAACGGTCTCCCAGCACCAGCAGCATGTCCGGCCGGCATCGCTGGAACGCCTGAGCGAAGCCGATTGTGCCCAGCCCCATCGAGGTCGCGACAGCCGACGGACTGTCTGCCTGCAGCAGCATGTCAACACGTTCCGTCACGTTGAAACCGTCAGCTTCGATCTCGTCCAGCGTCGTTCCGTGATCCGCGCACAGGTGCGATCCCGAGGCGATTACGTTCAGCCTGAGTTCTGAATCCTGTTGAATGCGTTTCAACACCGGACGGTAGATTCCCCAGTCCGATCGAGCGACAGTGACGGCAGCGATGGTTCTCATGCGACGTCCTCCAGTTGGAGCAGATGGCCGGCTGGCAGATCCGCGACGGCTCGGCGATTCAACAGATGTGGTTTCATCGACGGAGGCAGACCCGTGCCAGGCCGTTTGAAAGTGATCAGGTCGTCCCGCAGGATCGTTCCGGCGGAAATCGGCGAAGTCGTCACCAGACTTTTGCGAGCCGCCGCCGCCGTTTCGAGTTCGCAGGCAACAGGCCTCTTGAGACCTGTGCCCAGTGCGGATTCGACGGTGCGAATGCCGCTGATCAGCCGCTGCAGTTCGTGCGGTTCCAGCGACGCAGCGTGGTCCGGGCCGGGCAGCGTTCGGTCGAGAGTGAAGTGCTTTTCCAGCACGCAGGCTCCCAGTGCCGCCGCAGCGATGCCGACTTCGATTCCTGCTGTGTGGTCCGAATAGCCGACTGGCTTGCCGAATGCCGCGCGCATCGTCTGCATGGCTCGCAGATTCACATCCGCGGGATCCGCCGGATAGTTACTGACGCAATGCAGCAGCACGAAGGATTCATTGCCGACTGCTCGGATGGCGGCCACGGCGTCTTCGACTTCACCCAGACGACACATGCCGGTGGACACGATCATCGGCCGACCAAAGCCAGCCACAATCTTCAGAAATGGCAGGTTCGTCATTTCGCCGGACGGAATCTTGAACGCGGCGACGTTTAGCTCGTTCAGCAACGCAGCGCTGGCTTCGTCGAAGGGCGTCGACAGGAACAATACGCCGCGCTGCCGACAGCGTTCGATCAGACGGTGGTGGTCGTCGTGCGAAAGTTCCAGAGCCGACAGCATCTGCAGTTGAGTTTGAGCGTTTCCCGTGTTGCGCTGCTGATAGGCGGCCTGTGCCGCGTGCTCCGTGACGAGCGCCGCTGCATTGAATGTCTGAAACTTAACCGCATCGGCTCCGGCATCAGCGGCGCAGTCGACCAGCTGCAGCGCGAGGTCGAGACTGCCGTTGTGGTTTACTCCGGCTTCGGCAATGACAAAGCACGGACAACCGTCGCCGATCCGCCGGCCAGCGATTTCGAATTCCGGTTGTGAAGTCATGTCTGACCTTCCATGGTCGATGAACTGGACGGTGGCCCTCCGAGGCCGTCGCTGTCACGTTTCGACAGGCTCTGTGGGCCGTCGTCCATTTTCCGTTACGCCGCCCGGAAAGAAGTTCTTCTGCGACACAGCAGGAACTCCGCGAATTCCAGATCGAATTCCGTGTCGATATCGACCGCTCGGTCCCTCGGAATCAGAATCGCTCTCGCGCGGCAGTCGAAGATCGAATCGTGCCGGAAGATCGGATCGCGTCTGGCGGCGTAGCAGACGGCCGTCAGGTCGTACATTGTGGGAGCATCCTGGCGGCGAGTGACTTTTCCGGATGGCCGCATCGCCAGATTTGCCGCGCCATCAGCACTGATTGTGATCATGTTGAAGAAAGGATTGCTGCCGGATTCTGTCGCTGTCAGAACAATGTCGGCGTCGGTCGTTGTCAGTTCGTCGATGCAGCGGTCGATGTCGTCGGGACTTCGCAGCGGGCATGTCGGCGGAATACTCACGAACACGTCGATGCGTCTCCCGTCACGGCGTTCCGTTTCCTCGATCGCATGACGCCAGGCCAGACGTTCGGGAGACTTGTCGCCGGCCAGTTCGGCGGGTCTCAGAAACGGTACTTCGGCACCGAAAGAACGTGCGACGGCAGCGATTTCCGGACAATCCGTGGACACCACAACGCGCTGCAGCGACTTTGCGGCCAGTGCGGCTGTGATCGCATGGCCAATCAGCGGTTTGCCGCCCAGCAAACGCAGGTTCTTGCCGGGCACTCCTTTTGAGCCCCCGCGGGCAAACACAAATCCTAAAGTGTTTGACATCTTAATGTTCCGCCGATCCGCCGGACCAAAAGGTGCAGGCCGGCAGGGATTCCTTTCCGATGGCCGCTTCATAACCGAAGGTCCCGCAAGCGGCAAGGTCAACCACGGTCCGGCGGTCGGTGCGGGGTTTATGCATGGTCGCTGTGGGGTCGGTGCAACTGTTGGATCGAAGGACGCGACGCGTCCGCCAACGTGGAGCCAGTTGGTCTGTCACAGGAAACGCGTCTTGTCGGCCTCGGACGATTCTTCGACAATTTCGTCGCGCGAGGCGGCCCGTGGAACACACGGGCAGCAGATCGAATGGGTGACCAACAACGGAAGACGACTTCGCATGGAATCAATCATCACCAGATTCGGCCGCCTGCTGCGTCGAACGCGACGCGATCGACGCCGGACGGAACATGCGCGCCGGACGAATATCGCCGAGGTTCTGGAAACTCGCACGCTGCTCACGCTGAATATTGCGTTCGACTACTCCCTGGACTCATCCGGTTTTTTTGACGACCAGGAACGCCGCGACGCCCTGGAACGAGCGGCGGCAAGTCTCGAGTCCCGTATCGACGACACGCTGAACGCGATTGCTCCGGGTGGTGGAAATTCGTGGACCGCGCGGGTGCGCAATCCGACAACCGGCGTCCTGCACACGCTGCCGGACCTGACCATTCCTGCAGACACTATCGTCGTGTACGTCGGTGCCCGATCGCAGACGGGACTGGCCGAAGGAGGTCCGGGGGGATTCACTGCTTCAGGAAGCCAGGCGTTTCTGGACAACCTGACGACTCGCGGCGAAACCGGCATTGATCCTGACCCGGCAATCACCGCGAACAACACCGACTTTGCACCGTGGGGCGGACAGATTTCGTTCCGGCCCGCCGCGAACTGGCATTTTGGTCCGGGAGCACCTCCGGGTGGCACGAATGATTTCTATTCGGTCGCGATCCACGAACTTGGTCACGTTCTGGGAATCGGTACGGCTGCCCCGTGGGAAAATCAGATCAACGGCTCCAACCAGTTCACGGGAGTGGAAGCCGTGGCCAGCTTTGGCGGCCCGATACCGCTGAATCCCGACAGCGATCACTTCGCGCACAACACGACCAGCGTTTTGCCCGGCACTGCGATTTCGCAGGAAGCGTCGTTCGACCCGGACATCACCACCGGAACGCGCAAGGAATACACCGAACTCGACTGGGCGGCCCTGGACGATATCGGCTGGGAACTGGTCGACGCCGTGCTGATCGACTTCGGTGACGCTCCGGATCCGGCACCGGGGACAGGACCCGGCAACTATCAGACAACGGCCGCCGACAACGGGCCGAGCCACCTGATTGACACTCGCATTCTGCTGGGTTCTCACGTTGATAGCGATAACGGGCTGTTTCAGAACGGCTCGGCGACGGCGGACGATGTTTCGGGGCATTCGGGAGACGACGAAGACGGCCTGGTCGACCCCACGGCGGACCTGACATTGTATGCCGGAGTGATTCCGACCGTTCGCGTCAGCGTGACCAACACGACCGGCGCGCCGGCAACGCTGTTCGGCTGGATCGACTACGACGGCAACGGCGTATTCGACAGCGCGACCGAGCGCGCGTCCCTGGCCGTACCCACGGGCGTCAGTGGCCAGACCGTGTCGCTGACGTTTCCGGTCGTTCCGGGCGGATTCGCAGGCGTCACGTTCGCTCGGTTTCGAATAAGCACCGACGCGGCTGCGGCTGCGTCGACCGGACCGGCAACCGATGGCGAAGTCGAAGACTACAGTGTGACGATTCTCGCCGTCGATTTCGGTGACGCACCGGATGCATCGCTCGGGGCGCGCGCCGGAAACTACTTCACGACAGCGGCGGACAACGGGCCGGTTCACGTGATTAATCCGCACTTGCGGCTGGGAGATTCCGTCGATGCCGACAATGGGACTCTCCAGAATTCCACCGCGACTGCCGATGACATTGAGGGTGATGACGAAGACGGAGTGATCGATCCGTCGCTGCAGCTCGCGCTGGTCGCCGGCCTATCGCCGGTTGTGTCAGTGAAAGTCACCAACAACACCGGACGCAATGCGACACTCACCGGCTGGATCGACTACAACGGAAACGGCGTGTTCGGTGACCCGGCGGAGACTGCCGCGGTGATCATTCCGTCCGGAGCGTCCGACGCCACCGTCGCTCTGGTGTTTCCGACCGTTCCGCTCGCGTCCGTCAATGCCACGTTTGCCCGCTTCCGCTTGAGCACCGATGTGGCCGGTCAGTCGCCCGTCGGTTTCGCCGCCGATGGCGAAGTCGAAGATTATGCGGTCACAATTGGCCGGCCCGGCTGGACGAACACCCGGCCCCGGCTTCAGTGGACCCCCACATCGGGCGCGACGTCCTACGAATTGTGGATCAACGACCTGACTCGAAGTCACACGCGAGTGATCCACGAACAGCGACTGCCAACCAGCGAATTTCTGCCCTACGAAGGATTGTTGCCGGGAACCTACCGCATCTGGGTGCGAGCATACAACGGCGCGGCACCAATCACTGGCTGGGATCCTCCGGCCGATCTGACCATTTTGCCGGGGGGAAATGTGCCGGTCGTCTCGATTCAGGAAGACAATCTGAATAACCCTCTGCCGCTGATCACCTGGTCCGCTGTGAATGCGGCGGTTCGCTACGAAGTCTCGATTGAGAACATGACCACGAGTACGCCCGGTTTTGTTCGCAATGAATACATCACTCAGCCCTGGTTCCGGCCGACAACCGACCTGCCGCCCGGGAGCTACCGCGCCACCGTGCGAGCCTCGACGGACGGAGTGACGTTCGGGGACACCAGCGATCCCGTTGATTTCGACATTTCCGATACGGCCGCCGTTCAGCCGACAATTACCGGCCCGTATTCCTCCACCACGAACGTGCTGCCAACGTTTGCGTGGTCGCCCGTGCTTGGTGCCACACACTACGACCTGTGGGTCAACGACGTCACAAACGGCACGGCGCAGGTGGTGCGAAAGCCAAATGCACCAACGGCATCATTCACACCGCGGCAGGCGCTCGGCGAGGCGAATTATCGGTTCTGGGTGCGAGCATTCAACGCAGCAGGACCGCTCGGAAACTGGAGCACTTCGCAGGAATTTACGGTGAAGGCCGACCCCGGAGGATCGCGCATGCTGGTCCCGAACGACATCGGAAACAATTCGCTGCCGACGTTCGCGTGGTCGATCGCAGCAAATACCTCTCGATACGAACTCTGGGTCGACGACATCACCACGTCCGCGACAACTGTAATTCACGAGACACACCTGACCGAAGAATCGTATATCGCTGATCATGCACTGCCTGTGGGTCGCTATCGGTCGTGGGTTCGAAGCTACGACCTGGCGGGGAATCCACGAGCATTCAGCGCCGGACTGGATTTCGAAGTCACACTGGCCGCGACCACCACTCTGCTCAGCCCTGAGTCATTCAGCAGTTCTTCCGCAGCGAATCTGATCTTCGCATGGACGCAGACGGCCGCGGCAACGGGGAATTACCGCTACGAACTGTGGGTGAACGATGTCACAAACAGCGTCGCTCGCGTAATTCATGAAACGAACCTGCAGACACAATCGTTCGTGCCGCCCACGCCGCTGACCGCCGGGCTGTACCGCGCGTGGATCCGCCTGTTCGGTTCCGGCGGAAATGTGCTGCCATGGAGCAGCGGAGTGACGTTTACGGTGGGGTAGGCACTGACTCTGGCAAAAGCCCCATCCTTTCGTTCGGCCACGCGCTAAGGCTGCGCCATGCCGGGAGCGTCCCGGTTTCGGTCTTCACTGCGATCCCAAAGCGTGGCCGCTGCGGAAGTGTGAATGCGGCGGAAGTCTGAATGCGGCGAACTCCCTCTCAGCGAGCCTCATCCTGCAGACCGTGTTCCTCGATCTTCTTGTGCAGCGTGTTGCGGTTGATACCCAGTCGAGTGGCAGTGCGAGTCTGAACTCCCTGGCACTGCTTCAGCACCTGCAGCAGCAGTTCGCGTTCGATGCGACTGATGACGGCGTTGTAGACTTCGTTTGAGTCCGGTCCTGCTTCGGCGATGCCTCGACTGACCACGTCGGCCTGCAGCGACTCCAGATCGTCCTCGGCCTTGCGTCCAATTCGCACCGGCGCGAGACCTCTGACGTGCTGAGGCAGTTCATCCACATCGATCACATCGCCGGACGCCAGCACCAATGCTCGTTCGATGTAGTTCTGAAGTTCGCGAACATTTCCCGGCCAGTCGTAGTTCGACAGAAAATGCAGCGCTGCGGGAGTCACCCGGGCAGGTCGCAGTCCGTTCTGTTCGGAGTAACGCTTCACGAAGAAGCTGACCAGCGCCGGAATGTCCTCGCGGCGTTCACGCAGAGCCGGCAGATAAATGGGAATCACGTTCAGGCGATAGTACAGGTCTTCGCGAAACTCGCCGCTGCGGATCAGATCCATCAGGTCGACATTCGTGGCCGCGATCACCCGGCAGTCGACGCGAATCGTGCGAGTATCTCCGACGCGTTCGAATTCGTGTTCCTGCAGTACCCGCAGCAGTTTCACCTGAAGCTGGTAGCTGACCGAATTGATCTCGTCCAGAAACACGGTACCGCCGTGAGCCGCCTCGAACCGCCCCGTGCGGGTTTCAATGGCGCTTGTGAACGCGCCCTTCATGTGCCCGAAGAGTTCACTCTCAAGCAGACTCTCGGAAAGCGCGCCACAGTTCACGCGGATAAATGGCCCGGTCGCTCGTGGTGAAAGCTCATGCAGCGCACGAGCGATCAGTTCCTTGCCAGTTCCGGTCTCGCCGGTGAGCAGCACGGTCGCCGCCGCCGGAGCGACCTTCCGAGTCACCCGGTAAACTTCCTGCATCGGAGGACTGCTACCGATCAGTCCATCAATCAG
The DNA here is from genome assembly GCA_964531585.1 of uncultured Planctomycetaceae bacterium. GTDB lineage: Bacteria > Planctomycetota > Planctomycetia > Planctomycetales > Planctomycetaceae > JAWKUA01. The sequence continues at coordinate 469 of CAZHET010000200.1, read as the reverse complement.
CTCACCACCCGCCGCCATCCTTCATTTCTGCTTAATAATTACGCAAACAGGAATAAAACTGAGTTACATGAACTCAATTTCTGTGAGTGTATTCGACCGGCGGCGGTTTCCAAGGGGAAACCTGAGGACGGCACCACAATCTGTGCCTGAATACCAATCGCCACCCACAATTCCAGCACGATTTGCCAGCACCGAGAGTTTCCGGGACAGTTGTTGGAAAACCGCTCGCCGATCGGCGATGCTATGGGCCAGGACGGCGCGGGCACTTTGTACACGTCGGGTCGCCGCGCAAGAAAAAACAGGCAGGCACGTTCTTCGTGTCGCCGCCAGGCCGCTTCGAAGGACCAACAATGGCTGTCACCGATTCCGCACGACACGACGCGCCGACGGACGACGTTGCCGCCGTGCTGGGGCGAGTTCCCAGCGGTGTGTTTATTCTCGTCGCCGGTGACGGCAACGGTCGAACGAC
>CAZHET010000199.1:0-10772 GCA_964531585.1 uncultured Planctomycetaceae bacterium | reverse complement strand
AGCTCCTATTGTGAACATTTTTCCAAAATTCCAATACCCCTTTTCCCGCAGCCTCCAAGAGGCCAGGGCGTCGCGCGTTGCACACAACCTGGCCTCTCGGCCACGGGTTAAACGCAGGGCAATCGCACGTCGATTTCCTCTGTTTTTCCAAGCGAAAATCGCCGTCTTCCAATAAATTGCGCCCACCTTTGAGTCGTTTCATATAAAGAATGCCCTGAACCCCAGTGTTTTTCGAGGTTTCGACATGCGATTGCCCTGGGGTTAAACGTCTGTGTTTTCCAGCATAAGTATCGTTAGCGGCGTTGCCCTTTCGGGGTTTGTTAAAGAACTGTGTGTCACGACAGGGGCGGAGGCCCATGCACGAATCACAATATTGATTCGACGCATCCTAACTGGACAGCGCCATGCTGGATGAGATTGCGAGCAATTCGGGCTGTCCAGCGAACCGTCACGGTCGGTGTGGTTCACGGAGCGGGCGTTGCGGAAGAAGCGGCGACTGAACGGATAAACGTCAGCAGGTCGGCAGCTTCTTCTGCAGTCAGGTCGGCCAGTATTCCTTCGGGCATCAGTGACGTTGTCGTCCGGCGAAATTCCTCGATGTCTGACCGCGCGATGACCGCCTGTTTTCGGTCCGCCAGCCGCAGCACGATCTGCTCGTCAGACTGGTCAACCAGGAGTCCGTTCAGAACCCTGCCATCGACGGTGACAACGGCCCAGGTCGCAAACTTTTCGTCAATCTTCTGCGATGGCTGGACGACGTGCTGCAGCAGTTCTGACGTGTGATCATACTTCCGGCTGATCTCCGCGAGCGTCGGCCCGACAGACAGCGCGGCGTCTTGGCTGTGATGGCAGTCGCGACAGCGTGCAGCGTCGCTGAAGAAGATCAGGCGTCCTCGAGACGCGTCGCCGTCCTGTGACAGCACCAGCGACGGTTCGAACGTTCGCCCCAATGTTCGCTTCCGCTGCGATTCCGGGATGAAGTGATCAAACAGGCCACGGATGTCGCTGCTGGAGTTCCGCACGGACTCGACTGCCACAGCACGATCCGCGGCGGGCAGCGATCCCTCGTGCAGATGCGCTGCCAGAGCCAGCGCTCCTTCTGTTGACCCCGCGAGTCTGCGAATTGCATTCGCACGCCCCGCGACATCCGCGCCGTCAGAGGCCAGTGCCACCAAAGCCTCGCTCATCGGCGAACCGGCGACCAGCGGTTCAGAAAGATCCGCGACGGAACCCGTGTCGCCGGCCAGCGATCGCAGCCAGTCTTCAATCAAAAGAATTCCCCGGGAATCGACAACCTGCGAACCAATGTACGGCATGCGCGCGTAACCCAGCTTCGACATGCGATACATCAGCACTGACCGATAGGGATCTCCGGGGACGATGATCCTGGCATTCGTCATCCCGAAAGTGCCAATGCCGGTGCCTTTGTTCGTATTCATCTGATCGAACGGCAGGTCGCGAGTCAAAAAGAACGACACGATCGCGTTGCCGCCTTTGTGATGACACATGCTGCAGTTTGCGTGCAGGTAGGACCGTGCCCGATCATTCAGGTCCAGGGATTCGTCCAGCGGATCGACAAGTTGAAAGTCGGACGTTCGAGCGTCGTCCGGAACCGCTGCGATGACGCCGGACTGGTGAAGTGACGTCAGTTGGGTTGAATGCCCCTTGTCGCGACCGGTGTGGCCCGCCAGTTGATTACCGACAAATCCCAGCACGAAACCCGCACCGGTGTTGTGACACAGACGACACTCATTCACAGCACCGCTCCGCCAGGTTCGCTCGGCGAATGAACCAGTCTCCGTCTGGTCGGGCCACGCCACTGGTTTCGTCGTTCCGGCGGGGCTGACGAGTTCTGCGTCTGTGAACGTGTCGTTCCAGAGGTACGTGTATGGATTCCAGGTCCCGTTGTGTCGGTGAAGAACCTGAGTCTCCAGCGGCCTGTCGGGCATTCCTTCGGTGTCAGGAATCGACAGGTGACGAACGAATGCCGTTCCTTCCGGGTAAACTCCGGAAACGCCGCTGTGTGCTGCCAGTTCAATCAGTTCGTTGCCGGGAACAGCGACAAACCGCTGAGCAACGGCACCGTCACTCCATTGAGGAACCACCACGTCGTAGCCGGCAACACCGGCAGCCGGCTGCAGCGGTGCCAGTGACTCAAAGATTCCCGTTTGACTGAGCAACTTCGGAAAGTCGGCCGAAAGATCCGGCACGTCATTGGGCAGCAGCTCGTAGATCTGTCCGGTCAGATCGTAATCGACCACATACAGCTCCCCCGCGGCTCCTTCCAGAAAATCCGTGATTCGCAGATCGGTGTCCACCAGCGTGCGTCCGACGAATGCCCCTTCATCGGATCGACCGACCGACCAGATTGTTCCGGTAATGTAGTCACCGTACACGAACTGCCCGTCGAGGCCGCTGAGCTTCGCGCCGCGGTACACGGGGCCTCCGATGACGGAATTGGCTTCGGAGTGATGATGGTCGCGAATCGGCGGCGTGATGGGTGTCGGCCCGGGAGCGACCTCGCTGCGCAGTCGAGCACGGCCTTCCATGATCGGCCAGCCGCAGTTTGTCCCGCTGCCGACCAAATAAATCATCTCCCAGGTTTCCCAGCCATTGTCCGCCACGAAGACCTCGCCGGTCTTTGAGTCGATGCCGAACTTCCACGGATTACGTAGTCCGTAGCCGAAGATTTCACCACGAGCGCCGTCGCGATCCGCAAACGGGTTATCCGACGGAATGGAATACTCCTGTCGAGCACTCGCACGATCCACATCGATGCGCAGGATCGCGCCCAGCAGGTCGCTTACGTCCTGGCCCGTCGTCAAACCGTCCGGAGGATTCGGCCCGGATCCATCGCCCGTCGAAATGTACAGCAGACCGTCCGGACCAAACTGCAGGCAGCCTCCATTGTGGCCGCCCGAAGGCCACGTGATGATGACGGTTTCGCTGGCGGGATCGATCGTGGGAGCAGGCTCGTTCGACATCGCAAATCGCGACACGCGCGTCAGGCCACCGCCCTGCGGATGGACGTAGCACACATACACGAAGCGATTGCGTTCGAACTGTGGATGCAGAGCCGCGGAAAACACAGAGACGTTGCCCGCCGCGACCACGCTGAGATCCCCCGCCAGATCAGCCGTTGTGGTCGCGGAGTCCGTCGGAAATGTAAACACACGTCCGCCGATTTCCGTCAGCAGCAGGCGGTTTGTTCCGGGGATCTGTCGCAGTCCGGTCGGATGATCGAATTTCAGTTTCGGAAACGCGGGAACGATGCGAAACGGCTCCGGAGGTGTCGGAGTGCCCTGCAGTCGCGACGCCGTCCACGGTGCGCGCTGCTGAGCATTCGCAGCCGGCGTTTGATGACACAGAAAGAGCAGCGGCAGCAGAACCGTCACGAATTTCATGATTCGAAAACGCATTGACAGAGGTCTCGTCATACGTGCTCTCACTCCTGATGTCAGCGGACGCGGTGAAGAACGAACCGACGCGGCGGGTCGCGTACGTCATTGCAGTTCTTTGCCCGTCAGAATTCAATCCAGCGAACAGCAAAACCACTCCACCGGTGTGGGTAGCGAAGCCGGCAGGAAACTCGCGCCACGCTCAACTTCGCGTGCAGCGGCAGTCGTCAGTGTGCCGCGCTGCGTCAGTCGTCGCTCTTCCGCGCTGCGGAAGTTGCCACCCGCCTGCGCCGCGGAAGGCAACGCCGTTAAGAGTTTTTCCCCCGGAAAACACGCTCGTTTAACCCGTGGCCGAAAGGCCAGGCCGTCACGGCTTGCACCAACCTGGCCTCTCGGCCACGGGTTAAACGAAAATAAACTCTTAACGGCGTTGCGCGGAAGGGGCGCAGAATCAACGCCGTGCAGGCGTTTACGCCAGCAAGTTTGCAAGTCACGACGAGGTTGTTTCAAGGGAGCCTGAACAACCTCTGCAAGGCGAAGCCCACCTGAACAACCTCCCCCAGGCGAAACCGACGGGGGGAGGTCGAGCAAGCGAAGCGATGCGAGGGAGGGGGCACGAGCGAGCATGCCGCGACCTGACACGCAGATCGCTCAACATGCACTCCTCCGAACTTGCTTCGCTCGTTCGACCTCTCCTCGCTTTCGGCCAGGACGGGTTGCTGAATAAGCGATCCCCGTTCGGCCAGGACGCGGTGACTGAATAAGCGCTCCCCACCATCGGTTGGGACGCGTGCCGGAGACGCGCAAAACATTATCACACGTCCCGAACGAAATGCCCGTTCTGCGCCCCGTGCATCGAGCAGTCCTCGGCGGCCTACAGGTCGTCGAGTCCGGGGCCGTCGTCATCGTCGGCCAGCAGGGCTCCCAGAGCATCCACGGTGTCAGATTCATCGGCCACCGCGCGAACTCGGCCGGACATGTCGAGATAGATCTTGTCGGTCATGATTTCGGCAACCACGATCTGCATCAGATCTTTGGTTGGCAGATCGACCAGCGGGCGTGCTCCGCGATTCAGAGCGACCATGCGTTTCTGCACCAGCGTCGACAGCTTAAATCGCCCGCCAACTTTGCGAACAATGTCATCTTCGCGAAAATCATCCAGCATGCTGTAGCAGCTCCTCAGACTTCAGTATTTGACAGATTTCCGTCACTGCCCGTTCCAGGTCGTCATTGACAACGGTGTAGCGGTAGCGGTCGGCAAGTTTCAGTTCTCTGGCCGCGGTGGCCAGGCGTTTTTGAATGACATCCTCGGCTTCGGTGCGACGTGCCCGCAGCCGTGCTTCGAAGACTTCCGTCGACGGCGTTTGCAGGAAGATAGTAACAGCCTGCGGGTAGTGCTGCATCACGTTCATGGCTCCCTGGACATCGATTTCCAGGAACGCCCAGCCTCCCGCCTTCCACGCGCGCTGCAGTTCGGAATGCAGCGTTCCGTAGAAGAATCCCGAAGAATACACCTCGGCGTGTTCCAGGAAGTCATTGGCCGCCAGCCGACGACGGAACTCGTCATCGGACAGAAAATAATAGTCCTCTCCGTCGATTTCTCCGGGCCGCGGCGAGCGGGTTGTCGCGGAAACGGACTTAATCAGCGTCACCGGTGACTGCTGAATCAGCCGGTTGACGATCGTGGTCTTGCCGCTGCCCGAGGGGCCGGACAGGACGACGACGCGCTGCGAGTCTGGCTTGTCGGTGGTGGGATCGGGCATTGCCGGTTCAATAAACTACTATTCGACGTTCTGCAGCACTTCGCGAATCCGCTCGATCGCCGCTTTCATTTCGACGACGCTGTGGGCCACGGTGACGTTGTTCGCCTTGGACCCGATGGTGTTGATCTCGCGAAACATCTCCTGACCCAGAAATTCCAGTTTTCGCCCCATCGACCGGTCGCTGTCCAGGAACCGGTGGAACTGCTGCAGATGAGACCTTAGCCGTGTGATTTCCTCGTTAATGTCGCAGCGATCCGCGAACAGCGCCATTTCACGAATGATGTCTTTGTCTTCCAAAGTCACCTGAACATCGCCGATGGCTTTGCGAACGCGGTCCAGCAGTTTCTCGCGGTACTCAGACACGACGACCGGTGCATGACGGGCGACTTCCGCCACCTGATCTTCAATCGTCCGGCACTGCAGCTTCAGATCCGCCTGCATGGATTCGCCTTCTTTCTGGCGAAAATCGTGGAAGTGCTCCAGCGCTTCCGTCAGTGCGGCCTGAACCGCCGGCCAGACGGACTGAGCGGCTTCCGCCGACAGTTCGGATTCCGTGATGACTCCCGGAAGGTCCAGCAGGTCGGCCAGCGCCGGCTGAGCGCTGCCGTGAACGTCGACTCGGTGAGCAACCGCGGCCAGTTGTTCGACGTAGCTGCGAAGCACCTCCGCGTCGATGGAATAGCCGGTAATCCCGGCAAGAAAGCGAACTCGCAGGCCGATCTGGACCGACCCACGCGAAATGCGGTCACGGATCAGTTTCTCGATATCACTTTCAAATCGCGCGACGGAATCGGGCAGCCGCATCGACAGTTTGAGGTACCGATTGTTCACCGCTTTGATTTCGGCGCTGACCGCGACCGTTTCTGTCTGATACGACGCGTTGCCGAAACCTGTCATGCTGAGCAGCACGGGCAATTACACTCCTGGGAGACAAAAACAAACCGGCCAAACGGCCCGGACAAGCAACGGCCCGCTGCGATGCCCGCGCGACGAATGCCGCACGTGACGTGTGAAGAACTCTCATCGCGATCCTGCCGCGTCGACAGTCAGCAAACACGGCGGTTGCTGAACACCGCCGTCAGTGAAGCCCGCGGTTACTGAAGCCCGCGTTACTGATCCGAATCGTTGTTCGGTTCAACTGATTCCGGGGTCGCGTCGCCGTCCGCGTCAGCCGCATCTTCTGTTTCCGGTGAGGCCGCGTCAGCATCCGGTGTCGATGAGTCCGGGGCCGCCGCGTCAGCTTCCTCAGCTTCTGCGTTCGGTGTGGCGGCGTTCGAGGTTTCGGCGGCAGAAGTCGCTTCGGCTGGTGCCGTCGTGTCCGCTGGTGCCGTCGCTTCTGCTTCGGTATCCGGTGCCGCACCTGAAGTCGACGACGCGGGGGCTTCGCCTTCTTCACCGGCCTTCATGACAGGGGCCGCGTCCTCAGTGGCTCCTGCCGGTGCCACGTAGTCCTTTGTTCCCGTTCGCATCTCTTCCGCGCGGCTTCGCATGGAAATGCCGAGAATTCCGGCGGACAGCACCCAGACTATCGCCACGCCGACCGTGATCTTTGTGAAGACGTCACCGGCACGTGTACCGAACGCACTCTGGCCGCCCATGCCTCCGAATGCTCCCGCCAGTCCGCCACCGCGGCCGCGCTGAATCAACACCAGCAGCACCATGACGAAGCTGGCAAACAACAGCAGCGCCGTAAACGAAAAGTAGATGAAACCGGATCCCATAGTCAATCAGTACTCCCCGCCAGACTTCGAGCCGCCTGGATGATCGGCACAAACGCATCAGCTTTCAGGCTGGCACCGCCGACCAGGGCTCCGTCGACGTTCGGCTGCCCCATCAGTTCTTCGGCGTTGTCGGCCTTCACGCTGCCCCCGTACAGAATCCGCATCTGTTCGGAAACCGCGGGATTGTAACGATTTGCGATCCACTTGCGAAGGTGTTGATGAGCGGATTCCGCCTGCTGCGGCGACGCTGTCACGCCCGTGCCGATGGCCCAGACGGGTTCATAGGCAATCACAACCCGGCTGGCGTCTGCTTCGGAGACGTGAGCCAGCCCGCCGGCCATCTGAGTATCCAGCACGGCTCTCGTTTTTCCGGCTTCCCGTTCGCTCAGCAGCTCGCCAACGCACAGCACGACCGTCAAGCCGCCAGCCAGAGCAGCCCGCACCTTTTTATTGATGACCTCGTCAGTTTCTCCCAGCACATGGCGACGCTCACTGTGGCCGATCAGCACATGGCTGCAGCCGACGTCCTTCAGCATGTCGACGGAAACTTCCCCCGTGAAGGCTCCGGAAGGCTCGAAATACACGTCCTGTGCACCCAGTTGCACGGCAGTGCCCGAGATTTTGCCGGCGATGGCTCCCAGGTAAGGAAAAGGCGGACACACCAGCACCTCGACGCCGTCTTCGGGAGTCGCGGCGACTAACGCCAGTTGAGACGCCAGTGCTTCTCCCGACGACCGGGTGGTGTTCATCTTCCAGTTGCCGGCGACAAGAAAGCGTCGCATGAGCAGATTCTCCGTGGGGCCTGGTCCGCGTTCTGAATTGGGGCGACATCGTATCTGTGGCACTTCACGGGTCAACCAGCGATCCTCATCCGGCAGGAATTCCCGCATCCAGTAAATCGCGGCCGGTCGAGCGGCCGGGCGTCCGCAGAGTTACAATTCCCGCCGACCGTTCCACTCTCACCGACCATTCCACGGACGTTGCAGGTTGTCGATTGGATGGGGCAGCCCCCTTCGGGACGGAAATCGACAGCTGCTTTGAACGATGAAGCGACTTTGACGGAATTTGGAATGAATGAGGTTTCGCCGATGCCCCCCGCTCAGCAGCAGTTTCAGTCCGTTCCGGATGCGAAAGACCTGGGAAAGATCCCCCGCGACCTGCGGTTCCATCCCGCTGACGCATCCGCCGCGACGACGTTGTCCGCCGCGCAGATCGAAGGCTTCAATCGCGACGGCTACATTCGTCCGATCAGGATTTATTCCGACAGCGAGATCGCCGACATCCGCGCGTACTTTGACGACCTGCTGGCTCAGGCGATCGCCGCGGGAGGCGACAGCTACTCGATCAGCACCGCTCACATAAAGCACGCTGGCGTCTACGACATGCTGACAAAACGTGAAATCGTCGACTGCGTCGCGGATCTGCTGGGCAAAAATGTCGTCGCCTGGGGCTCCCACTTTTTCTGCAAAATGCCGCGGGACGGACGAGCCGTGGCGTGGCATCAGGACGCCAGCTACTGGCCCCTGTCACCTTCCAAAGCCGTGACGGTCTGGCTGGCGATCGACGACGCTGACCTGGAAAACGGCTGTATGAAATTCATCGCCGGGTCGCATCATTCCGGCCACCTGACGTACCACGAAAGCAGTCCGGACGAACACAACGTGCTGAATCAGACAGTCGAGAACGTGGAACAGTATGGCCACGAGGTCGTCGACGATCTGAAAGCCGGAGAAGTGTCGATTCACAGCGACCTGCTGCTGCACGGTTCCGATGCGAACAATTCTGACCGTCGCCGCTGCGGGCTGACTCTGCGATACTGTGCCGCCGATGTGCGGGCGGAAATGGGCTGGAATGCCAAGGGCGTGATCGTCCGGGGCAGCGATGTCGGCGGCCACTGGCAAAACCCGGCACGGCCCGAATCGCCGTAGCGTCGCGATGGCCGGTGAAGTCAGAATCGCCGACGACGTAAGTATGACGTCAGATTCTTTTCACCAGTTCGTCGACAACGTCATCCGGCTGTACGTTTTCCGCCTGTCCCTCGAAGTTCAGAATCATGCGGTGTCGCAGCACGGGATTCGCGGCGGTGCGCAGGTCGTCTCGGGACACGTGATAGCGGCTGTCAAGAATCGCCAGAATCTTCGCATACAGGATCAGTGACTGAGCTCCCCGCGGACTGGAACCGTAGCGCACGAAGCGTTTGACCATGTCGGTCGCCAGCGCCTGATCCGGATGAGTCGCCAGGACCAGATTGATCGCCGCCTGCCGCACGTCATCGGCAATCGGGATCTGGCGAGACAGCCGCCGCATGTCCAGAATACGTTCGCCGCAGATCACGGCCTCGGCTCTGGGTTCGTCCACCGCTGTGGTGCGGTCCAGGATCAGCACCAGGTCTTCCGGCGTCGGATAACGCACCAGCAGTTTAATGAAGAAGCGGTCCAGTTGTGCCTCCGGCAACGGATACGTGCCTTCCATTTCCAGAGGATTCTGAGTCGCCATGACCAGAAACGGTCGAGGCAGTTCGTACGTCTGGCCGTTGAGAGTCACGCAGCGTTCGGCCATGGCTTCCAGCAAAGCCGACTGAGTCTTCGGAGTGGCTCGATTAATTTCGTCGGTCAGCACGATGTTGGCGAAAATCGGGCCGCGCTGAAATTCGAACCGCCGTTCGCCGCCGACGGCTTCCAGCACCATGTTGGTTCCGACCAGATCCGCCGGCATCAGGTCGGGCGTAAACTGAACCCGCGAGAAGTGCAGGTGCATCGCGTCAGCAAGCGTCTTGACCAGCATCGTCTTGCCCAGCCCCGGCACGCCTTCCAGCAGGACATGTCCGCCGCCGATGAGCGCCACCAGTGTGCCTTCCACGATTTCCTGCTGACCGACAATGACGCGTCCGATTTCGTCTTTCAGCCTGTTGAAGTCGGCGCGAAAACGGTCGAGTTCGGAGTCGAGTGTTTCTGTGTCAGATTTTGCTGTGTCGGGCATGTGGGACCGTGCGGGATTGCGATTGTCAATGTCGGCGGCAGGCGAAGTGTAGTGAACATCGCCGCTGCCGAAAACGACCACCGGATTCTCGCGGCGATGAACCAACCCCGTCCTTAAACGGGACAGCACCAGGTTTTCTCGGGGACCGGACGCTAACGCGGGCCGGCTCGTCTGGTCACTTGATTGCGAATGAGTCCTTATCCACTTGCGAATCGAGATGCAGCGTGCGTGCAACGCGCAATCCACTCATCCTCGACGCGCGCACGGGCATCCTCGTCGCGCGCACGGGCATCGTGGTATTCTGACTGCAGAATTCCGCCGGCATTCTCACCGTGGCGGAGCACCGTCTTACTTGCAGCGTGTCGCATCACCAATGAAACGTCCTGCCAGCTACGCAATCATTCCGGCCGCCGGGCACAGTCGACGAATGGGTGACGCTCACAAGCTGCTGCTGCCCTGGCACGACGGAACTGTCATCGATCACGTACTGCGAATGTGGACGAGCAGCCGAGCCGATCACGTTGTCGTTGTCGTGCGTGCTGACGACAGCGAATTGCAGGCCGCGTGCCAATGCTGGCCCGTTGAACTGGTTCTTCCGGAAATCGATCCACCCGACATGCGGACTTCGGTCTGGCGGGGGCTGCAGCACATCGAACAATGTTTTCAGCCTTCTGCAGCGGACCGCTGGCTGGTCGCGCCTGCCGACATGCCGTCGCTGTCGACTGAGATTGTCGATCAGGTGATCAGTGCCGGCGAGCGAACGGAGCGTGTCGTCGTGCCGAAATTCGGAACCCGCAGCGGCCATCCGGCGTCATTTCCTTGGGAACTGAAGTCCACGGTCGCCGAAATTCCCGCCGATCAGGGACTCAACTGGCTCATGGCGAATCACGTTGTCGAATGGCTCGATCTGG
>CAZHET010000198.1:0-10813 GCA_964531585.1 uncultured Planctomycetaceae bacterium | reverse complement strand
GCAAGCCCGTCGGCAATGTGCCCGCCAAGTACAACCCCGGCGAAGGCAAGAGCTAGTTGCCGGAAAAATCTGTGTGCTTCAGGCCACAGGAAAGCGATCTGCATCAGGGGCTGCGTCTGCACCGGGTTGCCGGGCATTCAGCGGCCCTTTTTCATGCGCGGCTGGCAGTGTTCAGGCCACTGGTCAGATCATGTCCAGTTTGCGGTGGCGACGCCGCGGGGGTCGGGCACACTCGGCACAGATGCCATGCGCTTCCAGACGATGACTGCTCATACGAAACCCCAGTTCAGCCGCCACTTCTTCCAGGACGCTGGAAATCGCGTCGTTGCGAAACTCGATCAGCTCGTGGCATTTCTCGCAGATGAAGTGATCGTGCTGCGGGTAGCCGTAGTCGTGCTCGTAGACTTCCCGCTCATTCGAACGCGCGACTTTCCGAATGATGCCGGCTTCTTCCAGCGAACTGAGCGTGCGATAGATGGTTGCGCGGCTGACACGGCGGCCGTCCGTTCGCGTGCGGGCCAGTCTCGCGACGATCTGGTCGGTGTCGAAGTGTTCATGCGTCGCGAAGATTTCGCGCACGATGATCTCGCGTTCCTGCGTCAAACGCTTGCCGCGCGTGGCGAGAAACTCGCGGAACTTCTCGACGGGGGAAACGGCGACATCCTGGGGAGCCAGATCGCTCACAACTTGACCTCTGACCGGGGAATAAGACGACGGATCAACACTGGCACAACCCAGTCTTGCAGGTTGCCCTGCGAAATCAAAGAGATGGGCTGCGGTTTGCTGCCATTATAGCCATCGCGGGCGCAGGTGAGCCTTTTCATCGTAAGTCCCGCGGGACACCTGCAGCGATGAATGATGAATACGGAAACGAAAGAAGCCCGGCGATTGGCCGGGCTTCGTGGTCGAGGTTGACTGCCGGCCGGAATCCGGCCGACAGTCTGTGTCACACATGGGCTTATGGCATGAACGGAGCGAATCCGATGTTCGGCCATGCCGGATCAGCAATACCTCGCAGGTTGTAGCCACCAGCGGAGAACGTTCCGTCGATGTCCTGCGTGATTCCGAAGTTGATGAACGTGTTGTTAGGATCGTCCAGATTCGGGCCGTTGTCGACCTGGAAGAATCCGGCGTCACGATCACGCACACCGACGAACGGATTAAAGTTGAAGCCACCCAGAGCCAGCGATTTCAGGAAGTCGTTGTCCGTGTAGGTTGCTCCAAGGAACGTCGGTGCAATCTGATTGCCGCTGTTGTTCTGGAACCGCAGGTCAAACTGAGCCGAATCGTCCCAGTAGATGACATCGAACGTTCCGTCGCCGGCATTGTCCAGTGAGCCGTACGTGCTTTGGATGTTGCCTGTGACGGGGTCGACGAACGACGTCGACAGGAACGAATCTGTCTTCAGGTCTTCTTCCAGGTTACCACCGAGCGTATTGCGCTGGAAATCTGCGGCAACATAGGAGCCGGTGCCGACTCGGATGTAGACGCCTGCTCCAGTCACCCCATTGATGCCGTTGTTCTGGATCGTGTTGTCGGTGATCGTCAACAGCGTGTTCTGCACAGTTCGCAGATTCAGGTAGCCGAGTGCCCCGTCAGGAGCAGTGGGAGAGAATGCGGTGTTACCATTGACGGTACCGATGTTGCTGCTCAGGAACTCGGCCTGAGTCGGCGTGTAGAAGCCGAATGTCTGTGGGCGGTCGTCTGCCGGGTTAAACGGCGGGTCCGGGAACGGGAAGTTCGCCAGATAGGTCAGACGTCCCTGAGTCATGTCCGAGTCGCCTCGGAAGAAGACACCTTCTTCACCATTCGAGATAATCGTGTTATTCGTCAGGCTGATGCGACCGGGATCGAAGAATCCGGCACCGCCGAATTCGCGGTCACGTTCGCCGGCGGCTCCGGTGATCAGCAGGTTCAAGCCCCTGCGGTTGTTGTTGCTGATCAGGTTGTTGTCGACCGACATCTGTACGATCGGTCCGCTTTCCGTGACGCCGCCGCTGAACGTCAGCCCGTCACCATCTGCAGGCGGAACGCTGAAGTCGATGTTCGCCGGATCTGCACCGAAGCTGGAAACGTCCGCGGTACCGCCGAAGACGTTCAGGCTAATGCCGTCGCCGACGTTGCCGACCGGAATGCCGTCGGTTTCTCCACCGATCTGGTTGCCAACGATCGAGATGATCGGTCGCGGCACACCTAAGAAATTGTTACCGGTCGCCGTGATGGCGATTCCGTCGTCGCCGTTTCCGCGGATGATGTTGCCATCGCCGGGGCCGGCACCACCGACAACCAGAGTCGGTGTTGGTGCTGCGCTGGGAACCCGGATTCCAACACCAGGTCCATCACCGTCCGCATCGACCACCACGCCGGCGTCGACGTTGAACTGGATACCGTCACCTTCAGCGACATCGATATCCCCATTGTTAATATTCGACTGGACACCGATGCGTCCGTTGTCCAGTGCGACCGTGTCTTCCGCTGTGTCGAGCACACCGTTTCCATTGGCATCTTCACCGACGTCGAGGACGCCGTTGCCGTTCAGGTCTTCATTTACGACACCGTCGCCGTTCGTGTCTTCGGTGGCTCCGGCAATGTTGTTCGCAATAATCGTTCGAGTCACACGCACGGTTCCGGTGGACGGCCCGCTGGCATCCCAGCGAATTCCGTTACCGCCGTTTCCTGCTGTCCCGTTGCCAATGATAGACGTCTGTCCGGTATCGGATGTGACAACGATATCTGAGGCACCGCCCGTGGTTTCGATCCGCAGGCCGTCGCGGCCGTTATTAGACAGGCTGGTGTCGCCGTTGGTGTTCAAAGCTGCGTGAGCACCACTGCTGCCGGCAACTCGCGTGCTGGTGATTTCGACCAGAGCTCGTGAGTCCTCGGTGGCGAGGATGTGGATACCGTCGATACCGTTTCCGGTCGCCGTCGTTCCGTCGAAGACTGTGCGACGGCCTGGGGGCAAACCAACGGTTGGGTCACCGAAGGACGAGTTCTCCGAAGTCTGCACACGGATACCGTTCAGAGTGTTGCCACTGACGACATTGCCCTGTCCATCCGCGAGCAGTTGCGCGTCGCCGCGGACGCGGAAGCTGGCACCGTTTTGACCATTCGTGCTGAAATCGTTGTTGTTCCAGGTCACCGTGTTGATCGTGCCGGACATTGGCTGATTCGGGTCAGTCCTGTCATTGCCCTGGACATCCACTTCCAGGCCGTCACCCGAGTTGCCGCTGGCGGTCACGTTCTCGATCGTGGCCGTGAGCAGGGACGAGTCGCGACGGACCAGCTTGATGCCGTCGCCGTCGAAGCCTGGATCGGGTCCGTTGGTCGTCCCGGAGATTGTGGTATTGCGAATATCCACAACCGCCTTGCCGTTTCCGGTCACTTCGACACCGATACCAACATCCGTGTTGCCGTTCAGGTCGTTCCTATGGCTGGCAAGCGGCCCGCCGACCGTCAGGTTAACGACGTTGTTCTGGGCCACAAGCGGCGGAGCAGGCGGCGTGTTGTTCGGTCCGCTTTGCTCGGAAACAATACCGCCGCCGGAATTGCCGGTGATCGTGTTGCCTCGAACGACAGCGTCCAACTGAGCCTGCGTCGTGGCAGACACATTGCTGACCAGTCGAATGCCCGCACCGCCGTTGCTCGTGAGGGAGTTACCGGAGATGACGCGGTTGCTGGCTGGGGTTCCGAAATCGATGAACCCGCCGTTTTCGATCAGCAGCGCGGCTCCGTTGCCGCCATTGCTGGAGATCTCGTTGTTGATCAGGTTGCCGTGAATGGTGCCCTCATTGGACGCCAGAGCACGGAAGCCGTCGCCGGCGTTGCCCGTGATTGTGTTGCCCTGGGCGAACGAGGTGCCACGCAATACGTTTGTACCCGAACCGCCGATCGTGCTGGCTGCGTCTATGAACGCGTTCGGCCCGTTCGCAGCCAGTCGAACACCATGACCGCCACCGTTCGTGATGGAGTTGCTCTGAATGGTGACGCCTTCCGCCACAGCATTGCCGGACACGTCAATGTTGATACCGTTGTCACGAGCACCTGCGATCGTGTTGTTGTTGAACGTCGAAGGCAGCAGTCGGGCATTGTCCGTTGCATTGACCGTGATGCCGTTGCGAGTTTCTCCAGCGGCAATACGAAGGCCGACCGCTGACGCAAGCTGATTGATCGACTCCTGAACGAACGGAGCCTCTCCCGGCAGTTCGCCAGGGTTGACACCGGTCAATGCGAACTCGTGTGGTTCGATGAATGACTGGATCGTTGCACTAATTGCACCGGTTCCCATCATGGGGTGCTGCCCGGTCGGCGTTACGGCCGTTGTGTTATCAACGTGGCGGAGTGAAACCGTGTGCCCAATCTCATGGGACGTGACGAAGCCAATTGCCTGGCGTGTGAACGTCAGATTGCCTGATGTCAAAGCGAGCTGTGCGTATTCCGGGGTGTTCGGATCAATGAAGTCACGTAGCGGTTCAGGAATCGTGGAAGCGTTCGGCGGATTCACGAATGGGGAGATGAGGTTGATCTGATTCGTGAAAGTTGACGCGGCAAGCCCACCGTTAAGTTGAGGGGCGCCGTTGAAGTAGGTGTTCGGCCCTACGCCATTGGCATCCCGAACATTTCCGATGTTTCCGGCGATCCCTGCGAGTCCGAGTGGAACATTTGGGCTGTCGCCAATTGCGATAACATAGTACTCCGTGGCACCATTCGACGGCGCAACTCCTGTGTCACCAATGACAAAGTCGATATCGAGTTCCATGCCATCCGGGATATTGCTGCCCGGGTTCTGGCCCGCGGTGGGCACGTCTCGATAGTGGCCGCGCACCGTATTGAGGATAGTGTTTGTTACCAGGTCGAAGTCACCCGGTGCAAATCCATATGCCGTAATATCAAACGGGCCGGTGGTGAAGCCAAAGACGTCTGTCACCGGGGCCTGACCAGGATCAATGAAGTCAAGGACAAAGGTCAGTCCAGGATCGGCATTGCCTCCCTGGATCGTGTTGAACAGGGCGTCGATCTGGGCCGTTGCGTCATCCTCCAGATCAACCGCAATTCCCGCTCCCGCGTTGCCCAGCATTGTGTTTCCGAGGGAAGCCACGGGACCGCCGATGTCGAATTCGCCGGTGCTGGCGTCCTGACCGAAGATGCACAACCCGATCAGCGAGTTGTTGTTCATCGTGTTCGACACGATGCCTTCGTCCAGCCGGCCGTTGCCGTTCAGGTCTTCACCCGCACCGAGAATTCCGTCACCGTTCAGGTCTTCGGAAACAGCGCGGAAGACGCCCCCGTTCAGGTAGTGCAGGAACGCTCCGTTTTCCAGGTTGCTGTTGAATGTATTGTTCGACAGGGCTGCCAGATTCCACGTGCCGCCGTCCGCTCGGGCGACGAAGCCGTTGAACGTGTTCCCGGATGATGTATTGCCATCGACAACCGCGTTGATGGTTGCGCCGGTCTGGGCGGTCATCACGATACCCTCACCGCCGTTGGTCACCACGTTGTCAACCACTCCGGTGGGCTTCACGTCCGCAGTCACAGCGGAAAACGCCGTCGGGTTATCGGCATTGATCGTTGATCCCGCCTGAGCCGTGACGCTGATTCCGGTCCCTGCATTGTTGTTCGCGGTATTGTTGCGAATCAGCAGTTCCGTTGTGGAACCGTTGGCCGTCGTCAGCAGCAGGCCGTTCATTGACGCTCCGGCCAGACCTTCAAAGTTGTTCTCATCGACGGAAATCATCCCGGACGCATCCTGCAGATCGACCGCAGTCGAGTAGTTCAGGAAGGTGTTGCAGAACAGGTTGATGTCCTCAAACGGCAGCGGATTGGAGACGCCCGTACCGAAGACGGTTCCGGCAGCGTTCGCAGCGTCGATTCTCATGCCGATGATCTGATTGTTGTTGGCGACTCGCACGACGCTGCCACCGGCAACCATGTTCGGGTCGGAAATCAGCGGTCCCAGGCCCGAAGCATTGGGTTCAGCCGGAATCACGAAGTCCATGCCACCCGACTGGAACAGTGTGAATTCCTTATTCGCTGACAGCAGAACCTGATCGTCAAACAGTGTCAGTCCGCCGACAGCCGTCAGCTTCGTACCCGTGTCGTCGTCGCGGGCGGAGACGCGAATCACGTCGATCCCGGCGTTGTTGGCATCCGCCGCCTGCTGCAGAGTCATGTAGGGATTCTCACGCGTGCCCGAACCCATACCGGAGACGTTCGGATCGACGTATGTGATGAAATACGGCAGACCGGTCGCCGGGTTGATGGCGGCTTCCGGAACTTCGGCCACATCGATGTGCGTGTGAACGCGGTTGCTGCGGTAGACCGGGTCAGCAAGGCGTTCCTGCACGTTCTTCGGCTGAAACAGACGCTTCCCGAAGTAGTTCGGAATTGTGTAGGCGATGCTCACCCAGCTATTGGTGCCGAACGTGTCGTCGTTGGTGTAACGAACGTTGACGGTGGCGGATTCCGTAACCAGAGCTTCCCAGCGAGCCTGAAAACCAAGCGCGTCGTAGCCGAAATCATTGCCCAGGTAGTAGGCTCCGACGTACATGTTCAGCCCGCGTCGTCCGAGCAGCGGCAGCGGGCCGCCGACTTCAAAGTCCGCACCGGAGTAGGCATTCTGACGAGTCTGGTTGCGAACCCGAAATGCGTTGTTGCCACGCAGCATCAGGTCGCCGATCAACTGATCGGTGATCAGCGTCGAATCTTCGCCCGTTACGTAGTAACCGTTTGCACGGGCATCGATGTACTTGCCGAGCGATTCAAAGCCAACGCCGACACGCTGGTATTCGGTGTCGAGTCCGCCGGACTGGTCGAAGTCGTAGAATCCGTTCCAGCCGAAGACGCGGTTCCGCATTTCGTCGTAGTTGCGCCAGACCAGACCCATGTTGTACAACGCATCACCGTCGCTGGTGATCGATGCCGACAGGTCGCCCATCAGCACTGTGTTGCCGGGCACGACGTGGTACGGCAACCGTGCGTTAAGGCGATGGAAGGCGTTGTCGAAGCCGAGACCATTGTCGATGTTCGATTCGAACATCAGTTGAGGCCCGAACAGCGGCCGTTCGATATCCTTGCGAGTCACGATCGGCGGACCATCGGTGGCCCCGAAGCTGCGACCGAAGTACGGCGAGAATTCACCGGGCGTGGGATAGTACCCGCCCTGCTGCATCGGCGGCATGGTGTCCGGCATCATCACCGACCCCGGCATCTCCTGATATTGGCCGGAAATCAGGCCTTCAGGAGGAGCGGGCGGAGGTCCGGAATTCGCCTCCCCGGCTTGCCCACCGACGGACGCCAGCCGCACGACTGCCGACTGGCCGCCACCAGAGACGTTCGCTGCCGTCAGCAGCGCGACGCAGCTTGTGGTGAGACAAATGGATGCGAAAGTACGTGTCGTTTTCATCGGTTATTCCGATCGATCCGTAAAGGCAGACTGTACCGGTTGTTCCGGGACTATCGGTTACTCTGTTCGATCGGAATCACGGCGGTGGCAGGTTGAGTTAAAATGTGAGGGTTGTGAGGATCCTCCCGGATTTGCCGATGCTGCCTGGTCGCTGCAAAGCAAGTGTCAGCAAGGCCTTACGCCGGGACTTCGCGATGAAGTCGCGCAACCTGCAGGTTTGGGCGACAAGAGAAACTGCCGAAGCCCGCCTACTGTCGGCGGTTTCTGCGGGTGGTTTCGGCACCCGTAGGACACATGGTGCCACTCGCGGGTCCTGCTGTAGCTTGCGCACGGCGCGGTGTCATTCCGGCGCACGCGGGAACCCAGCGATTCGCGACCGCGCACGCGACGGTCTCCGGGCTGGTTTCCCGCCGCCGCGGGAATGACGGCGTGTCGGACCGTCGCGGCGCGCACGAAAAAGCCCGGCGGTCGAAACAGCCGGGCTCTGCATCTAGGCGAGTAGCATTTGGTTTCTTACCCGTGGTGCTCCGTGCGATGGCCTTCCAAGGCCGTCGTCACGACTGCATCGACGGCCTTGGAAGGCCATCGTACTGGGAAACTCTCACCTGCTGCTCGCCTTGGCAGGTGAACGACGGCAGGAACTACAGCGTCCAGCCTTCCCGGTACTCGCGCTGCACGTACTGATTGACAGCCGGCATATTGGTGCTCTTCAGGTTCTTCGCGTCCCATTCGATGCGTTCGCCTTCGCCCGCACGCATGGCCAGATTGCCGACGAGAATCGTTTCCGTCAGCCGACCTGCGTAGCCGAAGTTCGACATCGTGCCGGGCTCGTATTCACCCTTGCATGTCTGCACGAACTCCCATTTTTGACGCTCGTCGGTGCCACCCTTGAATGGAATCCGCGGCAGCGTCTGTTCGGGCTTTTTGTAATCCGCATACTTGCTGTCCGGCAGCAGCGAGTACTTATCACCGTAGTCGTTTTCCGAAAACAGCAAGCCTTCGCTGCCAACAACCAGTGCGCCGCTGGTCAACTGACCGCCTTCGCGCTGCCGTGCGACTTTGTTCAGGAAACTTTCCGGCAGTTGACTCAGCAGGTCGTCTGCCGGCAGATTGCCGCCGTCGTACCAGTAGAATTCGCAGGCCGGCATGCCGTTGCGTGCGGGGAATTCGAACTTCAGCGTCGAAGAGGCGGGGAACGTTTCGTTTTCAAAAATCCCGGGATTCTTCACAGCCGTGACGGCGACCGGATCCCACAGATCCAAAGCCATGACCGGCAGGTTGGTGGTATGGCACGCCATATCCCCCAGAGCACCAGTTCCGAAGTCGACCCAGCCGCGCCAGTTGAACGTGTGGTACGCACCTTCCTTGAACGGACGCATCGGAGCCGGGCCGATCCAGGCGTCCCAGTTCAGTTCCGGCGGTACCGGATCTTCGCCTGCGGGACGTCCCACGCCCTGTGGCCAGACCGGCCGGTTCGTCCAGACGTGGACCTCTTTGACCTCACCAATGCCGCCGGAACGGATCACTTCGACAGCTTCGCGAAGTCCGTCTTCCGAAGTCCCCTGATTCCCCATCTGAGTCACAACGCCGGTTTCCGCGGCAACTTCGCGCATCATTCTTGCTTCGCGAATTGACCAGGTCAGAGGCTTTTGACAGTACACATGCTTGCCCATCTTCATCGCTTTGATGGCGGCAAGGGCGTGAGTGTGGTCGGGAGTGCTGACCGTGACGATGTCGACTTTGTCGCCCAGCTTATCGAGCATTTCGCGGAAGTCCTGAAAGTGCTCCGCGTCTTTCATTTCCGGTTCACGGCCCTTTTTGGTCAGCGTTCTGGCATCAACGTCGCAGATGCCGGCAATGCGAACGCCATTTTCGGCAATGTGACTGGAATCGCTCGACCCCTTGCCGCCCACGCCGACGCACGCTGCGCTCAATGACTGCAGCGCGGATGTGTGCGGATTTCCGAATGTCCTGGGAGCCACCCAGAAGGCAGTTCCCAATGCTGCCGACTGGCCGATGAACGAACGTCGATTGGATCTGGTGCTCATAAGAAACCCCGATGTGCAAGTGGGTGGAAGGATGCCGCGGCGATTGCCGGCAAAGCGAACATGCGATGGTTCCGAAAGCCGGCCTGCAACGACGTCAGGTCTGTGGCCCCGCAACTCGACGAAGCCATGATAACCGTGCTGGAATTCGCAAACAACCAGGCCGGCGATCCCGGTGTGAATCTGCCGGATGGCTCGAAACGAGATTGTTACAAAGCCAGCCTTCTCGCGCAGCGTGTGCGCCGGAGTGAATAGCCCTTGCCCAGCCACGACGCTGCCGGATGGCAACCCGGTTTTCAGTTCGCGGCCACGGAACTATGCTGGTGTGAGAACTATGCTTGTGTGATCAGTTCACTGTGATCAGTTCACATTGCCAGCCCACGGACTTCGTCACTTATGACAGTATTCAGCGAAGACTGCCTGCCCGGGATGGTCGCGTGCGCTCGACAGTACCTGGCGAGCGTGGACACTGTCCGCTGGCTGGCGACTGACACGTGGGCGGTGCGAATTCGGCAGCCCGAGCTTGCTCGGCAGATTTTGCCGGGACAGTTCTTCATGGTGCGGCCCGCCACAGGCAGTGATCCTCTGCTGGGCAGGCCGTTCGCGCTGTACGACATTTACCGCGATGCCGCTGGATCGCCGAGCGGCGTCGAATTCGGTTTCGTCGTTGTTGGCAAACTGACAGCTTTGATGGCGAACTGGCGGCCTGGCGAGTCCGTGGAAATCTGGGGGCCACTCGGCAACGGGTTTCCGCCGTCAAACGCCAGGCGACTGATTTGTGTGGCGGGCGGCATCGGACAGACTCCGTTTCTGGCGGTGACTCGCGAAGCCTTGCGACTGGAGCACTATGGACAGCCCGCGCGAACGGCGGGAGCCCGTCCGGACTCGGTCGTGTTGTGTTACGGCGCTCGTTCCAGGGAATACCTCGCCGGACTTGACGATTTCGCACTGCCGGGCCTGGAACTTCGGATTTCCACCGACGATGGTTCGTCGGGACATCACGGCCTTGTCACAGACCTGCTGAAAACGGAACTCGCGCAGGATTCCGGTGCGACCGAAGTGTACTGCTGCGGGCCGGAACCGATGATGCATGCCGTTGCCGAAATCTGCCATTCGTCCGAAGTGCCCTGCTGGCTGTCATTGGAAACACCCATGGCCTGCGGATTCGGAGCCTGTTTCAGTTGCGTGACGAAAGTGCGCGAGCCCGACGGGTCCTGGGACTACCGCCGTACCTGCGTCGAGGGCCCGGTCTTCGATTCGCGGCGGCTGGTGTTTTCCTGAGCGGACTGACGTGCGATATTTCGGGGTTGAGTCTTCTTCGCGGGTTGTGCGATGTTCCCGGCTGCGTCGCAGGCGACCAGGCTATGAC
>CAZHET010000197.1:0-10820 GCA_964531585.1 uncultured Planctomycetaceae bacterium | reverse complement strand
CTGCCGTCGCATCACTGGCGAACGGTTGCACGGTGCAAGGCATCGCGGATGAACTGCGGCGGCGAGCGGATGGGAATTGAAAAGCTGCGGCACTGATGCGAAGATGGGGTTCTCTAAATCAATGACCGACAACCTGAACTTTTCCGTCCCGCGTGGACGGTCAAACGCTGTTGCTATGTGTTGCATGTCCGGAAACGGCTGCACGGTTCGTCATTGAACCGAGAGGCACTAAGGCGACAGCGTTTTTTCGTGGAGGGGCGATGCAATGGTGAAGCGAGCAAACGGCGAAGGCACGATTTCACAGCAGGCTGACGGTCGCTGGCAGGGGCGGTTGTCTGTCATCGACCCGAAGACCGGTCTGTCGAAACGGAAGGCTGTCTACGGAAAGACACAGGCAGAAGTCGTTGAGAAAATGGAAGGGCTGCGGGGGCGAATCCGCAAGGGCGTGGCGATTGACGACCCGCGGCAGACGGTGGCGAAGTGTGAGATCGTCGGTCATGTGATCGCGATCAGGATGTATGCGGAGATCTGGTCAGGATGTATGCGGAGATCCCGGTCACGTGATTGTCCGGCATACTTGTTGACGGCCGGTCGCTTGCAACACACTGCTGCACGGCGGACGATTCACAGCCGGACGGGATAGGCTGATCCCCGAACGCCGGACACCATCGCCGGCTTCCCGTCCGTTTTTCTCCCGATGGACGTTCTCGGATGGAAGGGCAGTGACATGGCAGACGATTTCACGGTCATCGTGCTGAAGAAGTCGCACAAGAAGTTCCTTCAACTGCGATACACGGATCCGGTCACCGGGAAACATCACCAGCGGTCAGCCGGCACGAATGACCGGACCAAAGCTCAGAAGCTCGCGGGGGAATGGGAAGCGGAACTCCGTGCCGGACGATCACCGCGGGGGCGAGATCTGCAATGGGACACATTCCGCGAAGCGTATCAACAGCACGTTGACTCTACGCTGGCAGAGACGACCGGAAGCAAAGTCTTCGGAACGTTCAACATTGTCGACCGCGTGATGAAGCCCGACAACGTCCGCCGTGTGTCCGCTCAGTGGGTGACCCGATTTCAGAACGAACTGCTGCAGGCAGGGCGATCACCAGCGACGGTCGAAAGCCACTGCAGGCACCTGAAAGCGGCTCTGAACTGGGCGCAGGGGCAGGGCTTAATCCAGGCAGTGCCGACATTCAACCGCCTCAAGAAAGCCCGCACGGCAAAGCTGATGAAGGGGCGACCGATCACGCTGGAAGAATTCGAACGGATGCTGCAAGCCGTCACGGACCACATGAAGCCACGGCAGCACGCCAGCTTGACGTTTCTGCTGCGGGGGCTGTGGCTGTCCGGGCTGAGACTCGGGGAAGCGTTGTCGCTCACGTGGGATAACTGGGCGGACGGGATCCGTGTCGACGTCTCAGGTGACTTCGTGAAGCTGCTGATTCCGTCAGAGTCTGAAAAGGGCGGTCAGGATCGAGTCTATCCCGTCACGCCTGACTTTGCGGAATTGCTCTTGTCAGTCCCGGAGGATGAACGGACGGAGCACGTGTTCAATCCCGTGCTTCACCGTGGCATTGTGAGACGCACGGACACGGTCAGCAAGGCGATTGCCACGATTGGCCAAAAGGCGAAGGTGAAAGTCGACCAGAAAGCTGATAAGGCCGTCTATGCGTCCGCCCATGACCTTCGAAGATCATTCGGCTACCGTTGGTCTCGCAAGGTCCCGTCAATGGTCTTGAAGGAACTGATGCGGCACAACAGCGTCACGACGACCGAGAAGTACTACGTCCACATCGACGCCGACAACACCGCGGCAATGCTCGCCGGCATGATGGCAAACCAGCCGTCGGAGGGGACCTTTGAGGGGACCCCGAAGCAAAATTGAGGCTTTCACTGACCGGAAAGCCCGTAAAAAACAAGGGGCGAGTGGGATTCGAACCCACGGATAACGGATTTGCAATCCGCTGCGTTAGCCACTTCGCCATCGCCCCAGATGACCGGCGTCGCCTGCAATCGCCAGCAGCGAGCCGATACTTCTCGCGTTGAAACAGGCATTCTGGAGAAAGAGTACCGGTCGTCGCGAGAAGCAGAATTCTACGGAAGGTATCGGCGTTTCGGCCAGCCTGCTGAAGTGGAAAATCATCGAAAATCGTAAGCAAATGGTCACCTCTGTGTGATTCACCGATGCCCGAAATAAAGACCCGCGCGCTTTTCCAGGGTTCGGCAGGTCTTCGGTAGATACCCCGAATTTCCACCGGTAGCATGGCGTTCGGCAATGATCAGAAATCTTTCTTACGGAGCAGAACGTGGCACCAGAGAGCACAGCGAAACCACAGGCACAAACGGCAGTTCACAGTGAAGAGCAGTTGATTTCGGAAGCTCGCAGCGCCGTCAGCCGGTGCAACTGGGTGGTCGGCGAATGCGCAGCACAGTGGACGCAGCGCTATGCTCGCGGACGTACGGACAGCGACTTCGGCCAGATGGTGGGACTCAGCGGCGACCAGATTTACCAGCGACGGCGTGTCTGGGAAACCTTCGGCAAGGTGTACCAGGAGTACAACAATCTGAAGTGGTCGTTCTTCTACGTTGCTTTGAACTGGGATGACGCGACGAGCTGCCTGGACTGGGCCGATCAAAACGAAGCGACAGTGGCAGAAATGCGCGCGTGGCGTCGAGCTCAGCACGGCGAAGATCTGATGTCAGAGCCGGCGGAAGCGTATTCCGAATGGGCGGCGCCGCTGACCATGATTGATACCACGAACATACCGCTTAGCATGGTGATGGACCCGGCGGATTTTGTTCCGAGCGGTCAGGGCGACCGCGCGGGTCTGGCGGCAGGGCAGGGCGGTGATGCAGCCACGATGTCCGCGGCGGCTCGCGAATCTTCCGAGTACGCTCCGTTCCGCAGCGGTGCTGCGGCACCGGCACCGGGCGAACAGTTCGCCGACTTGGCGGTCCTGGAACGAACCGAGCCAACTGTCGAACAAATCTGGAAGCGAACAGTCGCCAGGCTCGAACGCGTCAACAAAGGACTGACAAAACCCGTCCTGAAGGCTCTGGATGATCAGCCGGCAGAGTTGCTGGAGCGTCTGGCGAGTGCTGTGGCAGAGCTGCAGGAGAAACTGGGCGATCGGGTCTGACCGGATGCAAACATGACTGGCAGGATTGAGCGGCGGTTATGAGTTTTCCTGATGATGAGTTCCTCATGTCCGGCCATCGGGCACGGCGGGTGAACGGCTGGCTGGTCGGACTAATGGTCGCCCTTGCTGCCGCACTTGTATTCCAGACACTTCGCAGCCGCGAGCCGGTGTTCGTCAACCATGCCCCGCGAGTCGTGACGCCTCGCGGAGAACTGGGGGCGGACGAAAAGGCCACGATCGAGGTCCTTGAGAATGCGTCGCCGTCGGTGGTCCTGATCCGAACAAAGGGCTACCAGCAGGTCTTTCCGCGTGGAGTCGTAGAACGGCAGGTGTCCTCCGGAACGGGCATCGTATGGGACGAAAACGGCCACATCGTCACGAACCTGCATGTCGTACGTGACGTTGTCGAGCACAGCCGCCAGACCTCTCTGGAGGTACAGTTCTCCGACAACCGCGTCGTCGATGCAGAACTCATCGGCGGTGTTTTTGAATTCGATATCGCTGTGCTGAAAGTGTCCCCAGGCGACATCAACGAGCTGCGTCCCATCACCATCGGCAGTTCCGATGACCTGCAGGTGGGGCAAAAGGTTCTGGCCATTGGATATCCATTCGGATTCGACCAGACGCTTTCCACCGGTGTGATCGGCGGACTAAATCGCATCGTGTCGACGGAACGCGCCAATGAGTTTCTGACCGGCCTGATTCAGACAGATGCCGCAATTAATCCCGGAAATTCCGGCGGCCCGCTGCTGGACAGTGCCGGTCGGCTGATCGGGGTGAACACCGCTATTGTGAGTCCGACGGGAGCCTACGCCGGCCTTGGTTTTGCCGTGCCCGTCGGCGCGGTTCTGGACTCTGTGACACGCGTTGTGGAAGAAGCCAGTGGAAAACAGCGCCCGGAACTTCTTGGTGCATCGGTGCTGAGCCGACAAAGCGCGCTGCAACTGGGATACACCGAAGAAATCATCGATCGCGGAGTAATCGTCGGCCGAGTCCTGCAGAATTCCGCGGCGTTCGACGCGGGGTTGCTGCCCGGCGATCAAATCACCGCCGTAGACGGGCAGCCGTTAACAAGCGGCGCTGAGTTGCGCAAGGTTGTCGAGTCACACGAACCTGGCGATGTCATCGAGCTGACGATCATTCGTGGCCAACAGACGGGCAAGCTGTCCGTTCCACTGCGTGCCAGAAAATCGTTCTTCTGACCAGCGGCCTGAACGAAGCGTCTCGGACTGCTTACGGTCGTCATTCAGGTTCACCAATTGCAACGACCTGCAGCTTCAGCGTCCCCGCCGGGATCTGTGCTTCAAACTCATCCCCGACCTTCTTGCCCAGCATGGACTGAGCGATCGGGCTGGAAGTCAGAATTTTCATCACGTCGCCGTCGTAGTCTTCTTCGCCAGGGCCGACAAGTTCGTACATTTCTTCCATGCCGTCGCTGAGATCCTTAACGGTGACCTTCGAACCGAACGTGACGACTCCTTTCGGCATCGCGGAGCGTTCGACAATCTCGCAGCCGGCCAGCTTCGTCTTTAGCTGATTGATCTTTGCCTGAATATAACCCTGCTGCTCGCGCGCAGCGTGGTACTCTGCGTTTTCCTTGAGGTCGCCTTCTTCCCTCGCGATCTTGATGCGTTCGGTAACGGCCGGCATCTGGACGTCTTCCAGCTCGCGGATCTCTTCGCGGATCTTTTCGTACCCTTCGCGGGAAATCGGCTGGCGTTCCATGTTGAAGCTCCTCGTTCGAAATCGTTGCGTTCGGCGCAATACAAAAGCCGAGGACACGGACTCGGCACCGACAGGTTCGGTGCGAACGGGACCGTGTCCTCGACAGAATACCCGGGAATCACCTGTGACGATTCAGCGCCATCAAGCGCTGACTGCCCTTCTGACGACCGACATCGTAGTCAGTCGCGTCGTGCAGTAAAGCCAGGCTCGAATCGCTGGCTACGGTATTTCCTGCCATTGCCGCGAATTGGCGCTTGCCAGGACGGCGTCGCAGACCTGCTGTGTTTCCTGTGCATCACGAAACGTTGGGTGGCACGGTTGTCCCGTTTCAACGGCTTTCAGGAAGTCCGCGACCTGATGCACAAACGTGTGTTCATAACCAATCTGCAGTCCCGGCACCCACCATTGGCTCATGTAGGGCATATCACCGTCGGTCACATGAATGTCGTGCCACCCGCGGATCAGAGAATCGTCATTGTGATCGAAATACTGCAGACGGTGCAGATCGTGCAGGTCCCACTTTATCGAAGCATGCTCGCCGTTAATTTCGAATGTGTACAGGGCCTTGTGGCCGCGTGCATAGCGGGTCGATTCAAACAGGCCGAGCGACCCGTTTTCGAACCGGCACATGAAAGTGCAGGCATCGTCAATGCCAACGGGTTCAACCTTGCCGGTTTCGTTGTGCATCCGCTGCTTCACGAAGGTTTCCGTCATTGCATTGACGGTCGAGATCGAACCATTCAGCCAGATTGCAGTATCGATGCAGTGGGCCAGCAGGTCGCCGGTGACACCTGAACCAGCCGCTTTGACATCCAGTCTCCACAACGCGGCTCCGCCCTGAGGCAGGTCTTCGTTGATCGTCCAGTCCTGCAGAAAGTTGGCGCGATAGTGGAAGATACGTCCCAGGCGGCCTTCTTCGATCAACTGCTTCGCGAGGCTGACGGCGGGGACTCGACGATAATTGTACCACACCGTATTGGCGACGCCGGCTTTCTCAACGGCCTCGACCATTCGCTGTCCTTCTTCGGGATTCAGTGCCAGCGGCTTTTCACACAGGATCATTTTTCCCGCTTCAGCAGCGGCGATCGCGATTTCCGCATGAGAATTGTTAGGCGTACAGATATCAATCGCGTCAATGTCGTCGCGTTTGACAATTTCGCGCCAGTCGACTTCAACAGATTCGTACTGCCATTGATCGGCGAACGCGCGAGTGTTCTCGGCGTGGCGGCCGCAGACAGCTTTCAGAACCGGGCGATACTGCAGGTCCGGAAAGAAATCGTTGACTCGTTTGTAGCCGTTCGAATGAGTTCGGCCCATGAAGCCGTAGCCAATAAGTCCGATGTTGAGTGGACGCTGACCTGCCATGCCGGAAAATCTTTCTGATGCAAATTGGTTTCGTGAGGCCTGTAGACTGACAATTCGTGTGTACCAGACAGCGACGGACTGGCAGGGCAACAGTCTTGATTCAGTCGAAGACGGCGACTCCTATGACTACGAGTTTGCGTCCCGCACTGCGATCATTGTTTCAAGGATCGTATTCCACGTTCGGGAATCTTCCAGAACGGCATTCGGGAACATGCAGCCGTCCCAGCAGATGTGTTTGATGCCACGGTCTGCAGCATCCTGGAGCCAGTATTTTGAACATTCGACGATGTTGAGCTTGCCGTTCGGATCGTCGGCGGGGCAGTGTTTGCCGGTCTTGTCGTGCGAACCGGCTCCATGCACTTCGCCATCGTTCTGAGCAACGTGGAAGTCAATTGTCCATGGCCGCAGCTTGTCCGTCATGGTTTTGTAGGCTGCGTAAAACTCGTCCTCACTGTAACCACTGTGAACAAGTGCGTGTTCTGGCGCGTTGTGCCCGAGAAGGTACAAATATGTGTGAGCCAGGTCTGCCTGGAAGCCAACCGTCTCCGGCATATTGACCTCTTCCAAAAGGTCCAGCATATCCTTCCAGCTGTGCATTCCTGCCCAGCAGATCTCGCCTTCCGCGGCCAGCCGTTCTCCATGATCGGCAGCGATTTTCGCGGCTTCCTTAAACGTGCCGGCGATCTTCGTCGTGTTGGCCTTCGCGTCTTCGCGCCACTTTTCGACACCGAATTCTGCCGAGTCGATGCGGATGACGCCGTACTTTCGGATGCCATGTTCCTTGAAAATGCCAGCGATTCGGCAGGCAACCTTGACGGCGTCCAGGAATTTGCCGCGTGCGGCTTCGTCACCCATTGCTGAGTCACCCACGGTGCCGGGCCATACGGGAGCCACCAGCGAACCCACGCTGAAACCGTAGCCGGCAATCAGGTCAGCAATTCGACGCAGGTCGTCGTCACTGGCATTGGGGTCGGTATGGGGCAGGAAGAGAAAGTAGTCGATGCCGTCAAACTTTTGACCGTCGACTTCTGCGGCAGCCGTCAGTTCCAGCATGCGTTCCAGACTGATCGGCGGTTCCTGGCCTTCATCGGTCCCCTTACCGACGAGTCCGGGCCACATGGCGTTATGGAGTCTCAGAGTGTTGTCAGCCATTGCCAGTATTGCTTTCTATCGGAGATTTCTGACTGGAAACTTACAATTCTGAACAAAACCTGTGTGAGCTATGGAGGTATGGCCGAAGGACCGATTCGACCACTTTGTCGGAAGAAATTATCACTTGAGCTGCGAAAAACACGCTGCAGCGTCTGCCGAAAAGTCTGGCAGCGCCAGGTCTTCACCGATTCTCTCATCAGAGTTCCGCAACTGCGGTTCCTGATTGGCGCGGCAGACAGTCACGGTACAGAAATCCGGGTCAGCAATCCATACTCGGGACACACCGGAATCCAGATACAGCCGGATCTTCGTGCTGGCGGAATCATGTGTATCCGAGGCTGACAGCACTTCCACGGCCAATATCGGAGAGTCACTCATGAACATGTCTTCTTCGACCTGACGAGGTAGGTCATCTCCGATAAAAAGCCCCACGTCGATTCCAACCGTCGTGTCAATGCTGTTCGGGAGGCGGGAACGCACCTCTCCGCTGCCTGCATAGGCATGCTTCACGCTGCATTCGCCAATCCACGCTCGCAGTACAAACGGGACTTCCGCGACCGCACCGGCATAACGGGGATTTCGGGTGGACACTGGCTGATCCACGATTTCGCCATGAATAAGCTCGCGATGCACATCAGGATCATCCGGCAGGGTCAGAAATTCTTCGACAGTCATCTTCGCGGCAGTCGTTGACACGGCATCGTCTCCTCATAGGCAGACCGGTTATCACTGACGATACGCGCCGATTGCCGGTGCGTTGGGCTGTGCATCGGGGCCGAAGTATCTCAAACCAACCAGCGGTTCAGTACCTGTGTTTTCGAACTCGACTCCATCGGCAGCACGGCTCGCTGCAACGAAGACTTCATCTTCCGTCATTTCACCGAATCGAATCATCACCGGTGACTGAAGATGCATATTCCCGATGCGCCCCATACCCTGGACTGTGATCCAGCCGTAGGCTCCGCCGTCTTTGATCGTGCATTTGGCTCCCGGCTGAAGCGTCAGTTCCTTTGCCGAGAACAATTGTTTGCCGTCAACCTTGCCATAGACAATCCACTTGTCGACCCAGTCATTTCCCTGTTCGCTGACGACCGGTTCCAGATAGTTGTTAGCTTTGAAATTGGGATCGACGTTTTTATCCCAGTCCAGCGCGTCGACGATATAACGGTTGTCGTCGTGGTGCTCCTTCGGGAAGTCCTTGGTCAGGAGGCTGCGAGGGACTTCGCGGCCTTCCACAAGATTCTGATACATCGCGAATACGTCGCTTCCCCACTGTGGCTCATACGTGACCAGTGAGCCTGGAGCGTGCAGTACGCACGGCGGAATCAGCCAGCCGGTTCCGGGCTTCAACCGATAGGCCCTGGACAGATCCAGCAGGCCGTTTTCGCCGTCGTTCCAGCGGTCGAGGCAGTCGATGACATCCTGCTTCGTCGTACCAGGTTCCAGCCCCATGAACGTGTAGGGGAAATTGTTGCCGATCTGGTTCATCTGCGGAGGGAAGTAGTAACTTTCCGGCTTTCCTTCCTGCCCGACTTTCGCCGCCTGCTCGGCGTTCTGGTGCATGTGGTGCGGGATCGGCCCCATGTTGTCGAAGAACTTGGAATACACCGGCCACTTGCCGAACGAGTCCCAGATATGGCTGCCGATAATCTGATCCTTCAGTTCGGCGACGGCGTCATGCAGCAGGAAACGTTCGCCGTTGTGGACGCAGTATGAAAGGCCTTCGTCTGCATTGCGGTTTTCGTTGGCGGCTTCGGTGGTGGAGCCGAACCAGCGTTCATCAATTCCGCCCCGATGCATACCCAGCGCGTAGTAGTCGTCCGGATGCAGCTTCAAGCGTCGGCCGGGCTGCAGGAAGGAACGCGGGACCCAGGTTGGTGCGAGTCTCAGGATGCCGTTTCCGGCGGTCAGCGCATCGGCGGCAAGTTTGGAAACGTTCGTCATCGGTTTCGGAGCAACCTTTCGTGGAGGTCGTGATGGGGGCCGCGATCGCGGTGGGTCAAGCCACGGTGAGCGGGCTTTGGAAGGATTCCCTGCCGACAGATGCCGACACCGTTGTTGTCAGGTGCGGCATTCTGACGGCACTTGATCGGATTTCAAAGCAAACGGCGGATTTCTCCGCCGGTTGTCCCATTCCGAGTCAGGCGCGCCGCGAACTCATGCACCCGGACATGTGTCAAGGGCAACGGCCTGCAAATCCGGGACGAAGTTCGGTATCTGGCAGCTTGCTGGAGTGCGGCGAGTGATCTCCTAGAATCCTGGCCCGCCGAGTGGTTTCGGCGGGGAGACACGGGCGGCGCGGACAGGACAGCAAATGACAAAAGCGGCGATACTGGGAGCGACCGGCTACACGGCGCTCGAACTGCTGAACATTCTGGCCCGGCATCCGCACGTGGAAGTCACGGCGCTGA
This sequence comes from uncultured Planctomycetaceae bacterium, assembly GCA_964531585.1. Lineage (GTDB taxonomy): Bacteria > Planctomycetota > Planctomycetia > Planctomycetales > Planctomycetaceae > JAWKUA01. The sequence goes on along the minus strand of CAZHET010000197.1, from coordinate 1,024 downwards.
CGACTCGGCAGGATGGCGCTCCGCACATTTCCGACGTCCATCCGTCGCTGACGGGGATGTTCGATCTGCGGTGTGAGAATCTGACGACCGAACAGGTCGGCGAGCGAGCCGATATCGTCTTTTGCGCGTTGCCGCATACGGCCAGCATGGAAGCCGTTCCGCAGTTGCTGGATGCCGGCTGCAGGGTGATCGATCTGAGTGCTGACTATCGGCTGAACGATCCCGGCGTCTACGAACAGTGGTACGGCCACGTCCATACCGACCCGACTCGCCTGAGCACCACGGTCTACGGGCTGCCAGAGCTTTACAGGGATCGGATTCCTGGCGCGGATCTGGTGGCGAATCCAGGCTGCTTTACAAGCACCGCGATTCTCGGCCTGGCCCCCTTGCTGAAGGCAGGGCTGATCGAGCCGACGGGGATCGTCATTGACGCGAAAAGCGGCGTCAGTGGAGCAGGGCGGACGCCCAAACCTGGGACCCTGTTTTCCGAATGCAATGAATCGGTCACGGCCTACAGCATTGGAAATCACCGCCACACTCCGGAGATCGAACAGGTCTTGTCGGACGTGGCCGGTGCGGACGTGGTGGTTTCCTTCAACCCGCACCTGATGCCGATGGATCGCGGAATTCTGTGTTCGATGTATCCGCGTCTGAAGACGAACAAACCGCTGGAAGAACTCTTCGCCGTCTACCACAGTTTCTACGCGGACCAGCCGTTTATCCGCGTGGTCGATCACATTCCTGCGACGAAGCACGTGGCTCACACCAATTTCTGCGACGTGTCACTGCGAATGAACCGCGATCAACTGGTTGTCTTTTCTGCGACCGACAACCTGATAAAAGGGGCCAGCGGCGTGGCCGTGCAGAACATGAACCTGCTGCTGGGGCTCGACCAGCGAATGGGAATGCTGCCGTGCTGACGGCCGAAGCCAGATGAAGAGGCCCTGACAAAACCGGGACAGGCACCCCCGCAAGTCCAAAATTCCATGCGATGTGTGCTTCGTCCGGGAGCCAGTCCCGGTTT
>CAZHET010000196.1:0-10846 GCA_964531585.1 uncultured Planctomycetaceae bacterium | reverse complement strand
CAAACCGCCGAGATGGGCATCACCTCCACCGACCTGGGCTACACTGTCGATTCGCTGCTCGACGGAGCGTACGCAGGAGACTTCTTTATCGGCGGCGATAAGGTCGACCTGACCATCAAAGGCACAGAAAAAAACGCCCGCGTAACACAGGACATCGAAATGCTGCCCGTCGCCACGCCGTCCGGACAGCTTGTCCCACTGGCCGCTTTGGCCACGGTCAGCCTGGAAAGTGGCCCCGAACAAATTATGCGCCGGGAACGGCAGCGAGCCATCACGATCAGCGTGTCGCCGCCGGCAGAAGTGCCGCTGGAACAGGCCATGACGGTCATCACCGAACAGATTCTCGAACCACTTCGCGCAGAAGACGCCCTCAAAGGCGGTTACACGATTTATCTGTCCGGAACTGCCGATCAGCTGCGACAGTCATGGGAATCACTGAAGTGGAATCTCATCCTTGCCCTGGCGATCACCTACCTGCTGATGGCCGCTTTATTTGAATCATGGCTGTATCCGTTCGTGATTATTTTCACGGTGCCGCTGGGAGCTGTCGGAGGTCTGCTGGGGCTGAAGGTGCTGAACCTGTTCATGTTTCAGGCTTTGGATGTGCTGACAATGCTGGGGTTCGTGATTCTGATCGGCACCGTCGTGAACAACGCGATTCTGATCGTGCATCAGGCGCTGATTCACATGCGAGACGAAGGCATGACGTCGGAACTCGCAATTCCCACAGCCGTCCGCAGCCGCATTCGGCCAATCTTCATCACAACGGGCACAACCGTACTGGGTCTGCTGCCGCTGGTCATCTTTCCCGGCGAAGGCAGCGAACTGTACCGCGGGCTGGGCAGCGTGGTGCTGGGCGGATTGATCGCGTCAACAATGTTCACGCTGGTACTGGTGCCGACGGTCTTTGGTGTGACACTGCAGATTCGGACATGGCTGTTCGGGGAGGAAACCGCCGGGCGATTCAGCGACGACGATATGCTCCAGCCTGCAACCTCAGAACGCCCTGTCGCAAACACGCCGCGTGATATCGAACATCACGAGTCCGAGGTTGAAGAAGAGGCATTGGTAAGCTGACGCCAGTGCCGGACGCCGAGTCGCCGTGGCACGATCCAACCGCGACCGCCGTATGGGCTCTGCGGCATCTGAATCGCGCCCACAGCGTTTCCGCCAGGTCGCCGCACAGCTGCGAGTCGAGTGCCGATGGCACTCGACTACGTTCGTTCCGAAGCGAGTCGTTCGGCAAGCTGCTCGCCGGTTTCCTCCCCCGTAACCGGCACCGCGCGGCATTCTTCCAGATTGCGAAACCACGTGTGCTGGCGTTTGGCAAACTGCCGGGTCGCCGTCTTGATGCAATCAACCGCGTTGTCGAGCGAACATTCACCGCGCAAGTGATCGATCAGCTCCCGGTATCCAAGGGCCTGACACGCGGTGCGCCCTGGTGGCGGCTCGCGTTGCAGCAGCCGATGAGTTTCCTGCAGCAATCCGTCGGCCATCATCCGATCGACTCGGAAGTTGATGCGGTCGTGCAGCCAGTCGCGGGGCGGTTCGATCCAGAACACATTCTTCGGCCGCTGATCCGGCGGCAGCGGCCCGTGTTCGTGTTGTTCAGAAAGCGGTCGACCGGTGATTTCAAAAACTTCCAGCGCGCGGATGATCCGTCGAGTGTCATTCGGATGCAGCCGGTTCGCGGTGACGGGGTCAACTCGGCGAAGTTCGCTGTGCAGCCATGGGTTGCCCCGCTCCTGCACCTGATCCTGCAAACGGCGACGCAGTGACCAGTCGGCTTCGGGACCGTCGAACACGCCGCGCAGAATGGACCGCAGATAAAGCCCCGTGCCGCCGACGAACAGCGGTACTCGATCGCGGGCAAGGATGTCCGTCGCCGCCTGCTCAGCGAACTGCAGGTATTCGGCAACGCTGAAATCGTCAGATGGATCAGCAACGTCGATCAGATGGTGGGGAACTCGCGCCTGTTCCTCGGCAGACGGCTTGGCCGTACCAATGTCCATGCCCCGATACACGGCCATCGAGTCCATCGACACGATTTCCGCATCAAGTCGTTCAGCCAGAGCGAGCGACATCGCCGATTTCCCTGCCGCCGTCGGCCCGGCCAGGAACCAGCAGCGTGTGAGAATTTCAGCGGGGATGGACATTGCAACAGTGTCTGGCTTCGCGGGGATTCAGTCACGACCTGCAAGAAGTCCAACGCGATCCACGCATGAACCAGTTCTCGTTTAGGATCGTGCGGAAAATAAGTGTCTGACCCCAATTGTGCGAAGCACCCGAAGGGCCGGTTCCCGGCAATTGGGGTCAGACACTTTTTTTCCGCTCATTGCTTAGCCGCCACCCCGGCGGCCTGCCCGCCCGACGCCAATCGACGCACCGCTTCTTCGGACGAACCCGCAATCACCTCTGTCTGCCTAACCCGGATTATCCACGACTTCGTACGACGGGACTCCGGTCCCGTCGAATTGCAGCGACGGGATCGGAGCCCCTTCCTGCAGTTTCCTTCTTCGCCACTCGACGTAAACCTGTCGCTTTCACGTGTTATGTCAGACCACGCGAGTCGCGTGAATAATCCAGGCTGGTCTAATTCCGGCGAAATGTCGGCGCATCGTTGTCCTGTTTGGGAAGTAAACTGTCGAACGAATCATCTGAGGACCGGCTGAACGGCGGTGCTTCGTCGTCACGCGGGCGTTTGTCGTCACGCGAGCGATCGTCAGGAAAAAGCTCGCCCCCCTCGAAAAACATGTCACGTGACGGCCGAAACATCGCCTCTTCAGATTGCAGCATTTTGGCGGCTGCGTTAGCAGCTTCAGTATTCGGATATTCGCCAACAATCCCTTGTAGAATCTGCCTTGCCTGTGCCAGCTTCTTCTCGGCCTGCAGACGAAGAATATCAGCGTCCGTAGTTTTCAGAGCTGCCTGCAGTTGTTCTTCGCTCATCAACTCGGCTTTTCGCTTCTGCAGTTCCAGGTATTGCCGCCGCAGTGAGTCCGCCGACGCACTTGCTGGAGGCTGCTGCAGTTCGGCAAACGGAGCGGGGTTCAGCGGCTCTGGCCGAGACACCAGGTCATCCAGGTCATCCAACGGTTCCAGTTCTGACGGTGACTCGTCGACCAGCGGCGGCAGCTCACCAGGCGACGCATCAGGAAACAACAAGTCGTCCGGTTCAGAAAGGAGCGTTTCCTGAGTCCATGCGTAACGCGACGCACAAGCCACAGCGACCGTTCCTGCCAGCAACATCAGAGCGAGTGACCGCATGATCGGGGACTCCAGAAAGTGACCGTGTGAACCGTGACGCGCAGGTGCGTCTGTGGCCAGGCATCATATCGTCGGCAGTTTTGAAATGTCCAGAAGCGAAGTTCATCGTGCGGAACAGGATGCCTGCAAACCGGTCGCCGGCGGGTGCGACGATGGCCCTGGCTTATCCACCAAACGGCAGCGGAGCGACTTCATAGCCCGGCCGCATCGCGATGTTCATCAACAGCCCCACCGCGACGCACGTGCTCAGCAGGCTCGATCCGCCGTAGCTGCACAGCGGCAGAGTCGTCCCGGTAATCGGCATGAGTCCCACAGTCATGCTGGTGTTGATCAGTGTCTGAGTTCCAATCATCGTCACGATACCGACGGCAACAAGTCGTCCCCACGGTTCCTTCGTCCTTGCTGCCGCAGCAAGGCCACGGAAGATGACTGAAGCATACAGCAGCAGCAGCACAGCAACTCCCGGCAGGCCGTAGCGCTCACCAAGCACTGACAGAATGAAGTCTGTCCGAGCCGCCGGAAGCCGATACGCCGTCGTGTCGTCAGTGATGGGTTCGTCGCGGGAGATGCTGCCCCACAGCCCGCCCAGGGCCAGGACCTGCTTCGACTGATGCAGGTGGAAGCCGTCTCCCGTCGGAGCGGGACCACCGTCCTGTTGTGAAAAAACCATCACAATTCGCGATCGTTGTTCGGCGGTCATCTGGTGCCACAGCAACGGCAGCAGCAGGATTCCCACGGCGGCGGCAGCCAGCAGGTGTCGGCCGTTCGCTCCGGCGGCGAACAGCATGGCGAACAGAATCGGCAGGAACAGCATCGCGGTTCCCAGATCCGGTTCTCGAAGGATCAGCAGCAGCGGAAACAGGGTCAGCACGAAGGGTGGAATCAGGCCCGTCAGCGTCGCCTGGTTTTCGCGATACATCAGGTAGTGGGCCAGCGCCATAATGAACGCCAGACGAGCGGGTTCGCTGGGCTGAAAGTCCATCAGCCCGAGTGGAATCCATCGCCGTGATCCATTGATCGGCGGCATAAACAGGACAACGACCAGCAGAGCAACGCAGGCGGCGTAAAGCCACGGGCTGAGATGGCGGAGACTGCGATAGGGAATGGCAGTGACAGTCAGCATCAGCGGCCACGCGAGGATGATCCAGATCAACTGGCGCTCAAACAGGCGCGACGGACCGTAGAGCTGATCCGCCCGATGCAGACCAAACAATCCCGCGATGGTGATCAACATCGCAGGCAGCAGGATCATGACGGGCAGTTGTCGAATCCAAAGCGGCATGAATCAGTCCCCGACACGCTCATCGCAGCAGGCGCGGCGAATGACTGCACAAGTCCGTTCACGCTGGTTGTTCCATGCTGCGAACGTGTCAATTGTCGCCATCGGTGTGCTCTGAACCCTGATCGTGAAACCCGACACGTTGAACCGTTGACACCAGCGTGCCATCCGCAACTCGCGTGGAAATCTCGTCCCCCGCAGCAATTTCTCTGACAGAACGTACCAGGCGACCGTCATGGGCTGTTGTCAGTGTGTAGCCACGGGCAAGCACTTTCAAAGGGCTGAGCGCGTCCAGTGCGGCTGACACAGATGCCAGCTTCTGTTGCAGCCGTTCGTGCTGAAGACGGATCGCGCGCTGCAGTCTGTCGGCGATCTCATCACAGCGCTGACGTCGCTCGTCGATGAGTGTCAGCGGACGGCGAAACACGCTGCGGCTTTCGATCGCCTGCAGCTTCAGACGATATCGTTCCACCTGGCCGGCCAGATGCCGCTGCATTCGCATGGCGGCGTCCCGCAGACTTTGGCGGACGGCATCGCGCGACGGAACGACCAGTTCGGCAGCTTCACTGGGAGTCAGCGCGCGTCGGTCCGCCACCAGATCGGCGATAGAAATATCCGTTTCGTGCCCGACAGCGCTGACCACCGGCACACGGCATTCGCTGATGGCTCGCGCGACGATCTCTTCATTGAACGCCCACAGGTCTTCCAGACTGCCGCCGCCCCGACCGGTGATAACAACGTCCACATCGGGAATGAAGTGTACACGCTGCAGCGCGCTGGCGATTTCCGCGGCGGCTCCTTCGCCCTGAACACGAACCGGAACAACGACAATCTGCACCACCGGCCAGCGGCGCGTCATCACCTGAATCATGTCACGCACGGCCGCGCCGGTTGGGCTTGTTACAAGCGCGACCCTGCGAGGAATTTTCGGAAGCGGCCGCTTGCGAGCTGCGTCGAACAGGCCCTGCTGCTGCAGTCGCTCCTTCAACTGCCGAAATGCCAGCTCAAGCTCACCCAGCCCCTGCGGCACAAGCCGGTTGATGACGAACTGACAACTGCCGCGCGCGACGTAGACCTGTAGCGCCCCGGTCGCCAGAACCTGCAGCCCGTCCTTCGGCTGAAACTTCAGGCGAGCGGCGGCGGTACGCCAGATAACAGCGCCGATCTCCGAGTTGTCGTCCTTCAGCGTCAGATAGTAGTGTCCGGCGGCCGATCGTTTGCAGTTGGAAATCTCGCCTTCGACGCAGCATGGTGGCAGCGCCGTTTCGACGATTTCCTTGAGCACAGTGACGAGTTCCGTCACGGAAATCACGGGAAGCTCGCTCACAGTGCCGGCTCGTTCTTCGTCCTTGTGCGGATATTCAGGCCTTCCACGACAAGCGAAAACGCCATCGCAAAGTAGATATATGCCTTGTTGATGTGAGTTCCGATTGCCTCAGCCACCAGCATGACTCCGATCAGAATCAGAAAGCTGAGAGCCAGCATCTTCAGCGTCGGGTGCTTCTTGACGAAACGACTGATCCTGCCGGCGAACATCATCATTACACCGACCGAAACGATAATCGCCGTCACCATGACCCACAGATCTTCCGCCATGGCGACGGCAGTGATGACCGAATCCAGCGAAAAGATCAGGTCCATGATCGTAATATTAATCAGCACCGCCCGAAACGTTCGTGCAGCGGCAAGCTGCTCGCGTTGGTCCTGCGGCCCTTCCAGACGTTCGTGAATTTCCTTAACACTGTGCCGAATCAGAAACAGCCCGCCGACGAACAAAATCACGTCGCGCAGAGAAACGCCGTTGACCTGTTCCCGGTGTTCCGGGCTGGCCGACTCCAGCCATGCCGCGGGGATGCCCAGGCTGGTGAGCTGGAAGATGGGTTCTTTCAGACCGAGTACCCATTTGACCGCGGCCAGCAGGGCAATCCGCGACACCATGGCCAGAATCAGCCCCGGTCGCCTTGCGACAGCCTGCTGCGATTCCGGCAGGCGGTCGGTCAGGATTGCGATGAAGATAATATTGTCAATCCCCAGCACGATCTCCACCAGAGTCAGAGACAGCAGGGCGGCGATTGCTTCCATAAAGGTGTGCTCGCAGAACGGCGTTCGACCGTTTGTGAAGTGGTTTCGTGACTGCCCGGGCAGCGATGCCGGATCGTAGTGGTTTGATGTAATTCGGGCGAGCAGCAAAGGATGCGGTCGGCGGATCGGTGACTAAAACGCTCGGCTGTGGACGGCTTATTCGTGGCTGCCGTCGCGCTGCCGGCTGTTTTTCCGCGAATACACCGGTGCCGCCGGCGCGTTAATTTCCGAATCGTCGTGACCAGTCCGGCCTCCGTGCGGAAGCATGGTCTGCGTAATTGACGCAAGTCGTTGTGAATCACGACGATGGGCACCGTTCAGGTGTTTTCTCAGGACATTGCGGCTCGTATGATCGTGCGGTACGCTATCGTACTGCAATTACAGGGAGTCATCTGCGTGAGTTCAGTACCGGCAACTTCCAGCCCGCCCGCGCCGTCGCTGGCACCGGCTTCGGTGCCCGAGACCGAATTCGGCCACAGCATGTGGGACCTGCTGTATGACATGCCGGCGTGGGGGATTTCGCTGCTGGTTCATGTCGCACTGCTCATCGTGATGATGAGTTTCGGGTACGTGATCGTGATTGAGCGCGAGCTGGACCTGACGTCGACGATCGAGCCGGAAAAGGTCGAGCAGCAGGAATTCGTCATCGACACGGAAATCACCGAAGACGTCGGCACGAAAAGCGATCTGAACGTGATGAGCCCGTCGATGGCGTCGGCTCAGCAGGCCGGATTCGACAACCACCGCGAACAGATCGATCAGCTCGATGAGCAGATCGTGAACCCGCGGCTGCAGGTCTTCGAAACCCTGCCCACTCCCAACGAGGCCGAACTGGTCGAAGCAATCGATCTGGTCGGCACAACCGAACATGCCGGCGGAACTCAGGGTGCCATCGACCGCATCGTTCAGGAAATTGCCGCGTCGCTGCGTGAACGAAAAACACTGGTCGTCTGGCTGTTCGACGAATCGATCTCACTCGAACAGCGCCGCGATGCCGTCACGAAACGGTTCGAAGGAATCTACACGCAACTCAACGGCCTGGACGTCGACGCCGCCGGAGCACTGCGGACCGGCATCATCGGATACGGCTCCGATGTGCATGTGCTGCAATCCGAACCGACGGCTGACATTCAGCAACTGGTCAACGTTGTCCGTGGCATTGAAAGCGATGTTTCTGGCCAGGAAATGGTGTTTTCGGCGGTTGACCGGGCACTGCGAACGTTTCTTCCGGATAAGCGGAAGATGCGGGCCAACATGATGCTGATCATCGTGACGGACGAGCGCGGTGATGACTACCAGGGACTGGAGGAAGTCGTCCGCCGGTGCTCACGCGAAGGCGTCAAAGCATACTGCGTCGGCAATTCGGCGGTCTTCGGCAGGAAGCAGGGCTACGTGAATGTCACGTGGGAAGCAGACGGTGAACGGTTCTCGGAAGATCTGCCGGCTGATCAGGGTCCGGAAACTCCGCTGGCGGAAGGTCTGCCACTTCCCTTCTGGACGACTCGCGCCAGCGGCCTGCTGCAGATGTCATCCGGATATGGCCCGTACGCATTGTCACGATTATGTGCAGAAACGGGCGGGATATTCTTCATCGCCGACGATACTCCGGGGCGGAAATTCGACGAAGGAGTCATGCGGCGCTACACGCCCGACTACCGACCTCAGCGAGACTACGAACGCCAGATCGCTTCGAACAATGCCAAGGCGGCGCTGATCCGCGCGGCTGCAATGTTTGAACGTCCCGACCTGGACCTGAACGGCGATCAGATCGTGGATGAACGCGATATCCCCGTCCCGACGACGCGATTTCAGGCCAACGATGATTCCATTCTGCGGCAACAGGTGACGGAGGCTCAGAAGCCGCTGGCGACGCTCGATTATCACCTCAATGAACTGCACATGCTGCTCGAAGCAGGCGAGGGGCACCGCGATCGGCTGGATTCCGATCGCTGGCGGGCAAGTTTCGATCTGGCAATGGGCCGCGTACTGGCGATGCGCGTGCGAGCTTACGGTTACAACGCGATGCTGGCCGAGATGAAGTCCAGCCCGCGACCGTTTCAGACGGCGGGCAGCAATCAGTGGCGACTGGAGCCTTCCGAAGACGTCGACGCCGGAGCCACCGTGCGACGGATGCACAAGAAGGCGCTGGAATACCTCAACCGCGTCATCAATGAGCATCCGGGAACGCCATGGGCCTTTCTGGCCGAAGTGGAACTCAGCGAGCCGCTGGGCTGGCAATGGGTGGAAGGCACGATGCAGATCGCTCAGAATCAGATGGCGAATAACAACAACAACAACCCCGTGTTCGCTCCGGAAGAAGAACAGCGTCGCCGCGAAGCTCAACAGCGCCAGCAGCGAAAGCAGGCGTCCCGCCCAAAGATCTGATCGCGGTCAAGCGGCAACCGTCGCGGGTTTCCACCACGAATCGCAATTTCCCGATCGAATGCTGATCGCTCGTTGCCACCGATACGAGCCGAACAATTGGTCAGCTTCGCGCACTGGAACGGCCGACACATCCGCGCGTCGCGTCGCGTTTTTGCATCACGCCCTCACGAATCGCCCCGGCGGACTTATGTTCGGGTGGTAGCCTTGTCCAACCGACCGTTGCGAACGCCGTTCGCGGCTCGCGGAACGACCGGACTCACTTCTCCATTCGCCCGATCGGTGTATGCGCTGCGGCCACCGCAATTCGTGCAATGCTCAGCCATTCGCGGTCGCGTGTACTGCTGCGCTCTGATGAAACATTCCCAACCCGCAAATTCCGATTTCACGGGCCTGAGACGACTCAGTTATGTTCGACTTCGAACGATTCAGAAACGACGTGCTGGCGCTGGGGCTGCTTGCCCTGGTTGTCTTCGTCGGTCTGAGCTTCCTGAGTTATGATCCCGCCGACCCGCCGTCTGACCTGGTCTTTCCGACTCGCCGGATGCCGACGAATATCTGCGGCAGCACGGGAGCAACCGTCGCGTTCTATTCGCGGCAACTCATGGGCTTCGGCGTGTGGATTGCCATGGGCGCCGTGGTTGTGTGGGACCTGCAACTGCTTTCGCGAGAAAAAATTCGCGGCAACTGGCTGCACCTGGCCGGAACAGCGCTGCTGGTTGTATCCGCCTGCGCGGCGATGCACCTGATGATGCCCACTCTGGCATCCGGGTCGGCGTATGGAAGCGGCGGAGTTCTGGGTGCCTGGATGGCTGTGGCGCTGAACGAAGCCTTCGCCCCGGCAGGTGTACTCATCCTGGTTTGCTGCGGCCTGTTGTCGGGCTGGATGCTTTCACCACTGTGGAGCCTGACGTCGCCGGGGCTGAGTCTCGCGACACTGCCTGTATCGGCCTTCACGGGCGCAGCGTCGATGTTCAACCGGGTGCAGCGTCGAAGTGAGCCGCTTCCGTCGGCCCCGGCTGAATCTGCGGAAGAAGATGGCGACGAAGCGACCGGTATCCTTTCCATTCGCACACCCGTCATCGCCACAGAATCGTCGCAACCCGAAGTTGTCGACAGCGACGAAGAGGACGAAGACGAAGACGACGAACTTGGCCGAGCACTGAAGATCAATCCTCCCGCCGCACTGACGGTTCACTATGGCGACGATCAGGGCGAAATCACCCGGTCTCAGCGCGAGTACCAGCTTCCGGACCTGGATCTGCTCGAGGACCCCGAAGAGTTTCCTTATGAACTGCTGGCAAAGAAGGCTCGGCTGGCCGCGGCGACCCTGGAAAAAACATTCGAACAGTTCGGCCTGAATATCAAAGTGTCAGAAGTGGACACGGGCCCCGTGGTGACGCAGTTTGAGCTCGACCTTGAGCCTGGACTCAGGTTGAACAAGGTCACCGCGCTGGAAGACGACCTGGCAATTGCGCTGCGAGTTCCGTCGGTACGCGTTGTTGCGCCGATTCCCGGCAAGAACACCGTGGGCGTTGAAGTTCCCAACGAAAAGCAGGTCACCGTGCGTCTGAAGGAACTGCTGCAGTCATGCGGCAGCCAGGCAGACAACATGCGCATTCCTCTGTTCTTCGGCAAGGACGTCAGTGGCCGTTCGCTCATCGTCGACATGGCAAAAATGCCGCACCTGCTGATCGCAGGACGCACCGGCACAGGCAAGAGCGTGTGCCTGAACACCCTGATCCTGTCTATGCTGATGACGCGCACACCTGACGAAGTCAAAATGCTGATGATTGACCCGAAGATGGTCGAACTCAGTCCCTACAAGCGGATCCC
>CAZHET010000195.1:0-10865 GCA_964531585.1 uncultured Planctomycetaceae bacterium | reverse complement strand
CTGCGAAGGCTGGTTGCATTGACAAACCAGGAGGGCGAGTCGCGGGATTCGCGGCAGGAAATCCGCAGATCGCGGTATCGCGTCGAGAGAGGTATCGCAGGGAACGGCAAAAGCATACGGCGTTGATCCCGCAGCCGATGTTGGTTTCCGCAGCGGAGCGGCAGGACGGGACGTGGCAGCCTACCTGTTTCGTCGCCGCACGACGGCAGCTTTGGCGGAACTTTCCGATGCCTTTGGGCTTTTACATCGCCATCGTTCAGGCGACCTGATGAAGCAAGCTCGAAGTGTGATCGAGCAAAACAAACACATCCAGAGGCGCGTTCGAAAGATCCAAATGAGGCCCCGCGCGTGGAACCCGAGTCGCGCGCCTGACCCCAGCGAATCTGCCGCTCACGCGCGCTTCGATCGCCAGCTACTGGGGTACGATGATGTTGTACCCGGCATGATCGGGGCGATTCAGGTTCACCGCCAACTCTTGCACTGGCATCCGCACTTGGATGTGCTGATCACCTGCGTCGCGTGGACACCCGAGCGGCGGTTACGGAGTTGGCCACACAGCGGTTTTGGCAGGTTCATCCGGGAAATGAGGCTGTTGCCGCAATCGGGGTGCTGGAATCTTCAGACGTTTGCCGTGAATGGTGTTAAGGCTTCGAAGCGAGCTTCTGCAGTGAGCAGAGGTTTGTGTCCCGGCAGAGCTTGTTGTGCGCCCTGGCACAGACTTTTGCTGCTCGCAGGGCAGGCACGGCAGGCCGAAACAAGAGGTTTGCAGGGTGCTGTGTCGCCGCTACAGGCAACGCTGTGAGGCATTCTGACGCTGGAAAACGCACTTGTATAACCCGTGGCCGAGAGGCCAGGCCGAATCTGGTGACCCCAGCCTGGCCTCTCGGCCACGGGTTAAACGATTCGAATCTGTTCACGGCAATGCCCTTCAGGGCTGCGGGCATCCATACCCACGAGCAGGACGCGGAACGATGAATTTTCTGATGCGGTTCGAATCCTGAAACTGTGCTCACAACGGTGCTTTGCGGCTTGCGGTCGCATCAGTGCTTTCAACAGAATTCGAATACAGGTGGGCACAAAACGCCAGGCATTCATTCTGCCGGGCGGAATCACGGCGGACACCCGGGCAAGACCGCCAGCGGATTTGCCAACGTTCGTCACACCCCGGTTTCATTCACGACGGGAGAACATGGATGCTTCAGATCAAGATTGACCGAACACGGTCATACTGCGATGGCTTAAGCCGCCGAAGTTTCGTGCAGCTCGGTGCGGCGGGAATGGCGAGTTTCGGACTGGCCGATTTCCTGCGGGCGGAGAGTTCCGGTGCGTCGCGACGGTCGGATCGTTCGGTGATCCTGATCTGGCTCGATGGAGGCCCGAGCCATCTTGACCTTTATGACATGAAGCCGGAAGCACCGGCGGAGTTTCGGGGCATCTGGAGCCCGATCCGCACGAACGTCCCTGGTATTGAGATCACCGAACTGTTCCCGCTTCAGGCGAAGGTTGCCGACAAATTTTCGATCGTCCGATCGCTTCATCACGACACCGGCGATCACTTTGCGGGCGGCCATCGGATGCTGACCACGAAAGACATGGGCGTCAGCGGGGCGAATACGGCGGGGAGATTCCCGTTCATTGGCTCGATCGTGTCGAAGGAACTCGGTCCACGACATCGCAGCATGCCGGCTCACGTTGCAGTTCCTGTCGCGAGCAGCATCGGACTGGTGCCGGGGTATTTCAGCGGCAACTGGATGGGACTTCAGTACGACCCGTTCCAGACCGGCGGCGACCCGAGCAGTCCGGACTTCAAAGTCGCCAATCTGAACCTGCAGACCGGAATGAGCATCGAACGGCTGCAGTATCGCCGGGCACTCACGAGTGATCTCGACAAGCTTGCGCGAAGAATCGATTCGAACGCTCAGTTCCTTGTGCGTGACCGGTTTGATGAAGACGCGTTCGATTTCGTCACTGGCGAACGGGCTCGCAAGGCATTCGACCTCAGTCTGGACGACGACGAACTGCGAGATCAGTACGGTCGCCACAACTGGGGCCAGAGCACACTGCTCGCCCGGCGGCTGGTCGAAGCCGGAGCACGTTTCGTTACGGTGCACTACGGCGGCTGGGATCATCACTGGGATCTGAAGGCCGGCATGGAGAGCTACCTGCCGCGAGTGGACAGCGCCGTGTCAGCGCTTTTCGCCGATCTGGATCAGCGAGGGATGCTGGAATCCACCATGGTTGTGCTGTGCGGAGAGTTCAGCCGTACGCCTCGCATGAACGATGGCGGCAACGGCGGACCGCCACTGAGCATGGGGACTCCCGGACGCGACCACTGGGGCGCAGCGATGTTCTGTCTGCTTGGAGGAGGCGGCATCAAAGGCGGCACGATCGTCGGCTCGACGGACGCCAACGGTACTCGACCCGCCACGCGCGCCGTTCGGCCGGAACATATTCACGCGACGATCTACCGCGCACTGGGCATCGACCCGACACTGCATCTCCTCGATCACCGCGGCCGCCCGACTCCGGTGCTCGAAGACCCGACGCCGATCGAAGAACTGCTCATCAGCTGAATCTTGCACCGTCCGGAGTGCCTTGAGAGAGGCAGCGGACGTGTCACGAGCGGCAACCGAGAGCGAGCGATCCGTCAGAGCGCGGATAATGGGCGTACCAGCGGTCAGGAGTCTTTTCTTCGCCTGGGGATGCGGACAACGAACGAGAAAAGAGTCCTGACCCTTTTTCCGCCGAACGATCGACGGCGTGTCGCGCCGAACGTAGCAGTTTTCGCGGCGGTATCGGTCAGACACACGCCGTGACGGGCTGTTTCGGCGGGGCAATGCTTGCAGTTCGTCTGCACAGCACGACAATCCGATGGCTTTAGCGCTGCGATTGGCTGCATGGGCGGTTTCTGAGACCCAAAGAGTCTTCGCATCGCTCATCCGTAAATCAGAAAGAGGCTCGATGTCGGCCGGTTATTTGACGGAACTCGAAACAGCGCTGCAGGCGGTACGGCAGGCGGCCTCGGTGTGCAGGTCGGTTCAGTCCTCCATCACGGCGGAGTCACTGGAAAAGAAGGACAAGAGTCCGGTCACCGTCGCGGACTACGCCAGTCAGGCTTTAATCTGCAGAACTTTGCAATGGGCGTTTCCCGACGATCCGGTGATTGGCGAGGAAGGAGCCGACGAGCTGCGGACACCTGCCGGCGCGGCATTCCTGAGTCGCATCTGTGAAGAATGTGCGGCGGTCGGAGTTCCCGTGACGGGAGACGAGGTCTGCGGCTGGATTGATCGCGGCAACCTGCAGGAATACCGCCCGCGGTTCTGGACGCTGGATCCGATCGATGGCACGAAGGGCTTTCTGCGGAAGGACCAGTACGCGATCTCACTGGCGCTGATTGTCGACGGAACGATTCAGGTCGGCGTGCTGGGGTGTCCCAACATGCCGCTGGATTCGCTGTACCCTGACGGTCCGCGTGGTGTGCTGGCATGGGCTGTTCGCGGGACAGGCAGTTTCATGCAGCCGCTCGATGATCCCGACGCCGAGCCGACAGGGATTTCGGTGACCGGAACCGTCAACCCGATCGACGCTCGCTTCTGCGAATCGGTGGAGTCCGGACACAGTTCTCACGACTGGTCCGGACAAATCGCAGCGGACCTGGGAATTGAACGTCCGCCCTTTCGAATTGACAGTCAGTGCAAGTATCTGGCGGTGGCTCGCGGAGACGCCGACATTTACCTGCGGCTGCCGACGCGTGCTGGCTACCAGGAAAAGATCTGGGATCATGCGGGTGGTGTGATTGTGGTCGAAGAAGCAGGCGGCCGGGTGAGCGACATTCGCGGCGGCGAAATCGAATTCCGTCACGGAGCGACACTGGCCGCGAATTCGGGCATGGTCGTCACCAACGGACGCTTCCACGATTCCGTCGTGATTGCCGTTTCCCGCAACGCTCCGCAGAATTCGGTTGCCGCGACCGGCGGTGAACATTAAGTGGCCCTGACAAAACCGGGACTGACAAAACCGGGAGGCACTCTCGCAAGTCGCATAATTCCAGGCGGTGTTTGTTCGTCCGGGAGCCAGTCCCGGTTTTGTCAGGCGTTCCAGGCCCGGCTGTCGTGTGTGCGTTGCGAACCTGCGTGTCTCGTACTTCTCTGCGGTGAGTCCACCGGACGGATTTTCTTATGGAATGGCTGTCGACGGCACTGACGCTGTTTGTCATCGCGGCCGCCATCGTCGGAATCATGGTGCTGCGGTTTTCGGCCGACATCACTTTGCTGGCCGGCCTGACTCTGTTGCTGGTGTATGGCGCTTTCGATTCGAAGTACGGCCTGAGCGTTGAAGACGGATTGAAAGGGTTCGCGAACCCGGGTGTCATCACGGTGGCGGTGCTGTTCGTGGTTGCCGACGGACTGCATCGGACGGGAGCACTTGCGTGGATCGGCATGCGCCTGCTGGGAACTCCAAAGGGACGTGTTTCGGCACAGCTGCGAGCGATGATTCCGGGGGCACTGCTGAGTTCGGTGCTGAACAACACACCCGTCGTCGCGCTGATGATGCCGATTCTGACCGACTGGTCACGCAAACACCGGATCTCCGTCAGCCACCTGTTTCTGCCGCTCAGTTACGCGGCGATTCTGGGCGGCATGTGTACCCTGATCGGAACCAGTACGACAATCGTGATCAACAGTCTGCTGCCGCCTGCGAGTCGATTGTCGATGTTTGAACTGGCGTGGGTTGGCGTCCCCGCGGCAATTCTGGGGCTCGGCTATATCACGCTGACAACGAAATGGCTGCTGCCCGAACGCAAGCCGGCATTCACGTCGACGGACGACCCGCGGGAATACACCGTCGAAATGGAAGTCGACCCGGGCAGTCCGCTGGTCGGCAAGTCCATCGAAGCGGCCGGGCTGCGGCACCTGCCGGGCGTGTACCTGATCGAAATCGACCGCGGTGGCAATGTGCTGCCGGCAGTCAGTTCGGACACACTGCTGCAGGCCAGCGACCATCTGGTATTTGTCGGCGTCGTCGAATCCGTGGTGGATCTGCAGAGAATTCCGGGGCTGAAACCGGCGACCGATCAGTTGTTTAAGCTGAACGGGCCGCGATCGCATCGCTGCCTCGTCGAAGCGGTCGTGTCCGGCAGCTATCCCTATTTGAGAATGTCGATCCGCGAATCGAACTTCCGCAGTCAGTACAATGCAGCGATCATCGCCGTCAACCGTGACGGAACCCGGCTTCCCGGCAGGATCGGTGACATCCGCCTGCAGATGGGTGACACACTGCTGCTGGAATCGCACCCCAGTTTCATTGAACGCCAACGAAACTCGCGACACTTTTATCTGGTCAGTGAAGTGCAGAATTCTGCACCTGTTCGCCACGAAAAGGCCTGGATTGCCCGGCTGGTGATGCTGGGCTTCATCATTGCGGCATCCGTTTTCAGTTCGCTGAAAGTCGAGAATGCGGCACTGCTGGCGTCGCTGCCGGCGGCGCTGATGATGATCCTGTTTCGGTGCTGCCGAACCAGCGACGCGCGACGGGCCATCGACTGGAATGTTGTGCTGGTGATGGCGGCCGGTCTGGGACTTGGTGCCGCGATGAGAAGCAGCGGCGCTTCGGCGCTGATCGTCAGTCAGACGCTGAAACTGGTCGGCAACAATCCGCAACTGATGCTGGCGATCATCTTCACCCTGGCAGTGACGCTCACCAACATGATCACTGCCAAAGCAGCGGCCGTGCTTGTGCTGGAGGTCGCGCTGAAGGCGGCCGATTCGATGAACGTCAGCTCGGCTCCGTTTGCCATTGCCGTCATCATGGGAGCAGCCGGCAGCTTCGCCACTCCGTACGGCTACCAGACGAACATGATGGTCTATGGCCCCGGCGGGTATCGTTCGACCGATTACCTGAAGCTGGGAGTGCCGCTGAGCATTCTGGTCGGCATCGTGACACTGATGATCGTCCCGCAGGTTTGGAGTTTCTGAGATCGCGCATTCCGCGCGCAGTGCTCGCGAACGCCGGACGTGCGCCGCGATCAACGGCGCGACTTCATCTGGTCTGAATAATTCGCCGGTAAGCTGTTCCTTTCCGCCGACGGAATGTCGATCTTGCCGGAGTTCAGCAGTTCGGCTTAGACTTTCGTGACAGGCGTGTTCGAATGATCGCCGCAACTTCATTCAACGGACGTATTGAATGATCCGCCAGGCAGGGACGCAGCGCCCGCTCGCCGAGTCTGTCACTCGGTCCGGGTTGGCCCATCGAAACGTGAAGCTGTTCGTTCTCGATACCAACGTCATCCTTCACGATTCGGCGTGTATCTTTAACTTCGAAGAGAACGATATCGCTCTGCCGATCACGGTCCTGGAGGAGCTCGATCGCTTCAAAAAGGGCGATGGTGATCTGAACTTCCAGGCACGGCACTTCCTGCGCGAACTCGACAGCCTGACCGGTGATGTCATGTCTGACGAAGGGGCACCGCTGGGCGAAGGGCTCGGCCGGATTCGTGTGCTGATGAGTCTGCAGAGTGCCCGCACGCGACAGTCCTTTCTTCACGACAGCGCCGATCACCGCATTCTGAACACGGCCCTGGCCGTTTCTGAGCTGCTGGAGGACCGGGAGGTCGTCCTGGTCACCAAGGACACAAACCTGCGGCTGAAGGCCAAAGCCTTTGGCATGGTCGCTCAGGACTACAACAGCGACCGCGTCAAAGACATCGATCTGCTGTACACGGGAAAACGCTTTGTCGGCGATGTGCCTGCCGATGTTGTGGATCGCTTCTTTCAGAATGGCGGCTGCCTGCCGGCCAGCGAACTTCCGGACGTGGACAATCCGGTCAGCAACGAAAACTTCATTCTGCGGAACGGATCACGGTCTGTCCTGGCGACGTACAACTCCGATGATCGTACTTTCTGCCGAATCACCAAAGCCTCCTGTTTCGGCATCCGACCGCGCAACGCGGAACAGTCTTTCGCGCTGCAGGCTCTGACCGACGATCGCATCAGGCTGGTCACGCTGGTCGGCAGAGCGGGCACAGGCAAGACGCTGCTGTCACTGGCGGCCGCGCTGGATCGGGCGGCTGGCTTCCGACAGATTCTGCTGGCCCGCCCGATCGTTCCGCTCAGCAACCGCGATCTGGGATTTCTCCCAGGTGATGTCCAGGCCAAGATCGAACCGTACATGCAGCCGCTGTTCGACAATCTTGCCGTCATCAAGCACGAGAATCCGGAATCGAAAGAGATGGTCACCGCAATGGTGGAAGAGGAGCGACTGCAGATCACGCCGCTGGCCTACATCCGCGGTCGCAGCCTGCAGCAGACGTTCTTCATCGTGGACGAAGCTCAGAACCTGACACCGCACGAAGTCAAAACCATCATCACCCGCGCGGGCGAGGGCACGAAGATCGTGCTGACCGGCGACATTCAGCAGATCGATCATCCGTACCTGGATTCAACGTCCAACGGTCTGACCTATGTGATCAACCGCATGAAGGGTCAGCACCTGTATGCTCACGTGACGCTGGAAAAAGGCGTCCGTTCGGAACTGTCCGAAGCCGCCAGCAGCCTGCTGTAGGGCAGGCGGCGAATGAGACTTTCCCGCTGCGGACGCTGGCAGCGTCCGCCACGTGGCCGAGGCTGGCACGTGGCCGATGTTGCCAGCATCGGCAGCGGTGTTCTCCTCCGCAGCCCGCCTGCCGCGTTGTTCAGAATTCGATACGAAGCAGCGGAACATTCGGACCGCGCAGAAAATAGCTCTGCGATTCCGGAGGGAACAGCCGTTGCTGGTTCATGCCGGGACCGAAGGCGGCTTCTTCCAGAAACAGCGTGCGGCGCACGTTTTCCGCCAGTGGCCGCGCCCGGCGAACTTCGTCCACCAGAGTCTGATAGTTGGCATCAGCTCGGTAGCTCGCCACGGCATACCAGCGTTCCACGATCACCGCCTGGTGTTCGGCCGAGTAATCACGAAACGCCTGGCCGGCAACCACTGCCGGGTTGTACGCGGCGTTCCGACTGCCACTGCTGAACGTTGCCGCCACCTGATGGCACACGGAATTCGAAATATAGCCCGTGCCCATGTTCTGGTACTGCCAGATGTGAGTCAGCTCATGAACAAGGGTGCGATTGCACATCGGATCCTGGATGCGAATATTGTTGCCCAGCGTCGTCGGGGCCGACGCGATCGGGGACTGCACAATCCTCACGGGTTCCAGATCGATTGACTGTTCGAACACAAAGCGCGCGATCCTCCGTTCGGCTTCGGTCAGTGCTCGCCCGGAGTGAGAGAAAGCGGCTCCTGATTGGTGAGCCCAGACTTCCAGAGTTGGCAGACGCAGGCGTACGTGATCTCCCATGACTCGATCCTTTCTGCAGGAGGAATGAAGCGATCCGACGCGGGGAAGCGTCGTGCTGTCTCTGCCGAGCGGCGGTTGGTGGCCTGCACTCCGGTCGCGCGGCAAGCCATCTTGCATTTTCACCCGACCGGATTGCCCGGTTGCGTGAAATCCCGTGCTGCGGCCGCGGCTCTGTCGATTTCCCACACGTGAGCAGCGGCTGGCCCCGGTTTCCCCTTTCTGCACCGGCTTACGACAGCAGTCGCACGCGCGGCAGCGCGATCACCCGAGCCTGCGGCTACAACCCGTCGAGATCCGCGACGTCCTGCGCTGTCAGAAAGTCCAGTGACAGCCACTTATGGCCCCACTCCACCAGAATTTCGCCGGGGAATTCCTGCTGGACGTCCATCAGCAGGCTGGTGACTTCTTCCTTGGTGACGCCGTCGGGCAGTGCCGCGACGATTGCCAGAGCCACCTGCGGATCGTCCTGAGACAGCACCGCAATCGACTTCATCGAAAATTCCGAATCCAGCCGCTGCAGCAGAGGAACCACGTGAGCCTGATCCAGCCTGGCGACTTCCGGATCATCGGGGTCTCCGGAATCAACATAAAGACCGCCCTCGGTCAGGAACCTCACGGCCTCGGCCTGCGGGAATTTCTGCAGATAGCCCGCTTCGACCTCGCTGTCGAACGCTGCCTGCGGGTCGAACTGTTCGCGGGAACACCCGGCAACGAAAATCCAACACACCGACAGAACACCGCAGCACAACCGCGAGCGGCGCGAAACAATCGGGTGCGGTGCGTGAAAGCGACAGGAAAGGTAGCTCATGGCAGGTTGCGGCGTGTGCCCCATGACTTTGGAGTTCGTTTTGAAGGTAACACGTTGTCATCCAGCCTGGTCGCAAAGAAAACCGAGTGCTAACGCACTGCGGCTGTTCGACAAATTGAAACTTTACTGGCGGGCGAGTTCTTAGAACGGTACGTCCACGATTTCGCCGCCGGATCGCGTCCCCAGCGCTTCGTAGATCGTAAGGTCGATGTGTTCCGAAATGAAATGCACACTGCCATCACCGAAGCCAAAAAACGCACCGCCTGTATGACGACTCGAAAACACGGATTTGTTGACGGGAGTCAACGCCGTGGCCTGACCATGGGGCACAGAGTCGAACACGAAGTAGTTCTGAAACGTCACGCGTCCAACCCACGACGAGGTCGTCTCTTTTCCCGTCTCGTCGTGCTGATAGCGGTGCTCGCTCAGCAGGAATGTCGCTGACAGGCCGTCCGAGACGTCGCTGAATCGAACGGCCGAGATTTCGCTCAGCATCGATTCGACTCCCAGGTAGTTTCCCGCCGCGATTTCCACTGAATCGCCGGGGTCGCCATGCACCATGATTCGTCCGGGCGACGTGTCTGACGGACAGAACCAGAACGACAGCACTGAACCGGCAGCCGTTCTGTTCGCGCCCACGGCATTGTTCGACGAAAAATCGATCAGGTGGTACAGGCCGGCCTGGTCCAGATACGGCAGAATCATCGATCCCCAGCCCCAGCCCGACATGGCGCGAAACGCAGGGCCGACAGTGAGACTGCCAGGCGGCAGAATGTTGTGGGCAGAATGGTAGTTGTGCAGGGCCAGACACAGTTGCTTCAGCCGTGAACGGCACTGAGTCCTGCGGGCCGATTCCCGCGCCTGCTGGACGGCAGGCAGCAAAAGCGCGATCAGCACAGATATCACAGCGATCGTGACAACGAGTTCGATCAGCGTGAAGCCGCGAGTCGGTCTGGTCTGCCGCTTGTGCATTCGCATGACTGATCCCGCAGGGCACCCTGTCGGAAAACGCGTGCCGGATGAAGCTCGTCCGGAATAAGAGGCTCTAACAAAACCGGGACAGGTACCCTCGCAAGTCGCATAATTCCATGCGATTTGTGCTTCATCCGGGAGCCGGTCCCGGTTTTGTTCGGCGTTCTAAGTCCGCCTGTGACGCAAGCAGACGCGGCGAAAGAGCTTCACCGCGTCTGCTGCAGTTTCAGGTTGATCAGCCACCAACGTCGGTGGCGACAAGGGTCAGTTGATCAGAGAACCGACCGCGACCGCTCGCGCACGACCACGTTTCGTCACACGATAAACACCGCGGCGAACTTCGACGTCAAAGCCGGCTCCAGCAGCGAGATTTTCCAGTTCTGCCAGAAGTTCCGGATCATTGCGGAAAACGGCCAGGCGGCGAGACAAATTCGGAACCGTACCGCGTGCGACTCCGTGAACACGGCCGGTACGCAGATTAGCAGTCACCTTGGCGATACCGGTGCCTTCGTTCGCGAAATCGACAAATCCCAAGCGGTCGACGCCCGGCAGCTCGACCGGGGCCGACTCGCGAACTCGGTGGCCACCGACCAAAAACGAACACATCATCGTCAACGCGAGACACGTCAACACTTTCTTTGCCACAGCGAATCTCCTTGTCAGTTAAGGGGGACTGAAATTACGAAACGTCGCGGCCAAACATTCTGGTGCAACGGCGCAGTTTGGCCCAAACAGCCTGCGAGCGTA
>CAZHET010000194.1:8644-10876 GCA_964531585.1 uncultured Planctomycetaceae bacterium | reverse complement strand
CCAATGTCACTCACTTTAGCTCTGATCTGTGAGCGGCACGGCGCTAGCCGCCGGTTTTTCCCAGCGTTTTTCCATGCAGACACCGGCGGCTAGCGCCGTGCCGCTCACTTCGACGAAATCCTGCGGATTATCGGTTACTGCATCCAACATGGCGCTGTCCAGTTAGGCTGCGCATGCAGCTCGCTTTTGGAGAATCTCATGAGGTCTGTACTGATTTTACTATTGTCGGGTGGAGTATGCATTTTGGCTCCACCGATGCTGCGCGTCGTCGAGGCCCAGTCTGACAACGCAGTCGACTCGCATGTTCCGCCGGCTGATGGCGCGCTCGGATCGACTATGACGTTCGAGCAACTGAACCGCGCTCAGGCAGCCGCCGAGCAGCATGCACCACCCCTCGTTGCTCAGCCCGCGGGGGAGCCGTCACCCGCTTTGAAGTACCGGCTGTACCCGGCCAGGTGGGAGCTGAAACCCGGTTCTGCGCTTCTGCACTTCACGCGGGCTCAGATTATGTTTCTTCAGTTTCCAGGGGAACAGCAACTGCGGTGGCAGACATGGGCAGGTGACGAAGAGCTACCGACCGACGAGGAGCTTGCGGCGGCTGTTGCCACGCTGAAGAACGTGTTCGACGAGCTGCACGACCTGGCGATGTCGGAGGATCTGACATGGGATCATCGGCTGCGCGATCAGCGGGGGCCGCAGCTCTATGAGTACCTGATGTCCGATGTGCAGGAAGTGCGATCAATGGCACGTCTGCTCGTGATCAGAATTAGACATCAACTGAAGCAGGGCGATTTCGACGGTGCGATCTCGTCCATCAGCGACGGCCTGAGACTGGCGGAGTTCGTCGGTCAGGGAGAGTCGCTGATTCAGAAACTCGTTGGCATTGCCATTACGTCGATTATGGGCGGATCCATCAAAGAGGCGATCGCGACTCCCGGCTGCCCGAATCTGTACTGGGCACTTGCCAGCGTCCCGCACCCGCTGATTTCCGTGAACGATTCTGTCCTGTGGGAACTGAACAACATCCGCCGCGTGCTGCCGATTCTGGCGGAGGCGGAAACGGCTGACTGGACCGAAGCTCAGGCTCTGAACGCCTGGACGGCGGCGCTCAACGACTTGACTCTGATTGACAGCGATGCAGGTCTCGAAACGAGCCGCTTGAGCATCGCGCTGGCCATCGCCAGCGGAACCGCCGCCGAAGCTGCCCGTCAACGACTGAGTGACAGCGGCTTTGCTGGCGAGCGGCTGGAACGGATGCCCGTGCTTCAAATCGTGCTCATCGATGCGGCGCGAGAACTGCGACGTATGAGCGACGACATGGGAAAAGCCCATCTGCTTCCGACACCAATGGCGCTGCCACTGCTGGAACAGGCCAGCCAGAACTTTCAGCAGGTGGCGCAGGAACGCATGACGTCGGTCTCGGCCGCAATCGCTTCTCTCCTGTTTCCCGCCGTCCGGCAGGTGAAGGAAGCGGAAACCCGAATGCTGGTTCGCCATTACCAGTTGATGAATCTGGAAGCTCTGAGAATGCACGCGGCCACGCATGACGGCGAACTGCCGGAGTCGCTCGAGCAGCTGAGCCCCGTGCCTGCCATTCCCGATCCGTATACGGGCACGGCCTTCAAGTACCAGATTGAAACCGACAACGGCAGGCGCACGATCGTGCTGACCGCCGCCGGACCGACAAACTATCAGCCGCTGCGAGAACTGCGAATTCACATCGAGTGATTTCCATTCGTGGTTTGTGATTTGTGATTTCTGAATTGTGATTTCTGCTTCGAGGACATCGGACATGACACAGTCTTTCTTCTGCTCACGGGTAAACGGTCGGTTCGTGACAACGGCCGTCATCACCGGCATGCTGTTCGTCAGCGGAGCGTGGTCTGCGGCGGCTCAGGAGACTGCGTCAGCGCTGCCCGCTGCGATTGAACGCTTCGTCGATTCGAAAACGACCGTGCTCGGCTGGCTGGACCTTTCCAAAATCGAACTTGATGAGCTTGCCGCGTTTCGCCGCAGCCTGCTGGGTGACGGCATGAGCGCCGTGACGGAAGAAGCGAAGGCGATTCAGGAAGCTCTGGTGCAGTTGGGAGTCACTCGGATTTACTGGGTGGATGACCTGTCCGGCCTGACCTCGGGGCCACGGGCCTGGATCATCCCGGCAGCAACCGAGAAGATCGCTGCGGTCGCCGTGATCGCGAACGCCGTCGCAGCGCGCGATAACGCGACTGCCAT
>CAZHET010000194.1:0-8634 GCA_964531585.1 uncultured Planctomycetaceae bacterium | reverse complement strand
TCGTTGACGGCAGTGTCGTTCTTGCCGGAGACGCGGCCGCGGTCGCAAAGCTGCAGAGTGCCCGTGATGGCTCACCGACGCCCGAATTGCTGGCTGCATTGAAGGAAGTTCGAGATCCTCACGGTCTGATCGTGATCACACCGATTACCGTCGTCGGCACTCTTCCGAAACTTGCGGACGGCCCTGCCTATCGAGCCCTCAGTGCAGCGGAACCGCTCGTGAAGTTGAAATCGATCACCGTCGCCAGCGAGCTTCCTCCTGCAAACGCCACACTGCGACTGACGTTGAAGTCTGCCGACGCGGTAACCGAGCTGACGGAACTCGTCAACGCCTGGACGACGGAGCGGCTTGGAGAGGATGCCGTCAGTCTGCAGTTAAAATCTGACGGCGACAGCGCTGTGCTGAACGTGACATCGGTCGAACAGGCCATCACCGTCATCGGATCAGTTCAGCGGCTGACAACCGGGCAGAGCCGACCGGCGACGATGAATTCGCTGAAGCAGTTCGGTCTCGCGATGCATAATTTTCACGACGTCTACGGTCACTTCCCGCCGCAATCGCTCGTGGACAAAGACGGCAGGAGACTGCTGAGCTGGCGCGTGCTGCTCCTGCCGTACCTTGACGCCACTTCGCTGTATCAGGAATTCCGCCTGGACGAACCGTGGGACAGCGAACATAACCGCAGGCTGATTGAGAAAATGCCGGATGCGTTTCGGTCGCCATCTTCGGCGGGGCAGGAAACAGATGCCGGGATGACTCGCTTCGTCGCACCACTGACAGCTAACAGCGTATTTGGTCATCCGGGCCCCGGCGTCAAGATCAGGGATATCACCGACGGAACCAGCAACACGATTCTGTTGCTGGAGGCTCCTGCTGAGAAAGCCGTCGTCTGGACAAAGCCGGATGACCTGACGATCGACCCGCAAAACCCTCTGAGTTCGATCATCGACGAGAATGCCGAAGGCTTTGCAGCGTTGTTCGGTGACGGATCGGCCCGCACGCTGCCGAACGATTTCGCCGTCGAGATGCTGCAGGCGATCCTGTCGATGAACGGCGGTGAGATCGTGGACTGGCATAAGTGAGCTGCCGTTTCTGTCAACGCGCGTTTACCGCCTGCGGGCAACGCCGTTAAGAGTTTTTCCCCCGGAAAACACGCTAGTTTAACCCGTGGCCGAAAGGCCAGGCCGTCACGGCTTGCACCAACCTGGCCTCTCGGTCACGGGTTAAACGAAAATAAACTCTTAACGGCGTTGGCCTGCGGGGTGTGTCGGCTTGTGTTGGCGTCCAGGTCCCCAATGTTCGGTCACGGCGAACTCCGTCAGTGGACTTGTGTAACGCTGCTCGCCATTGGCGGCGTTGGCGTTAGAATCGCCCTGCTGTCTGCAGTTGGCCTGGCGTTCGCTGCGTCGGGAAACCGGCGGGGAGGAAAGTCCGGGCTCCGCAGGACACGATGGTGGATAACGTCCACCGTCCGCAAGGATCGGGCAAGTGCAACAGAAAGCAAACCGCCTTAGAAGTTCGCTTCGAGGTGAGATCGTTTCGGCGGTCTCCGAGGTAAGGGTGAAACGGTGCGGTAAGAGCGCACCAGCGGTTCAGGTGACTGAGCCGGCTGGGTAAACCCCATCGGGAGCAAGGCCATGCAGAAGGGAGTGGTTTAGTACGGCTTGCCGTGTGAAACCCGCGAGTCGGTCCGGTTCGTTTGACCTTCGGGTGGGCTGCTAAAGGCGTCGGGCAATCGGCGTCGTAGAAAAATGAACGCCCGCACGGCGGCTCCCATACGGGGCCGCCGTGCCGACAAAACCCGGCTTATCGGCTGGCTGCGGACAGCGCTTTTTGATTTGTGATTGATGATTGTTGAGTTTTGATTTGCAGTCCGGTCAGCGGAAGTCGCGGGACTTTGATTCCAGTTGCTCCAGCATTTCTGAGACGTCGTCGAGGCGATCGCACACCACGTGGATCACGTCGCCTTCACGCTGCAGACGACCGCTGGCCATCAGCACGCTGGCAAAACGCGCCGTGCGACGGAAACGCTTCCAGACGTTCGGGTAGATCACCAGGTTGGCGATGCCGGACTCATCTTCCAGAGTCATAAACGTGACGCCCGATGCCGTCTGAGGACGCTGTCTCATCAGCACCAGGCCGGCAACCTTGACTCGGCGATCCGGTTCATGAACGGACAGCTGTTCGGCGCAGACCGCTCGCAACTGAGTCAACTGATCGCGCAGGAAGGCGACCGGGTGCTTCTTCAGTGAAAGCCCGGCGGACGAATAATCGGCAACGACGTCTTCCTGCGGCGTCGTTTCGGGAAGTTCCGGATTCGCTTCGTCGGCCGCGGGGCCATCGAGTGACTCAAACAACGGCATCTGTTCCTGAGCCGGCAGTGTTTTCCACAAGGCGTGGCGACGGGGAACTGTGACCGATTGAAAGGCGTCGGCTTTCGCAAGCTGCTGCAGTACGGACCGGCTCAGTAAAGTGCGCCGCGCGAATTCGTCCAGCGAAGAAAACGGCCCGCCTTCGGCGCGGATCTGTTCAATCAGCCGGGCGTGTTCCTCACTGAAGCCGCGCAGCAGTCGAAAGCCAAGTCGCATGGAAAGGAGTTCGTCGTCGTGCGCGAAAGGTTGCCGGATTCCGGCGTTCGCGGAAAGGACGGTGGCGGCGTGCGGCGGCTGCCTGGAATCCTGGCGCGCTCGGGAGGGCGAGGCTCCCGCCGAGCCGCTGCCGCGAAGATCGTCCCGTGGCACACGCGGCTCAGCAGGAGCTTCGCCCTCCCGAAATTGCGGCTCAGCAGGAGCCTCGCCCTCCCGAACGCTCGACGGACCTGTAAGGCCATCGTGCGGTTCCAGCGTGCAGTCCCAGTCGCTGAAGTTCACATCAATCGGAAGCATCTGCACTCCGTGATTGCGAGCATCTCGCACAAGCTGGGCCGGCGCGTAGAAGCCCATTGGCTGACTGTTAATCAGCGCCGCACAGAAGATCGCCGGGTGGTAGCGCTTCAGCCATGCAGACACGTAGACAAGCAGAGCGAAGCTGGCCGCGTGAGATTCCGGAAAACCGTATTCGCCGAACCCGCTGATCTGCTTGAACACTCGTTCTGCAAATTCCGCGTCGTACCCGCGAGCGAGCATGCCGTCGACCAGCTTGCGGTGGAAAGCTTCGATGACGCCGGTCTTCCGCCACGCTCCCATCGCGCGGCGAAGCTGGTCGGCTTCACCCGGCGTGAACCCCGCAGCGACAATCGCCAGCCGCATCGCCTGTTCCTGAAAAATGGGGACACCCAGTGTCTTGTGCAGCACCGCCCGAACTTCCGGATTGGGGAATTCGACCGGTTCTTCACCTGCCCGCCGCCGCAGATACGGGTGCACCATGTCTCCCTGAATCGGCCCCGGACGCACGATGGCGACTTCGATCACCAGATCGTAAAAGCAGTACGGCCTCAGTCGCGGCAGCATGCTCATCTGAGCACGGCTTTCGATCTGAAACACGCCGACGGTATCGGCCGCGCTGACCATCTCATACACGGCCGGGTCTTCGGCGGGGATGTTTGCCAATGTCAGTTCGCGACCGTGATGTTCGCGGACCATATCGAAGCAGCGTCGGATCGCCGACAACATGCCCAGCGACAGACAGTCGACCTTCAGCAGCCCCAGCGCGTCGAGGTCGTTCTTGTCCCATTGAATCACAGTTCTGTCAGCCATCGCCGCGTTTTCGATGGGCACCAGTTCGCTCAGCGGACCGCGAGACATCACCATTCCGCCAACGTGCTGTGACAGATGACGCGGAAACCCCAGCAGATGCTTTACGAGCTGCATCATTCGTCGGCCGAGCAGCGATGTCGGATCGATGCCGCCTTCGCGAATTCGATCGGGCATCGTTTCGATCCCCTCCAGGTGCTCCATCTGACTGGCCAGTTTGTCCAGCCGGTCCGGCGACAGGCTGAGTGCTTTGCCGACGTCACGAATTGCCGATCGCGGACGATACGTGATGACTTCCGCCGTCATGCCGGCGCGATCGCGACCGTAGCGATCGTACAGATACTGCAGAACTTCCTCGCGACGTTCATGTTCGAAATCGACATCGATATCAGGCGCTTCGTCTCGTTCTTTGCTGACGAAGCGTTCGAACAGCACGTCAATTCGATCGGGGTCGACCGACGTGACTCCGATGCAGAAGCACACGACGGAGTTCGCCGCCGAACCTCGTCCCTGACACAGAATGCCGCGCGAACGCGCGAATCGAACCAGGTCGTAAACTGTCAGAAAATAGGCTTCGTACCGCAGTTCGTGAATCAGCTTCAGCTCGTGCTGCAGCAAACCGCGGACTTTTTCCGGAACGCCGTTCGGATACCGCTGTTGAGCACCGCTCCAGGCCAGATCGGTGAGGTACTGGAACGGAGTGACGCCGACGGGTGCGAGTTCTTCGGGATATTCGTACCGCAGTTCGTCGAGTGAAAAGTCGCAGCGATCTGCAAGTTCGACCGTGCGTTCCAGCAGCTCGCGTCGGTCACCGAACAGCGTCAGCAGTTCTGCAGTGGGCTTCAGGCAGCGTTCACCGTTGGGATGCAGTTCGTGACCGAGCACCTGCAGCGGTTCGTTGCAGCGAATGGCGGTTACAACATCGTGCAATGGTCGGCGGTCTCTGGAATGGAAGTGTACGTCGTTGGCTGCCGCCACGGGCAGATGCAGTGACTGGCAAACTTCCAGCCAGCGGTGCAGACGCCGTCGATCGTCCGGTCCGTGATGCAGTTCTGCCAGCGCGTAGCAGCGATCGGCGAATATGTTCTGCACGACCTGCAGTTGCGCCACGGAAACATCGCAGCACTGTCCCGTGCGGAATCGCCGTGCGTAGCGAAGCTGAGTCTCGCGGCTTAGCGGTATTCCGCACAGCAGTCCGTCGGCATGGCCGGCAATGTCGTTCATTGTCAGGCGACATTCGCCTTTCGGTGCCCTCCGGCGGCCGACGGTGATCAACTGCGACAGCCGACCGTACGCACGGCGATCGGTGGCCAGCAGAACGATCGCCGGTCCGTCGTCAGGCGTGATCTCCGCTCCGACAAGCAGCTTGAGCTTCGCTTCCTTCGCGGCCACGTGAGCACGCACGACACCGGCCAGAGTGTTGCGATCTGTGACGGCCAGCGCGCGATAACCCAGCGAGGCGGCCGTGGACGCCAGTTCGTCGGCGTGCGAAGCTCCTTCGAGAAACGAGTAGTTGGTTTTGCAGTGCAGCTCGGCATACGGCACTGCAGCCAGTTCGGTAGCCGCGAGCCGTGGCACCGGTATCGCTCGGTTCTTTGGAGGAGGAAGTTCTGGCATCAACGCAGGATAGCAGGTCGCTGTCGCAGCGGGTTTGCCAGACTCGCCGCGGGAATCGTTTGGCCTCGACAGAACGGCGGCGTATGCTGTGCTCTGACCGTTCTGGTTGCCCGACCGAAATCGTGGGAACTGAAACGGATGCTGCCGGGCCGTTTGCGTTTTCTTGAAGGCTATCTGGAAAAGGGGTCTGCCCCTGACCCCTTTTTCAGATAGCTTCTGATGATGATCCCTGCAGACGACGAAGCGGTGAGCGCAGACTGCGCCGGCCGGGCGTTGTCACCCTGGAACCCGCATTCATGGGCACCAATCGCATCTCCGCGCAGCAATCCGCAGACTTCGGTCTTCCCGGGACGCCTACGGCGGAGAGCGGGCGATCGAACAGCGGGCGATCGAACAGCGGATCGGTGCTTCATCAGGTTCGGCAGCGAAAAAGGACGCGTCGCCGCAGGCAGGGACAGCTTCCTGCGTGGGTGACCTGGGTTGGGAGTCAAACCGCGCGAACTCGCATTTTCGTGACGCGGACGATTCCACGATACGTTGCCGATCATCGGGAAGAAGCGATGACCACCGCGGTCAGCTTTGTCTTTCATGCGGTCGTCGCCCTGATTCTTGCCGTGTGGATGCTTCCGCCCGAAACGCTGGACAGTTTCGGAATCATCGCCTCCCGCGTGGTGGACGAAGAGATCCCGGAACTCGTCGACGTCCCGGAAATCGTGCAGCCCGAGACGCTGAAGGATCTGGAAGTCGACAGTCAGGTGCAGCGGCTGATTTCTGCCATCGACGACGGTCGCGACACTGACATCATGAAGGAAATTCAGGAACAGGATCTGGCGCTGGATCTGGAACCGACGGACGCGGACGTCCAGCGGCTGTTCAGGCAGGGCGACTTCGGCGGGCGTTCAGGAGTCGGACGCAAAGCGGCTGTGAAACAGTTCGGTGGTACGGCCGAAAGTGAGCGTGCTGTGAATCTCGGCCTGAAATGGCTGGCCGGAATTCAGCGTGACGACGGTTCATGGAGCTTCGGCGATGTCGGACCGGAGGCTCAGCCTGGCGAGATGGCTCAGACGGACATGGGAGCCACGTCGCTGGCGCTGCTGTGTTTTCTGGGAGCCGGGCATTCTCATGCCGCGCCGGGACCCTATCAGAAAGTCGTGGAAAACGGTCTGACGTTCATGGGGCAGCAGGCACTGATCGAATCCAACACCGCGGACCTGCGAGCACGTTCCGAAGGCAACGCGGGCATGTACGTTCAGGGGCTGGCCACGATTTGTCTTTGCGAAGCTCACGCCCTGGATCCCGGGAATCGGGATCTCACCCGACTCGCCGGCATGGCCGTCAATTTCATCGAACGCGCTCAGGATCCCGTCGGCGGAGGCTGGCGATATCGCCCGCGGGAAAGCGGCGACACCAGCGTTGTCGGCTGGCAGATCATGGCTCTGCAAAGCGCCAAAGCCGGAAAGCTGGATGTCAGCGGCAGCGTTCTGCGAGATGCCCGCAATTTTCTGGTCTCTGTCCATTCGCATGGCGGAGCACGCTACGCCTACACCGCCGACCGCGACAGCACGCCCACGATGACTGCGGTCGGACTGCTGTGCCGTATGTACATGGGCTGGCGAAACGATAACGAGCATCTGCGTGAAGGCGTCGAGTATCTTTCGTCGGTCGGGCCGCACCGTCGCGACATCTACTACAACTACTATGCGACGCAGGTCATGCATCACTGGGGCGGCGAGCTGTGGACGAAGTGGAATGACGTGATGCGTGAGCAACTGGTCCGCACGCAGATCCAGGATGGTGCGGCAGCCGGAAGCTGGCCGGCTACGAATTCTCACGGAAACGCCGGCGGGCAGCTTTACGAGACGACTCTTAGCATTCTGACGCTGGAAGTCTACTATCGCCACCTGCCGCTTTATCGGCGTCTGGAAGAATAGCGCCGCGAATTGCGGCCGCAGCGGAGCCGGGTGCTTGTTCACGCGACTGGCGGATATGAAGTCGCCCCGAACGCTGGCTGCGTTGCTCAGCTGGCGGACGCTGCATTCGTCCGCCATCGAGATGGCTTACGCGCAGGGCACCGCACCCGCTCGATGATTCGCGCCGCACCGCACAGTCGAGGCGTTCCGTCAGTGCGAGATTTGTGGCGATGGTACGGCAACTATTTCTGCGTCGGTGTCTTGAGCCAGGCTGGCAGCATTCGTCGTCGAATCAGAGATTGCGGGCTCCGACACTGATGGAGCCTGTTGTGGCGGAGTCTGCTGGGTCGTAGTCTGCTGTGGCGGGAAGAATGCTGCCATCAACCCGGCATAGGTGCTTTGCTCGGGCCAGCCCGAGCCGTTCTGCAGGCCCGAGCCGTTCTGCAACTGCTCGCCATTGCCTTCGTACCAGTTCCACGCGAGGAATCCGGACACCGGCAGCAGTGTCAGCGCAACAACCAGATTCAGCTTTTCGCCGAACGTCTTCGGACGCTTCACGCGAGCCTGCTGCTCGCGTTCTTTCAGCGCTTCTTCGTACCAGCGAGCGCTCTTCAGTTCCTGTTCAACCATGCGTGCCACTCCGGTGATTCGTCCGCCACGGAGTTCATTTTTCCGTGACCGTGGAACCAGGCGCTGGTGCGCCGCGACGAGACGAAAATGCGTCCGCCTCGACTCTGCGGGCAGACGCGGTACTTTCCAAGGTTGGTCCCGCAATGCAAACCTAAGTCACCGATCTCGCTGTCCCGTTCTGCACGCTCAGGTTTTTCAGAATCGCGGGTTGTTCTCCCCGTCAGGGCAGTGTCATCCGGTTAACCGTCACGACCTGAGATCCGTCAGGCTGGAATCCGGAGAGGACAGCAGTTCAGCCAGTCCACACACGGACTCCGGACTCAGCAGTATCGGATGATGCAGCGTCAGCAATTCAGAATGCAGCCGCGTCGCTTCCGGCAGATTTCCAATCGCCCGAAAACGCCGGCGACTGTGAATCTTGTGCAGCCCGGAAAAGCCGGCATCAATGGCAACCCCCCGCTCCCGCAACACTGCAGCGAATTCGTCGCGCGTGCGACTCCCCGGTCGATCACCCGAGTACCGCAGCGCCAGCTTGTAGAATGCCTGAAGGTCGTCGGTTTCACGAGGATCCGGATCGACTGCAGACTGCAGTCTCGCCTTCGCCCGGTCTTTTGACAGACCGGCTTCGTCCAGCAACTTCAGCAGCCGCTTCACCGTTTCCAGCCGCACCGCGTTTCGCGTATCCAGTTGCTGAAGCTGAGGCAGCAGAACAGCCGCCTGCATTTCAGACAATGGATAGGCGTCGTTGCCGCGCTGAGTATGCAGCCGGATTCGCTGATGGAAGC
>CAZHET010000193.1:0-10922 GCA_964531585.1 uncultured Planctomycetaceae bacterium | reverse complement strand
CATCCAGCCTGGCACAACGTGCCAGGAAACGGGACGCCCCGCGACGGAGTCCCAACGGGACGGCCGTTCATCCAGCCTGGGACAACGTCCCAGGTAACGGGGTTAAAACAGCTCGGTGCCGTATCCGCGGGGCGACCGTGGTGGTTCCGGTGTGCCTGCATGTTGCCGGGTCACGGGATACGTAGCGTCGAGGTCGATGTCGGGCCAGTTCTTCTGGATCCATGCCGCCGCGTCGTGGACCGTGTGGAAGCGGCGTGGTGGCGGCTGCGGCTTTGGACCAGCACGCCTTCGCCAGCCCGAAGTCGATGACTTTCGGGACGACTTTGCCGTCAAAGCGGCCAACCAGAATGTTGGCGGGTTTCAGATCGCGATGCACAATGCCCTTGTGATGAGCGTGCTGGATGGCCTGACACACCGGGATGAACAGTTCCAGCCGTTCCTTCAGCGACAGCTTCGCCCGGTCGCAGTAGTTCGTGAACGGCACGCCGCGAACGTATTCCATCACGAAGTACGGGCGTGCGTCGTCGGTCGTGCCGCCATCAAAGACCTTTGCGATGCAGGGATGATCCATCATCGCCAGAGCCTGACGTTCGGCTTCGAAGCGAGCCAGCACCTGTTTCGAATCCATGCCGGGCTTAATCAGCTTGACGGCGACCTTACGTTTGACGGGTTCTTTCTGTTCGGCCAGCCAAACGGTGCCCATGCCGCCGGTGCCGATGATTTCCAGCAGCTTGTAGCGGTCGGCGATTGTCGTACCGGCCAGACGGCGGACTTCTTCGTCTTCGCGGGATTCTTCGATCTGCTGTTGCTGTTTCAGCGTGACGGCCTTCATGCGGTCTTCGTCAGCGAAATACTTCCGCAACCCCTCCGCGTGTTCAGGATGCGCGGCGATGAAGGCATCGCGGTCGGACTGCTCGCCACGCTCGACTGCGTCGAGCCACTCGGCAATGAGAATATCCAGTTCACTGACGGGTTCGCCGGAAGGATCGTTCATAGTCGGGCTCGCAGTGGGTTTTGAAATCTCATTCAGCGTGATGCGTCAGGCAGGCGTGCATTATGTGCGAAGGCTCAATGGGTCACAGCCCGCGAGCCGCAGGGCGCTAGCCCCGGTTATCGGTGCCGCGATACCGGGGAACCGGGGCTAATGCCAAATGGCACTCAGTTTGTGAGCGGCACGGCGCTAGCCGCCGGTGTCTGCATTGAAAAACCGGCGGCTAGCGCCGTGCCGCTCACAGATGAGAGCTAAAGTCAGTGCCATTGGGCCAGCGCCCTGCGGCTGGCACGTTGCGATGTTGGAAACGTTCTGTTGTTGATTACTGGTGACGAAATCAATCGGGGGCCTCCGTTTGCAGCAGTGCACGAAGCCGCGACAGACCACGCCGCAGCAGGCTGGCGATGGCCGGACCGGAACGACCTGTTCGTTCGGCGATCTGTCGCAGTGTCAGGTTTTGCAGGTGCTTGAGCATGACAGCTTCGCGAACGTCTTCGGGAAGCTGCAGCAGTGCGTCCGCCAGACGCAGGGATTCTTCGTTGCGGGCGGCCTGCTGACTGGGCGACGTGTGCTCCGCGGCCAGCCACGATTCGAAACCCTGATCTGTACGATTCAGTTCGCCACTGATGGATACTTCGCGGTCAACGTCGCGACGATCGCGGTGGTAGAAACGAAAGGCGTCCGTGATTTCATTGGCCAGGATCTCCCGCAGCCAGGCCCGCACCACAACGGGCTCGGAGTGCTTCAGAGTTGGCAGACCGGCCGAAGCCCTCAGCAGAGTCTGCTGACAAGGTCAGCCGCATCCAGCTTCCTGCGTAGTGCAGCGTCGAGCTGAACTTCTGCCAGCACCAGCAGGTAACCACGATACGGCTCCAGATCCGGTGACGGATCGCCGGATCGAGGATCGCGGCCCGACGTATTGTGAGATTGGCCCATATCCACGACTCCGAAAATTCCCCAGGACCGGTCACTGCGATGACACGTCTGCGTGGCGTCTAGCTTTCTCAGACGATTTTGGGGAGCGAGCGAACCTCACGATTTCCGGAAATTCCGGCCCGTCAGGGATTTCGGGCTGAGACACGACCGGCACAGCGTGATGACCACAACGTCAAACTGGCATCGAACGAGACGGGGTCCTCGCGGCGCGGCTGCCTGGCGCCGGCTCGCAGCCGAAGAAAAATCGGTTCGAGATGTCGGAATTCGCTGCGAAGCCGATGTCGTGACGAGGGCGGGGGCGGGGCCGACAAATTCACTCACGAAACCACGAATAGAATAGAGATGTTTCCAGGGTAAGGTGCCTGGCCCGTGAAACGACCGTACGCGTTTCGTGAATCGCCTGACTCATACTCCAAACGGAAGTGCCGCGGTCACGGCAGTGTGTTGAGCGGGTTGCGCCTGTCAGGCCGGACTGCAGGAGCGGCCACTGGCTGCGGAATGTGACGCAACAACGCTGCAGGGTGGCTTGACCTGTCCCGTGCCGGTTGCGTACTTCAGCCGCGATCTTCTCGGCTCGCCGCAGGGGACTTCTGCCCAATCCAGAGACGCAACGGCCCGGCAGCGATTCATGCACTGGACCGTTCAGCAGTCGAGAGAATCAGCCAACCAGTTCTTCCCACCGCTGACGATTGGCCTTCATCGCGCCGACGATGTCGTCGGGGACTTTTCCGTCTTCCAGCAGAGTCCAGCCGGTGAACGATTCCGCGTCCGTTTGCTTCAGCAATTGAAACAGTTCATCCCATGGATACGCGTCACTCGTCAGATCGTGAATGTGAATCGTGCCCATGCCGCGTTCGAGCAGGTTGTAGTTGTGAACGAGTCCCTGACCGTTCAGATCAGCGGCGTTGCAGTTCCAGCAGACCGCGACGTTTGGATGATCAGCGAAGTTCATGATCGATTCCATGTGAGGAATCTCACTGGTTCCCTGACCGTGAACTTCCACCCGAATCTGCTGGCCGTGTTCCGCGGCGAACTTCCCGACTACGTTCAACGAGCGACCGATTTGTTCCAGAGTCTTCTCGACCGGAACATCTTTCGGCAGCCCATTGGGCCGCACTTTGACTCCGGACCCACCGACATCCTGCGACAGCAGAATGAACTGCTTCGTCTCTTCGATGTTCTTCTTCACGATGGCTGCATCGGGTGAGTGGTATTCGCAGGCGCTGCCCAGCCCCACCAGTTCGACGGCACTGTCTTCGAACTGCTTCCGCACCGCTTCGCGCTGTTTCGCGTCGAGCGTGATCTCGACGCCGTGTTTGTGAGTGCTGCGCAGTTCCACACCGGCGAAGCCTGTCTCTTCGCAGTTACGGATGATCGTCGGCACGTCCCAGGCCTTGCCCCAGTTGTAGGTCACCAGCCCAAGTTTCAGTTTTGGCGCTGTTCGCACGGCGCCGAATGAGACGGGGGCAAGGTGACATGCGGTTGCCGCGATTCCAGCGGCTGACGTTGCAAGGAAGAGGCGGCGGGATGTCGTCATGAGTAGACTCCTGTTTCTTGTTGAGGGACCAGGCTGACTCAGTGGAAATGCATCGTATGCGATTCGCACTATCATGCCGACGAAACTCGGACTTTTGCCAGTCACTCGGCTGTTGCGGTGTTCGCCTGAGACGAAATCGGGCTTGTTCGCGGCTGAGCCATTGTGCAGCAGGTTCGGGAGGCAACACGTTCGAACAATCCCTGATGAAGCACACCTGATGCATTCGGTGATCGATCCAACTCTGCTGTCAGAGCTTCGCAGCCCCGTCGATGGCTCGCCGCTGGTATTCGACGCGAAGGCAGTTGAACTGACAGCGACCACGTCTCACGACCACTGGAAAGTCATCGACGGCATCCCGCGATTCGTTGCCGATGAGCATTTGGAAAGCTTCGGCGACCAGTGGACGCGGTACGAGGTTGCTCACGACGATGAAGACCGCGCTACCTTCGTCGCGAAGACAGGTGTGGCGCTGAACGACCTGAACGGCGCGCGAGTTCTCGACGCGGGCTGCGGCGGAGGACGCTACACAAAGATCTGCGGCGAAGCGGGAGCCACGGTCATCGGAGCCGACCACAGTCGCGCCGTCGACAAGGCTCAGCAGCTCTGCGCCCATCTGCCGGACACTCGCTTCGTGCAGGCCGATCTGAAGCGCCTGCCACTGGAACCGGCGTCGTTCGACTTTGTGTTTTCCATCGGGGTCATGCACCACGATGCCGACACGCGAGCCGTTTTCGACGCCGTCGCAACGATGGTGAAACCCGGCGGGCGGTATTCCGTCTGGCTGTATCGCCGCAATCAGTGGTGGCAGGAAGGGATTAACAGCGGACTTCGCGCGATCAGCACTCGCATGCCTTCCGGGATGTTACGTCCGTTCTGCCATGTCGGCGGAATTCTCGGAGGCATTCCGATCGTCAACCGCTCGCTGAACAAGGTCGTCAACTTCAGTGCTCACCCAAACTATGAAAACCGCGTCTGCGATACGTTCGACTGGTGGGCTCCGGAGTTTCAGCATCACCACACAGCGGACGAACTGATCACCTGGTTCCGTGAAGCCGGCTTCACCGATCTGCGAGTGCTTGCTCCCGAAAAATCCGGCCGCATCTACGACTGGACCTACAACCACAACCTGCTGATTGGCAGCGGCGTGAATGTGACGGGAGTGCGTCGGAATCCAGTCACTGACACGTAGCGTGGATCGCGTATCGCATCGACCGGAGCGATCTCGCTGATGCTGCCAACTTTCGGCTATTCGCGGATTTCACTACCGGCGTTGGCGACTGCTGCTTCGCCGTCCGCTTTCGGGATGGCGATGAACGACGTTGCCATGCTGCCATCCTGGGAATTCCAGACTCGGATTTCGCCGTCGTAGCTGCCCGTTGCGATCAGGTTGCGAGCGGCGCTCCAGGCCAGCGTGTAGACCCAGTCTTTGTGGCCGGAGAATTCACGAATACTTGCACCGTCAGCCAGATTGTGTTCGCGAGCATTCCGGTCAGCGCACGCGGTGAGCAGGTGATTCTCGGGAGTCACAACGACCTTGAAGATGTCACTTCCGAAGCCGCCGATCTTGCGGACCTCTTTCGCGTCCGCAATCGTCCAGACGCGAATCTGGCGGTCACTGCCGCCGCTGACAACGGATTCGCCCGTCGGCAGAAACGCGGCTGTGTACACGACATCGCCATGACCGCTGAACGTGATAGCCGAACGTCCGGACGCAACGTCGAAGACCTTTGATGTCTTGTCGCGGCTGGCGGTGACCAGCTTCTGGCCGTCCGGCGACCAGTTCACGTCCATTACCCAGTCCGCGTGGTCTTCGATCTCGTGAATCGTCGAGCCTTTCTGAACGTCGGCGATGTAGACCGACCGATCCGCTCCGGCGGCGGCGATTTGCGTTCCGTCCGGGCTGTAGCTGACGGCGAAGATCGCATCCTTCGTGCGGACAAGAGTCTTCAGATGTGCCCCGTCGTTTGTCGAAAACAGCTTCACTTCACCAAGTTGTCCGGGAGTTCCGGCGGCCACTGCCAGCTGCTGGCCGTCGCTGCTGAATTCCAGATCGTAGACTCGTTCTGCCACGTTCGTGATACGACGTACGAGCGAACCGTCGTCGGTTTTCCACAGCAAAACTTCGTGATAGCCGGACGACGCGAGCAGAGAACCGTCCGGGCTGAACGCTGTGGCGGTCACCGGAATGGCGACCCGATAATTCTTCGGAGGCAGCGGCTGAGCGACTTCCGGCATGACTCGGAACAGCTCGGCCGTGGGCTCGATGCCAGCGTCCAGCGGTGCCCCGACGTCGATCCATTTCTTCAGCGTAGCGACTTCTTCGGCCGTCAGCGGATCCGCGTCTTTGGGCATCAATTCGTCATGCACCATGGTCCACAGCAGCGAATTTTCCGCGTCATGAGCTTCGATCGCCGTCCCCGATTCACCGCCCTTGGCCAGACCGGCGAATGAATCCATGTTCAGGCGGCCGCCGGCAGATCGCGTGTTGTGACAGGCAACGCAGCGTTTCGCGAAAATCGGAGCCACGTCGTTGGAAAAGGACACAAAGCGACCGAGCGGCTGCAACGCCGCTTCAGCCAACTGCTGCTTGCTGACGTAGTCGGCTTCATATTTCGCGACCTCGGCCGCCGCCTGCTGAATCTCCGCGTCGCGTTCCTGCTGCTTCGCTGCGATGACGGCCTGTTCGGCTTTTGCAGCGTCGATTTTCTGTTGCAGCGACTTCTCGGTTCCCTGCAGCTCAGCAACGGCGAGTTGCAGTTCGAAGTGAGCGCGCCCCGCTTCGGCATACTTCTGCCGCGGTGCCTGCTGCGCTTCCGTGACAGTGGACAGAGTTGCCTTCACTGCGTTGGCCGATGCCTGAGCCACGTCGATTCGCTGCTGAGCCTGCGCGACAAGTTCAGCGGCTCGCTGCTGCAGCGGTGTGATGCTGGCAAGCGACGCGGAAAGTTCTGCCGTGGCTTCTTCGGGATTCCTGCCCGTCAGCGCGGCGGCTTCCTTCATGATCGCCAGCGACTGAGCCAGCGAATTCACCGACGCGTCAATCTGTCTGGCTGTCAGGACGGCCTGATTCCACCGCTGGCGCTCTGTCGCGACGGCCTGTGTGTGTGACTCGGCCTCTTTGCGAGCGGCATCCGTTCTGGCCTGGGCAAGTTCGACTTCCTTCGCAGCGGCATCCAGAGCTTCACGGGCCGCTGTCAGTTCCTTCATCTTCGCCGGCAACTGATCCTGGACGATTTTCAGTTCGCCCGTGGATCGAATCTCAACCTGCTGCTGTTCGAACTGAGCGGCCTGCAGTTCAGCACGGCGGGCTTCGAGTTGGGCTTTCTTCTGTTCTGCCGTTTCCAGTTCCGCGGCCGCTGCTGCAGCGACTTTCAGCAGTTCGTCCGCGTGTTCGTGCCTGTCGATTTTCGCCGTCAGCAGTTCCAGATTCTTTGCGACACTCGCCGCCTGCGCCTCGGCATTGGCAAGAGCCGCACGTTCCGCTGCAACTCGCTGCTGAGCCACAGCAAGTTCCTTCTGAAGCTCACTCGCGCGATCTTCGGCCACCACAACGGCAGCGCGCTTCAGCTCAACCTGTTTGGACGCGTCGCGGTGTGTTTCCTGCAGGTCGCGCAGTTCGTCCTGAGCGGCCTGAGTCACGTTCGGTTCATCTGCGAACGTCGGCAAAGCCGTTGCGGCACAGGCTATCAGCGAAGTGATCAGAATTCGGCGGGGGATTGTCGGTGTCACTTGTGGCAACTCCATTGAGGCAGAGTGCGGCGGGAAAATTGCGCGGATGTTTCGATAAGGCAACATGCCGCTACAACACTAGCATTCAACGGCATTCCGACGGTGTCAAGCTCTGCGAAAACTTCGCAACCGGACCGGACGGTGGTTCTCCCGCCTCCGCCAGTCGCTCGACCAGGCAATTCGCTGAATTCGTCAGATTCTGCGCACGCAGAAAGCCCGATACGACCGGAATCGGATCGGGCTTTCAAACTGCTCGCCACCCAGTGGACGTGCGGAACCCGCGGGAACGGTGTCGGGACTACTTCTTGTGACGGATCTTCGCCCGCATGCGGCGCTTTTTGCGGCCAATCTTGCGACGTCCCTTACCTGTTCTCTTCGTTCCCATTTCCGGCGGCTCTCCCGAGTCAACAAAGTGCGAAAAACATGCGAACGGGCAAGTCTAGCGACGCCTGTTCTGTTCGGCAACTGCGACTCAACGCAACTCAGTTCAGGCCGCCAAACTGCCTGACAGCTTCGTACGCCACCGTGTTGACCGTACTGGCAAGGTTCAGGCTCCGGACCAGGTCTGTCGTCGGCAGGCGAAGTTTGTTCGCTGGCTGTTCGTCCAGAATCGACGCCGGCAGCCCCTGCGATTCGCTGCCGAACAGCAGAATGTCGCCCCGCGAAAAATCAGCGTCCCAGACAAGCCGCGTCGCGGTCTTTGTCAGATACCAGACCGTGGATTCCGGCAGCCGCTGCTTCACGTCGCTCCAGGAATCCAAAACTTCCCAGTCCAGATGCTGCCAGTAGTCCATGCCGGCTCGTTTGAGGTACTTGTCGTCAAGTGAATAGCCCAGCGGCCGGATCAGCCACAGCTTTGCTCCGATCGCGACGCACGTGCGTCCGACGTTCCCCGAATTCTGAGGAATCTCCGGCTGGTGAAGAACGATGTTGAGCAATGGCGAGGTCATGCGCGAAGTTTGAGGCGCGGTCGCACTCCCGTCCAGCGACGCCACAGCGTTCTCGTGATCGCTCGTTCCAGGGCTCTGCCCTGGAACCAGTCGCACCTTACGCCTTCGGCGGCGCTTCGCGATCGAGCCGGGCGAAGAAGTCCGCCGTGTGGAAACTCCAGCCCGGAAGAACATCGCTCCCGTTGATAAGTTCGTCGTCCTTGACCACGGTGTACTCCTGAGCGGACGTGTACACCGTAATCGTTCGCTGCCGCGGATGGACCATCCACACCAGGCGAACTCCGGCATGAAAATACTCGCGACGCTTGCGAGACATTTCGCCGTAGGTGTTGCCCGTGCTCAGCACTTCGATGACGAAATCCGGAACCAGATCGGGAACAGGCTGAGTTGGCAGCTTCCCACCGGGCATGCGGTCCCATGAAACAAAGGCCACATCGGGAGCACGTACCATGTCGCTGAACAGCCGGGTGAAGCCATCCGGACCGACGACTTCCCCGAGATCGTGTTCATCCAGATAGTTCCGCAGCCATTGAAGCAAGACTCCGCCCAGCAACGATTCCTGCCATCCTATCGCTTTCTCCACAAGTGTTCCGTCAACGAGTTCATACAACCGATCGTCTTCGGCGGAGTATCGGATCAGATCCTCGACCGTGGCGGTTCCCGGCGCAGGCTCGTTCCGAATCCGCGACGGCGAAATTCCGCCCAGATCGGCGAGACGATCTTCAAGCGTTGTGGCGTGTGCGATGGACATGGCGATAGACGGTGACGATGTGGCGATGGCGTGACCTGAAAGTTTTCGAAATCTTAGTCGAAGTCCCGGTTCTTCACCATTTGCTTCTCATGTGGTACGCGTTCATCCACGAATTCCAAATCACGGAACTCAGCGACATTTCCACGCAGGACGTTCGCTCGCAGGGGGTCGGAGCCATCATGGACCGAGCGGGCACCTGGCTCACGCAAAGATTTCCATGACCGGCCGACCTTTGGCAATCGGCAGCGGGCGGTTCAGGTTGTCGCGGACTTCCGTCGCGGGGTCGATGCCCAGAGCGTAATACAGCGTCGCGGCGAGGTCGCCGGTGGTGACAGGATCGCGGTCAGGGACAGCTCCGTAGCGGTCGGATTCGCCGTAGACCGCACCGCCCTGCACTCCGCCGCCAGCCATCAGAACCGTGTAGCACTTCGGCCAGTGGTCCCGGCTGATGCTCTTGTTGATCTTCGGTGTGCGGCCGAATTCCCCCATCCACAGAACCAGCGTTTCGTCCAGCAGCCCTCGGTCGTCCAGATCGTTCAGCAGCGTCGGCAGAGTTTGGTCTGTCAGCGGAAAATGCCATTCGGGAAGGATCTCGTACATCCGCGTGTCGTCGAAACCGTGAGTGTCCCAGCCGCCGTCTGTCTTGCTGCGGCCGCCGATGCTGCGAGCAAAATACACCGTCACGAACTTCACTCCCGATTCCGCCAGCCGCCGAGCCAGCAAACAGCTTTGCCCGTACGTCGTGCGACCATAGGCGTCACGCAGTTCGGTCGGTTCCTGAGTCAGATCGAACGCGTTTCGAACATCCTGCGAATTCAGCATCGAGATGGCTCGTTCGTAGTACGCGTTGAGTCCCTTCGCCGCGGCCGACTGGTCCAGAGCCTTCGCCTGCCCGTTGATCAACCGCTGAAGCTGCCGCCGGTCATCCAGCCTCTGCAGCGAGATGTCAGACGGAAGACTGAGCTGCGATAGCTTGAAATCCGGTTCATTGGGATCGTTGGGAATGAACAGTGGATCGTGAAGCTTGCCCAGAAAGCTGGCTCGTTGTCCCGGAGTCACCGAACCGTCGGCGATGACATGCGGGTACGACACATACGTCGGCATGTTGTTTGAATTCGG
This sequence comes from uncultured Planctomycetaceae bacterium, assembly GCA_964531585.1. Lineage (GTDB taxonomy): Bacteria > Planctomycetota > Planctomycetia > Planctomycetales > Planctomycetaceae > JAWKUA01. Next base: position 909 of record CAZHET010000193.1, on the reverse strand, counting down.
AGCGACCTTGTCGACGATCGAGCCATACCCCGGAAACAGGTCCAGCGAATCCCGCAGCCGCTGGTCATCAATCGCCGGTTCGTAACCAGTCAGCGCCGTGTAGCCGGCGCTGTTGTGGTTGTTCATGGTGTGATGCACGGTGCGGATCTGAGCGATCTTGTGCATCACTTTGGCCGTTTCCGGCAAATGCTCGCACACGTACATGCCCGGCACGGACGTCGAGATCGGCGCATAGTGAGTGCGATAACCATCGGGCGCGTTGAGCTTCATATCGAACGTGTCGACGTGGCTGGGGCCTCCCCATTGGAACAGAAAGATCACCCGCTTCGCTCGCGGCGCGATGGACCGAACCACCGACTGAGCCTCTTCCGCCTGCAACAACTTCGGCAGTGTCAGACCAAGCAGACCCGGCCCGCCGGCGCGGATCAGGTCTCGGCGGTTGATCGTTGCGACCTGGCCCAGCCGTGCAGCGTTCGTCGTATCCGGGCACAGGGGTGGTTCGTGTAAGTGTGTTGAGGCGGTCATGTTGCTTTCGAGTGGTTAAGGCTCCGTGACTGAGTGCTTCTGCAGAAGTTCATCTTCAAGTTGTCGAACTTTGAGACGGGCTTATCGACAGACGCTCCTCTATTGAGCAGGACATCAAAGACGTTGAGGTAGAACCTTGAGAACCCCCACTTTTCGGCGGTGGCGTCCGCCCGTTGCTCTCGAAAACACTCGTGGTCCAACGACCCCTGAGACTCGCGTTTGTCGTACACATGAGCGAGTTCATGCGCAATCACCCACTGCGCACAGGTATCAGGAAGTGCCGAGAATGACTCAGCGTGAAATCGAAGCGTGAGCTCTGCCGCCTCCCCACGACCGTTGTACCACACGTCTACCTGGCCGTATGGCCTCATATCACCATCGCAC
>CAZHET010000192.1:4073-10975 GCA_964531585.1 uncultured Planctomycetaceae bacterium | reverse complement strand
CACCCGAAGGGCCGGTTCCCGGCAATTGGGGTCAGACACTTTTTTTCCGCTCATTACTAAGCGATGTACCTCAGGGCACAGGATTAAACAGCCGCCTCCGGCCGGGCGATTCTCACGAAGATGTTATGCAGCGACGGACGCAGCAGTTCGAAGTGTTCCACGCCGACCTGTCCCACGAGCGAGTTCAGCACGTCGTTAATTCGGCCAGGATCTGACAGTGTCAGGATCGAGTGCGAGCCTTCTTTTGCGACAGAGGCGACGGCCGGAAGATCGGCGGGCAGCGTTTCGCCGGAAGCCAGCCTGACCTTGAGCTGGTCGGCCGGATACTGACGCTGGATGTCATCGACGGTACCGTCCAGCACCTTGCGTCCCCTGCAGATCATGAACACGGTGTCACACAATCGTTCGGCCACGTCCATATCGTGAGTTGAAAATATGATCGTTGTACCCTGATTGCGAAGTTCCAGAATCGCACCTCGCAGAAGTTCCAGGTTCACAGGGTCCAGGCCACTGAACGGTTCGTCCAGAATCAGCAGCCTGGGTCGGGCAACAACCGCGGCGATGAACTGCACTTTCTGAGACATTCCTTTCGACAGGCCGTCAATGCGTTTGTCGCCCCAGTCTCCGGCTCCCAGCTTCTCCAGCCAGTCGGAAATATCCTGTCGGCAGTTGTAGTGGCCTTTCAGTCGAGCGTAATACGTCAGCAGATCGCGGACTTTCATGCGCCGATAAAGACCTCGTTCTTCGGGAAGGTAGCCAATGCGGTCGTCGGCGCAGGTTCCGGTTTCTGCCCCCAGCACCGCCAGACGTCCTTCGTCCGGTTCGAAGATGCGCAGAATCATGCGAATCGTCGTCGTCTTGCCGGAACCGTTTGGTCCGATAAAACCGTGAATCGAACCTTCCAGAACATCCAGATCCAGCGCATCAACCGCAGCCACGTTACCGAAGCGTTTGGTGACCTGCATCAGTTGAACAGCACACTCGGTCATCGGCACAATATCTCCACACGGCCTGCCTGAGCGACACTCGTTGTTGTTGGCTTCCTGATCGGCGGATACTCTAACGAGCACGGAAGGCACCGCCCAGGCAGTCCGATTCGCCAGGAAACAGCGTATATTTCGAAGAATTCGGATTGTTGCGCGGTGAATACCAATTGCGGGCACCGCAAAACGCCGCCCGGCCACTCACGCGACGGACGCGGTTTTCGCAACCGAAACCACAGCTCGCATTGTTTGCGTCTGCCAGCAGTGCAACAATCCAGGTGTGTATTGGCATCGCTGCGTGGCGTGGCGCGTGGTGGTCGTTTCTGGATCAGGGATTTCATTGATGATGAGACTCACATGCCTGCTCAGCGGACTGGTCTTCAGCACGCACGCGCTGGCTGCACCGCCGCCGGACTACCTTCGCGATATCAAGCCGCTGCTGTCGCAAAAATGCGGGTCGTGCCACGGCGCGGTGACTCAGGAGGCGGGCCTGCGACTCGACGCCGGCACGCTGATTCACAAGGGAAGCAACAACGGCCCTGTCGTCGTTCCGGAACGGCCGGAAGTCAGTTCGCTGATTGAGCGTGTGTCCACGGCGGACGACGACCTGCGTATGCCACCGCATGATGCCGGCGAACCGCTGACCGCTGAACAGATCGCTGTGCTCCAGGCGTGGATCGCGTCCGGAGCATCATGGCCGCAGCAGGAAGCAATTCCCGCCGGGCCCGACGATCACTGGGCGTACCGGATTCCCGTCAGGCCGGAACTGCCCGCCGTCTTGCCGGGGATGTCGCCGCATCCAATCGACCGGTTGATTCAGGTCGGACTGAATTCCGCCGGATTGCAGGCGCTGCCGGCTGCTGACAAGTCCACGTTGCTGCGGCGTGTCTGCCTGGACCTGACCGGACTGCCGCCGACTCGAGCACAGCAGCGCGAATTCCTGGCCGATGAATCTGCCGACGCGTGGCCTCGACTGGTCGATCGGCTGCTGGCCAGCCAGGCCTATGGCGAACGCTGGGGACGCCACTGGATGGACATCTGGCGCTACAGCGACTGGGACGGATATCAGGAAGAAGTGCGAGGCAGCCAGAGGCATATCTGGCACTGGCGAGACTGGATCATTGAAAGCCTGAACCACGACAAAGGCTACGACCAGATGATCCTGGAAATGCTGGCCGCGGACGAAGCCGCTCCGGCCGATGTGAGCGATTTGCGAGCCACCGGTTACCTGGCTCGTAGTTTTCACAACAGCAACCGCGATATCTGGCTGGACGCCACCGTTGAGCACACGGCGAAGGCCTTTCTGGCGATGACGGTCAATTGTGCCCGCTGCCATGACCACAAATACGACCCCATCCGTCAGCCGGATTACTATGCGTTTCGCGCGATCTTCGAACCGCATCATGTGCGTACCGAACGACTTCCCGGCCAGGCTGACATTGCGAAAGACGGACTGGTCCGCGCGTTCGACAAGTCGCCGGACGCACAGACTTTCCTGTACGTCAGCGGCAACGAAAAGCAGCCCGACAAGGACAACCCGATCGCGCCTTCGCTGCCGTCGTTTTTGGACATTCCCTTTGAACCGGAATCCGTCGGGCTGCCGCCAACGGCCGCCTTCCCGGCGCTGCGCGACTATGTTCGGCAGGAAGATCTGGCCGCAGCCCGGCAGAAATTGTCGGACGCCGAACAGGCTCTGCAGCGATATCGCGACGCAGTCAGCCAACAGGAATCCGCAGCAGCCGGTGAACTGAAGTCAGCCGAGTTACCATCGCCCGCGGCGTTTCCCGAAGCAGAAGATGCGATCCTGCCAACAGTTCCCACAGTAGACGCCGTACTGCAGCAGCACGTCACTGCGGCCGCTGCAGCACTCGCATCGCTGCGCGCGCGATGGGCGGCCGATGCAGCGAAGTATGCTGATCCGCCGCACGACAGCGAGCTTCGGCAACACCTTGCTGAACAGGCTTCTGTTGCGGAACATCATGCGCGAATTTCTCAAACTCATGCGACCGCCCTGCAGCACAAGCTGGACCTGCTGCGTGCTGTCAGGGACAGCAATCCGGATAACGCTGACACGCAGAAGGCCGTTGAACAGGCGCGAAAGACCTATCAGGCGTCTGCCAGGGCCGCGCTTGATGCCGGATATGGCAAAGAGCCTGGCCAGCTTCCGACAGACGGCAAATACACATCCGTTGGCGAGTCGTATCCGTCAGTCAGCACTGGTCGGCGGCTTGCTCTGGCAAAGTGGATTACGGACCGACAGAATCCGCTGACCGCGCGAGTCGCCGTGAATCACATCTGGATGCGGCATTTTGGTGAACCGCTCGTGCCGAACGTTTTCGACTTTGGCCTGAAAACTCCCAGACCCGTTCAGGCCGACCTGCTTGACTGGCTGGCGGTTGAGTTTATGGACCATGAATTCAGCATGAAGCATCTGCATCGGCTGATTCTGACGTCCGCAGCATTCCGGCGAGCCTCCTCCGGGGAAAGTGCTTTGACGGCTCTCAACCGTCAGACGGATCCCGACAATGCGCTGCTGTGGAAAGCCAATGTCCGCAGGCTGGAAGCCGAAGTGATCCGCGACAGCATGCTGCACGTCTGCGGCGGGCTGGACACGACGACCGGCGGCCCGGACCTGGATTTTCACAACGGTGACACCATTCTGCGGCGCAGTGTTTACTTTCGCCATGCCTACGAAAAACAGATGACAATGCTGGTCATTTTTGATGCTGCGGGCCCGGCGGAGTGCTACCGTCGTTCGCCCAGCATTGTTCCGCAGCAGGCGTTGGCCGTTTCCAACAGCCCGCTGACCTTCGACCAGGCTCGCCGTCTGGCCGCGCGTCTGACCGACGAAAGCCGCAGCACCGCCGGCGAAAATTCAGAAGCGGGTGGCCACCCGTCACAGGAACAGTCAGAACACTATATTCAGGCAGCATTTGAAACGGTCCTGGGACGCCCCTGCACCGCCTCTGAGCTGCAGGTTTGCCGCGATTTCCTGTCTGAACAGGCCAGGCTGCTGACGGCGACCGACCAACTGACAGCGCAGCCTGGCACGGCTGTGGCAACCACACCGGCATCGTCGGATCCGGCACTGCGAGCGCGCGAAAACCTGATCCACGTGCTGCTGAATCACAACGATTTCGTCACCGTTCGCTGACGCCGGGGAAACCATCATTTTGTCCAATCAAGGGAATTCGTTGGAAAAACAGCCGTTCTTCAGTTGTCTAAACGTGCAGGGAATACTATTTTCATTGTCCATATTGGACTGAGCCACAGGAGTGCGAGGTCCACACTATGTTGGCATTAACAAGATATGGCGGTGCATTTTGGCTAAGAAAGCTGCATTCAATCTGTCGGCGGCCGCTCGTGACGCGGTCGAGGCGAATCCCGAGATGTCGGGTCCGGAGATTTTTGAGGTGTTGAGCAAAGAGAATTCAGGCATCAATCGCAACAGTGCTGCGTACGCCTATTCGATGGCTCGCAAGAAGCTTGGCCTGGGTGGCAAGCGGGCGAAGCGTCGTAAGATCGGCCAGAAGGCGACGGTCAAGCGAGTTGCCAAGCCACAGGCTGATACAGTCTCCTTTTCAGCCCTGAAGGCCGCGAGGGATTTCCTGGCGGCCAACAAGAATGATCTGGACACGTCGATCTCTCTCCTGCGTCAATACCACGCCCTGCAGCAGTGATGAACGTCCCGTCGGAACAACGCCGCGCGTTTCTTCGCGACCTTGGCCTGGGCTTCGGCAGCGTCGCCGCGGCCGCCATGCTGAGTCGCGAGGCCGCGGCGGTTCCGCTCGAGCTGGCGACGTTCGCTCCCAAAGCAAAAAGCGTCATCTGGCTGTTCATGATCGGTGGTGCCAGTCACCTGGAAACCTTCGACCCCAAACCCGCACTCAACAAATACGCGGGTATGACGATCGAAGAAACTCCACTGGCTCACGTGCTGGATTCGCCCTATCTGGCTAACGAGCGGGTCGTCGCATTCGACCCCAACAACGGATTCATCCGCAAGGAATGCTATCCGCTACAGGTGGGTTTTCGCCGCCGCGGCAACAGCGGTCTGCCGGTCAGTGACTGGTTTGCTCACCTGGGGGACTGTGCCGATGATTTGTGCGTCATTCGTTCCATGTGGACCGAAGACAGCAATCATGGTGCTCAACTGCAGTTCCATACCGGCCGCCATCGCGTTGACGGCTTTTTTCCTACAGTGGGTGCCTGGGCCACTTATGGTCTGGGATCACTGAATGAAAATCTGCCTCAGTTTGTCGTCATGGGAACTCCCGTCGCCGACTGCTGCGGCGGTCGTGAATGTCATCGGGCCAACTATCTGGGCCCGCAGTATGACGGCGTTCCGCTGAATGTTGATCCCGTCAACCCGCTGCCCTATGCACGTCCTGTGGCAGATGTCTGGCAGGAGGAACAGGCGGGGGAATTCGACCTGCTGCGAAAACTCAACGAGCTGACAGCCGCAGATTTCCCGGATGATGAGGCTCTGCGAGCACGCATCAAGTCCTACGAACTGGCATTTCGGATGCAGTCAGCGGTTCCCGAAGTTGTGCAGTTCGACGGCGAGACCGCGGCAACTCAGGAACTCTATGGACTTCACAATGATGAAACGAAGACTTTCGGGCAGCAATTGCTGACAGCCCGGCGACTCGTCGAACGCGGCGTCCGGTTTGTGCAGGTCTACCACGGCAGCAATGGTGGCGCAGGAAGCTGGGATTCGCATTCCGGTCTGAAAGCAGGTCATGCAAAGCTGTGTCAGCAGACCGACCAGCCAATCGCCGCTTTGCTGAAGGATCTGAAACAGCGCGGGCTGCTGGACGAAACACTGGTCGTGTGGGCAACGGAATTTGGTCGCACACCGGGATCACAGCACAGCGACGGTCGCGATCATCATCCGTATGGCTTTAGCGTGTGGCTGGCCGGCGGCGGCATCAAAGGAGGTCACATTCACGGAGCCACTGACGAAGTGGGCTTCCATGCCGTGGAAGACCGCCACTACGTGACTGATATCCATGCGACGATTCTTCATCAACTGGGACTGAACCACCGCAGCCTGATGGTTCCCGGCCGGCAGCGACTGGACAAGGATTTCGGCGAAGTGATTCACGAAGTCATTGCGTGAACAAAAAAGTCGTTCTTTGCAGCAGCGCCGGGCGCAATGCCCGCCGTTCCGGGCTGGGCTCCCGTGACAGCCGAGGTCACAGGTCGAGCAGTTTGGCAATGAGTTCGGTGGCGGTGTCAACGGCTCGACTACCAGTCAGCGCGACGTCGCGCTGTAAGCGAGCGGTCAGCAGCAGCGAATGGGGGTCGGTGTCGAGCACAACCTCGATCCGCAGTTTATCCCTGGCGACGGGCGGCGATGTCAGTGTCGCAAAGTCAAAGGCGGGCGTCGTCAGCAGTACGTCGCAACGGAAGTTCGCCGGAGAATCGGGTGTGAGAAAGTCGATGTCGTCCAGGTCGCTGAGCGCCTCGAATACCCAGCCGGCTTCGATATCGTCGCTGCCTGAGATGCGTTTGAAGTCCGCCGACGCCGCCTGCAGCTTCCGCATGTTGCCGCGGAACGAGATGATGTCCACAAGCTTCTGTGGAACAGCGGTTTCACCTGGAGTATTGGCGGCGGGCGCATCGGCGGGCGTTTGATCGTCCGAAACACTCGCCCTGGGTGACAGAACGGCCAGCGCTAACAATGCAGCCAGCGGCCCAATGAAGAGCGGTCGCGGTTGGGCATCCATTTCCATGAGCGTTTCCATGCGATTGTTTCAGCGGGCACACCTCACACATCCTGACGCGACGGATGATACAGCGGTACCATTTGGTTCTGCCAGATACATTGGCCGTCGTGCAGACGGGCCGTCGGGTTGTTCGGTTGTTCGGTTGTTCGGTTGTTCGGTTGTTCGGTTGTTCGGTTGTTCGGTTGTT
>CAZHET010000192.1:0-3973 GCA_964531585.1 uncultured Planctomycetaceae bacterium | reverse complement strand
CGGCCGTCGGGTTGTTCGGTTGTTCGGTTGTTCGGCCGTCGGGTTGTTCGGTTGTTGATTTTTGATTGTTGATTGTTGATTGTGTCGGACGTCGGTCAGGCGGGTTTGATGCCGCAGGCCGCTTTGGCTCGATCGAGCACCTCGGCCGCCTTGTGACGTGCCCGCGCGGCCCCCTGCTGAAGAATATCCTCCACGTCGTCGGGGCGAGCTTCCAGGTCAGCTCGTCGTTCAAACGCAGGAGCGAAATAGTTCATCGCCGCTTCGTGCAGCGTGGCTTTGGCTTCGCCGTAGCCCATGCCGCCGGCTCGGTATCGATCAGCCAGCTGATGCTGCTGTTCGGCGGAAGAGAACAACTTGTACAGATCGAAGACGGCACACGTGTCCGGGTTCTTGGGATCTTCCAGCGGTGTGCTGTCGGTCCTGATGCCGTTGATCAGCTTCTTCAGTGTTTTTGGCGTATCGAAGATCGGGATCGTGTTGTTGTAGCTTTTCGACATCTTCTCTCCGTCGGTTCCGGGGACCTTGGCGGAGGAGTCCAGCACATGCGGCTTCGGCAGTACGAGTGTTTCGCCGAACATCGCATTGAACCGTTGAGCGATGTCGCGGGTCACTTCCAGGTGCTGAATCTGATCGGCTCCGACGGGCACGACGTCGCTGTCGTAAATCAGAATGTCGGCGGCCATCAGCACCGGATAGGTAAACAGACCCGCATCGGCCGCGATGCCTCGTTCTTTCTTGTCCTTATACGACACGCACTTTTCCAGCAGATGCATTTGCGTGATCGTCAGCAGCAGCCATGTCAGTTCCGGAACTTCGGGAACGTCGGACTGACGAAACAGCGTGGCTTTTTCGGGGTCAAGTCCCAGCGCCAGCAGATCCAGAGCCGCATCGCGCACGTTTTGGCGCAGTACGGCGGGTTCACGCACGGTCGTCAGAGCATGCAGGTCTGCGATGAAATAGAACGACTGTTCGTTGCCCTGCAGTTCAATGTACTGCCGGATGGCCCCGAAGTAGTTGCCCCAGTGAAAACGGCCGGTCGGCTGAATGCCGGAAAGGACTTTCATGATTGATTTTCGATTCTCGATTTTCGATTTGTTATTTTCCGTCCGGAAGCCGCAGCGTGCCAATAACGTCGTGGACGCTGGCGGCACCCTGTTCTTGCAGCACCTGCGGCAGGTCGTTGACCAGGCGGTTTGCCAGGCCGGGATTGTAAAAGTTCGCCGTTCCGACCTGAATCGCCGTTGCTCCGGCGACGAGAAACTCCATCACGTCGTCCAGGCACTGAATTCCGCCGACACCAATGATCGGAATATCGACGGCTCGCGCGACCTGACAGACAATTCGAAGCGCCAGCGGCTTGATGGCCGGGCCGCTGAGTCCTCCGAAGACGTTTCCGAGGACCGGCTTTCGCTTTCGCCAGTCAATGGCCATTCCCTGAAACGTGTTGATCAGAGATACCGCGTCGGCTCCGGCCGCCGCGACGCTTTCGGCGATCGGAATCACGCTGGTGACGTTGGGAGTCAGCTTGGCAATCACCGGCAGGCTGCCCGCACTGCACACGGCAGTCACGACTTCTCCGGCGAGTTTCGGATCCGTGCCGAAGTCCACACCGCCGGATACGTTCGGGCAGGAAATGTTCAGCTCAACGGCAGCGATGCCGGAAGCTGCATTCAGCCGACGGGCCATTGAATGGAACTCATCGGTGGTTTTGGCGGCGATGTTCACGATCAGCGCCGTTCCCAGACTGGTCAGGTACGGCAGCTTTTCGTCCATGAACTGGTCGAAGCCGTCGTTGTCCAGTCCGATGGAATTGAGCATTCCGCTGGCGGTCTCGATCGTTCGCGGCGGAGCGTTGCCGGGGCGCGGCTGAGGCGTCACGGTTTTCGGAATGATGCCACCGAGCCGCTTGAAGTCGACGAACGCCGCCATTTCCTTCGCATAGCCGAACGTGCCGGACGCCACCAGAATCGGATTGGCCAGCGACAGACGGTTCAGTTGAACGGAAAGCTGTGGCATCGAAAGCCTACGCGTCGTACGTTCGTGCGTGAGCGGTGTCGTTGGCTGGCTGCGACTGGCACATCTGCTCGTTGGCCAGTGCCTTCTGGTACATCCGCGTCCCTGCCGGCGTTGGATAAACCGTGTTGACGCACGCCTGGCACAGACTGCTGCGCGGCAATCCGACACATTCAGCCAGTGCGTCGACGGGCAGATAGTGAAGGCTGTCGGCACCGATGGCGGCGGCCATGGCCTGTTCTTCTTCCGGAGTGATCGACGTGCCGGCCATGAATTCCGGGGCAAACAGTTCCTTCACGGTCGACATATCGATGCCGTAGAAACAGGGCGCGATGATTGGCGGACAGGCGATGCGAACATGGATTTCGGCGGCACGACCTCGTTCACGCAACAGCTTGACGAGTTCCTTTAAAGTCGTTGCTCGCACGATGGAGTCATCGACAAGCAGAACTCGCTTGCCGTCCAGAACTTCGGGCAGCGGCGTGTACTTCATGCGAACCTTGTCGGCTCGCTGAGACCCTTCGATAAACGTGCGGCCGATGTAGCGGTTGCGGATCAGACCTTCCAGCGAGGGCACGCCCAGTTGAAACGCCATGCTGTCGGCGGCGGCTTTGGCGGTGTCCGGCACGGGAACCACAATCGTGTCGCCGTCGATCGGCACGGTTTCGCGGGCGGCAAGCTGTTCTCCCAGCCGCTTGCGTGACAGGTAAACTCCCGCATCATCAAACGTGCTGCCGGCGTTGGCGAAGTAGATCCATTCGAAGAAACAGTGAGCCTTTCGCGGGCTGTCGGCGAATTTTTCCAGACGCACGCCGTGTTGCTCATCCACCAGCACAGCCCAGCCCGGCGGCACATTCTTCACGCTGTCCTGATCGAACCCCAGGTGAGTCAGCGCGACGCTTTCGCTGGCAGCGGCGAACAGCGGACCTTCGACCGCGTAGCACAGTGGTCTCATTCCCAGCGGATCGCGGGATGCAAACATCTGGCCGTTGGCGTTCAGATACACAATGTTCCAGGAACCATCGAGCTGCCGGGACAATGATTTCAGCAACGAGACAGGATCGATGTCGGGCGTCTCTGAGTATCGCTGGCAGATCAGGTGGTTGATGACTTCCGTGTCGGTTTCGCGCGTCAGTTGGAAGTCGGCCGTCTGCAGGATTTCCTCGCGGAGTTCCTGATAATTGGCAAGCTGACCGTTGAAGGCGAAGCTGAACCACTTGGACCGGGCGATATGGTGGCGTTCGAACGGCTGAGCGTAGCTGCGATCGTCTCGCCCGCAGGTGGCATAGCGGACGTGGCCAATCGCCGCCGGTCCGTGGTATTCGCTCATCAGGCTCAGATACTTGGCCTGGTGGTTCATGCGGAAGACTTCGGCAACGCCGCCGAGTTCCTTGTGCGTGTCGATCAGTTGCTTCCGACCAGCGTTGTACGTGGTGAAGCCAGCGGCCAGTTGTCCGCGGTTCTGCATGTCGAGCAACATGCCGGGAATCAGCCGCGACGCCTGATCCCGATCGGCTGCTCCGGGAATCAGCGGACTGGCGGAATCTGCCGGAAGGTGATAGACGGCCGCCACGCCGCATTCATGGTTCAGTTCGTCCATGCCTGAAGTTTTGCCGCATTGGAAAGGGGTGAACCGCTGTCAGAACGCAGCATGGCGATCTGACGGTGAACCGGAAAGCGGGGGATCGTAGCGACGCCGCGAAAACAAACCAACCAACGTTCAGGCAGGCGCGTGAAGGAAAGAGGGGAGTCGGGAGACAGAGAATCGGAAGTGAGTGCCTTGCAATTCCCTTCTCGCCACCGGATTCACGCGCGGCAGAATTTTCCGGCTTTTCCGCGGAAATCGGGGAGCGCCGACAGGCCGGTCGCTTTGTTGCACCCAGCGACACGGGCCAGGTCGGCTACCAGGCCGAGAAGCAGGCGTGCCGGGCGTTCCCCGATCCGAAAGGAGACGGCATGC
>CAZHET010000191.1:0-11028 GCA_964531585.1 uncultured Planctomycetaceae bacterium | reverse complement strand
TGGCCGTTGCCACCGTGCGGCCCACGGCATCGGGATAAGCGGCGGCGTAGGTCACCCGAGCCTTGGGCGTTGTCGAAGGATTCTGCAGTGCGCCGGTCTGAGTTGCCGGGGCGTCATGGTATCGCTGGCGGGTTGTCGTCTGAATCGTGAAACTGGCGTCGTCGTAAGACATTTCGGTGCAACGCGTCGTCCGGCTGATCCCACTTGCCGAAAAGCCACAGCTTCCCGCGGATTTTCTTCGCTCTCTGACCGTGTGCAAACAGCGGAAGATCCTGATATGGTTTCTGCGCTTTGATGTTTTTCGCGGAGGCATCGTAGTTGCCTGCGTGCAGGAATGGCCAGCAGGTGTATGCGCGGGTTTAGTGACTCATTTCCGGCGAAACGCAGAAAGTCACATCTCCAGCAAAAATCAAGTCAACGCCCCCGTAGCTCAGCAGGATAGAGCGTCGGTTTCCTAAACCGAAGGTCGTGAGTTCGAATCTCGCCGGGGGTACTCTTAAATGCCTTAGTCTCACCGCGGCCGGGCGGCGTCGGCAGTGTAGTTGCGGTGGCGGGCTGCTCCCGAGATCAGCGGCCGGGATGCGGATAACATAGGTGCGGAGGCCATAGCGGCTGGCCGGTCTGGCGGATTGCTCAGGGTAACCGAGCGAATAGCTGCTGCCCTTATTGGGGAAGCGATCGCGGCGGTATTGCAGAGACTGAGTTTCGGCCGGCAGGTGTCGGCACGGCGTCGTTATCGTCTTGCGGTGACTCTGGCGAATGGCGGTGATTCCAAAAAAAGATTCTGATTCCCGTGCGGAATCGTGAGAGATCTCCTGACGTGGCGGGGTAAAGCTGTCGTGCCGAGGCTGCACTGACACCTGATCCCGCGTATTCCAGGAGAACCGCTGATGTTCCGCACGATTTTGACCGACCGCATCGTTTCCGCTTTCCGCCGTCCTCGCCGTCGAGCCATATCTCGAAATCACACGGTCAATATTGGACTCGAATGTCTGGAGCAGAAACAGCTTCTCAGCGGCACTGGCTGGGAACCGGGGCTGAACTTTGAGCGTGAGTCCAACGACACTCGGGCCACCGCGGATACGCTTGCGGTGACCACAGGATCTCGCCCCGACGCGGACGTTGTCATCACGGGGGGAATCCGTTCCGTCAGTGACGTTGATTACTACGAATTCACTCTGCATTCGCGGGCGGATGTTCAGCTGGACCTCTACAAGCTGCATCCGGATCGCTACGAGTTTCGGGGTGATCTGGACCTGAGACTCGAACATGCCAGCGGCACCACGCTTGCTCAGTCCATCCGTGCCGGCGGGCGTCCGGAGCGCATCGAAACCACACTGGATGCCGGCACGTACTTCGCGCGGGTCTATCCGTACGATTCGAGCGGTTTTGGTGAAAGCTATCAGGTGCGTCTGCAGACTGACGCCGTGTCCGCGCCTGTTGTCCCGGCGACTTCAACGGTGACCGGACCGAGTGACACTTCGGACGCGACTCCGACATTCACGTGGACGCGGGCTGCCAATGCAACCCGCTACGAATTGTGGGTCTACAATCGCGACGTCAATGCGCGTGTCATTCACAACCTGAATATTACTTCAACGCAGTTCACACCGACTTCCGACATCCCGGAGGGACGGAACCACGTCTGGGTTCGGGCATGGAATGGTTCGGAACCGGGGAGGTGGTCACTGGGCCATGCGTTCGACCTTCAGGGCGATGTTGTCACGCCCGGCGTTTCCAATTTGACGGGCCCGACGGACACTCGGGACGCGACTCCTGAGTTCCGCTGGACGGAAGCCGAAAACGCGACTCATTACGAGCTGTGGGTGTCGAACAGATCGATCGGCAGACGCGTGTTGCATGAGGCCCGCGTTGAGAGCACTCGCTTTACTCCCGACGGGGACCTTCCGCCGGGCCAGCACCTGGTGTGGGTTCGTGCATGGAACGGCAACCAGGCCGGAAACTGGTCGTCCGCTTACAGCTTCGTGATTTCTCCGCAGTCAGGAGTGGCAACTCCGACGGTAACGGGTCCCGGCGACACGGCGGACTCCACGCCGACGTTTCGCTGGACGCAATCCGCCGGCGCCACGCACTACGAGCTATGGGTTTCCAATCGAACGACCGGCACTCGTGCTGTCTATGAAAGCGCGGTACAGGGAACTTCATTCACACCTGCCTCGGAACTCGCTTCGGGCAACCACACTGTCTGGGTGCGGGCATGGAACGGCAGCACCCGAAGTGACTGGTCGGCTCCGAGCAGATTTGTGCTGACGGCATCGGCCAACCCCGATCCCAACGGGACGAACAACGTCCGAACGGATGCCATCTCGCTGCCGAACCGAAGCACCACCGACCGGCTGACGTCCGCCGACGAAACGGACTACTACTTCGTCTCGGCCAGCGCGCGAAATCCGCAAATCCGGTTCTCGTGGACTGTCGAAGTGACGTCCGGCAACCTGTCGGACATTGCTCTGTCACTGGAAGACGGCCGGGGCACGGCGATTCCGTCGAGCAGTTACTCAGTGACGCGATCAGGCAACAGAATCACGCTTTCGACAGGTAACGCATATCTGTTGATGAGACTGCGCGGCTATAGAGTGAATCTGAAGCTGCAGTTACTTCCGGGAGCCTCAGACATCAGCTATCGCGTGACAAACGTCGCCGACATCAAATAGGCGGACCGAAATTGAACCGGCACGGTCCTCGGCCGATCGAGCCGCGGTGTAGAGCTGCTGTTGAGAGAAATCACCGGCAGCTCTTTCGCGAAAGCCGTGTCGTTCATTTTCGCGAGTTCTGACAGTAACCTGTTCGCTTCGGAGTCAAATTTTTCCGCCGGGCTTCCGGCTTGAGCCTTCAACTTCAGAAGCACAGCAATGTCCGATTCCGCGAACCTTGAACACGAATCAGAGACTTTCGAATCCCCGCACCTGACGATTGAGATTCTGCGCTCGCTGGTGGCGGGAAGACTTTCCGGTCAGGAATTGACTCGCGCGGAATGGCATTTGGAGTCGTGCCGCGACTGCGAGGACAAGCTGTCGGTTGTCGCGAACGAAATACGGGCGTCGCTGGATGAATTCCAGGTGGCCGCGACGATCACCAGCGACGGCAACTCCGAACTGGTTCGACGTGTGCGTGAACAGGCCGTTCGCGATCACCAGTCTTTTGCCGCTGCCGCCGCTCCGGAGGCATCGACGGAATTCGAATGTGCGCTGATTTATGTCGGGCCGACGCTGAAGGGCGGTCTGGGAGAAGTCAGCGTATACCGTGACACAAGGCTGAATCGCCAGGTGGCGCTGAAGTCTCTGCGTCGCGACAGACCGACCTCGCCGGACAGAGTTTTCCGGTTTCGGCGGGAGTACGAAGTCACCAGTCGCTTACAACATCCCGGCATTCCCGCCGTCTACGGTCACGGAGAACTGCCGGACGGTCGCGAGTTCTACGTCATGCAGTTTATTCAGGGCGAAACGCTTCAGAAGAAGATCGAAGCGCTGCACGAAACGGGCCGGCCGGGCCTGAATCGCGGCGTTCCGGAATTCAGGACCCTCATTGAGCAGTTCATCGACGTCTGCGACACTCTGCGAGTGGCCCACAAGCAGGGAATTCTGCATCGCGATCTAAAGCCGGAAAACATCATCATCGATGACGACGATCGCGCCGTGGTGCTGGACTGGGGCCTGGCCGGATTCGCCGACCGTACGGAAGAATCGGTGTCCGAAACAACAGGATGCACCGACGACGCGCACCGCGGCGAGGAGTCCGACGACGCGCTGCGGCTGACCTCGGCAAGGCAATCAATGGGCACAATCGCGTGGATGTCTCCCGAGCAGGCCGCCGGCGACACCAGCCGGTACGATTGCCAGACCGACGTCTACGGACTTGGTGCCATCCTGTTCCATATCCTGACCGGCGTGGCACCGCATTCCAACGAGGCTGGCAGTTGGCAGTCGACTCCGGCGGGTTCGGGTGAGGATTCGAAACAGAAGTCGCTGCGAGTTCTGGATCGCCTGCGACAGATCGCGAACGGTCGCCACCCGGAAGTCGTGCATCCGCGGGGAGCGAAGATTCCTGCGGAACTGATTTCGATCTGCCGAGCGGCCATTCATCCCGAAAAGTCACAGCGGACGAATTCGGCGCGGAATTTGGCCGATGAAGTCAGAGCCTGGCTGACAATGTCGAAGGTCGAATCACATCGATACACCGCACCCGAACGATGGTCGCGTCTGGCTGTGAAGTATCCGGCGGTCATTTTGCTGTCGGTCGGAATGCTGCTGTCACTGCTGGCTGTGCTGTGGACGGTCAGCGGCAATCGAAACCGTGAACTCAGGGCGGAGGTGAGAGGTAAGCAGGCCACGATCGCCGCGACGTCGTCCAGGCTTTCCGGTCTGTATGACGACCTGGAAGTCGCCAGTCAGACGCTTTATCGGGCAGTACCGGATTTGCAGCGAGTCCCTGTACACGGACCGGCCGATCCTCACGGACCGGCACCATTGCTGACACCTGCCGGAGAACGTTCGGCCGAATCATCTCAGCGGCTTGACCCTCGCATGGCGAACGGACAGTTTCTGCTGCGAGCCCTTCAGGTCGTGGGCGAGGCATCAGAAGTACCAACCACGCGAAACGCGATCGAGAGAGCGAGACTCCACGTCTACCTTGCGGGGATTCTGATGTTCGAGTACCGCAACTGGGAAGCAGCGAACGAACACTACGACGTCGCGTTTTCAGAAATCAACAAAGCGATCAGCGCGCGGCCGGAACGGCGGGATATGGAGGCGCTGTGCTGGTCCGTTCCGGCCTGGAGAACGGAATGTGCCTGTTGCGACTGCGTCAGGGTCACCCGGACGAAGCTGGCGAGTGGCTGCGAAAGACCAAAGACACTCTGACAGAGTATCGACAGTATCGCGGATTGGACGACATAAGCGTCATTCGTGAAACCGCGTCGATACTTGAGCGTCATGCGGAAATCATGAACGCCGACGGGTTCCGCGTACAGGCTGCAATTGCCCTCGCGGACGCCTGCGAACTGCTTCCTGTCGACGATGTTGTCCGCTGGCAAAGTCAGGACCTGTATGAGAGAGCATGGATCCTGCGGCAGGATCTGATCATCACACTGCGGGACTCCTACCGCGCCGAAGAAGCCGCGACGTATGTGAAGGAACTGCGAGCGATCCAGGCCGCGGCTCCTGGCCGCAACCAGCCGGACAACTTTGTGCATCAACTGGACGCGTATCGGATTGACAAGCTGGATGCGGACGTTCGCTTCGCTCTTGACGATGTCGATGGTGCTGTCCAGTTGCTGCAGTCCGCCATCGACCCGCTGAACGGATTGATGGCGGCCGATCCCGACAACTCCGAGCCGAGATACCTGCTGTCCACCGTCGAGGCCAAACTGGGAAGAATCCTGTATCAGGTCGACCGACCTGAAGACGCACTGCCGCACCTGCTGCGGGATCTGGAACTGACGCAGATCGAACTGCAGGCCACCGATTCCAAAGATCCACAAACCATCATTGACACCGCGTCAGTCACGTTGCGGATGCTCGCACAGACACACGCGAAACTGGATCAGCACGATGAAGCGATAACGCGGTTTCAGGAAGCTCGAGACATGCTGCCGGCTGCGGAAGCCGCATTGACCCGGGAGCAATTCATTGCCCTGCAGACCGTGCTGCAGGCATGGGCCGACTATCAGGCGGGTCGCGGTGACTTTGCTGCGGCCATGGCGCACCGGAAGGAACTGGATCGTGCAGCGCGGCCATTCATGGAACGGGATCCGCGGAACCTGAAGAATATCGAAAACGTGGCGCGCAATCTTTACATGACGGGCCTGCTGTCGCTCGAACTGCTCGATCAGGCGATGGCGCAGGCTGAAACAAACTCGGACGCGGAATCGAAGGCGAGCATCCGTCAGACTGCGGAAAGCACGCTGAAACTGCGGCTCGAAACGCTGGACCTGATGCGGGAGATCATCCGACGCGTGGACACCAAGGATTTCAGTGAACCACCCGCAGAATCGCCCGACGTCCTGCGAAGTATCCTTGAAGGGCTCAGCACGGAAATCGAAGGCCTGAAGGTAATCATTGACCAGTTGCCGCCGGCCGACGTCTGAATCACTCAAGGCAGCGGAAGAGACTTCTCCACTCCACTCGCAAGCTTGCCGGCTGTCTATTTTTGTCAGGTCCCAGTGAGCGGCAAGGCGCTAGCAGCCGGTGACGCACAGGAAAACGCTGACAACACCGGCGGCCAGCGCCTTGCCGCTCACGGAACAGAGTCAAATCGAGTGCCATTGGGCGAGCGTCTTACCGCTCACGATTCCCGGACCAAATCAACAGCCTGGTGAATCGGGTGTCGGGATGTGGGTCACGACGAGCCGGGAAAAGTGCATACATGTCAGCCTTGCGGCCCGCCGGAATTCAGCCGTTCAACTTCGTCGCGCAGCACTTCCATGACTCGGTTCTTCGCCACGTAAACGGCGTGTCGGCGGATGCCGAATTCCTCGGCGATATCATCCGGTACTGCATTCGGGGCCTGCAATCGGAGAAAGATTTCCCAGTTGCGTCGGCCCGTTTCCGTCGTTCGCAGGCGTACTTCCGTATTCTCCCGAGCGACCGCCAGAAGCTCCTCGTCGAACAATCGATCCAGTTCCTGTTCCAGCGGCTGCAGTTCAACCATCGCCTGCAGAGCCCTGGCTTCGATTGGTTTCATCCGCTTTCTGGCATCCACGAAGTCAATCACCGCGTTCCGTGTCACGATTCTCAGCCAGCCGCGAAACGACTGTTCCGGGTCATAGGCCAGTGACTTCAACCGCTTCAGCAGTTTTAGCATCAGATCCTGGCAGACTTCCTCCGCGTCCGCCTGGCTGAGTCCCATCCGTCTGGCCCAGGCGTACATGCGAGGTGTGTATCGTTCGTTGAACTGTTCCCATGAGTCCTCGAAACGCGGTTTGTTTTGTGAATTGCGAAGGCCGCTCACCAGGCTGGCCCGCGTATCGAAGGATTCGTCCATCGGCGTTCGGCTAAACAAGTTGCGGTGATCACGTGGGAGCCCGTCAGCGAACGGCCGACAGTGATCCATGGCGAGCCACGTGAGTCCATCCCGGCAACGCATATCCTCCGTCAGACACTAACGGAAGTGCAACCGAGTGGCGCGTCGGATCGGTCGCGGACCAGCCGCGTTCCATGCGCGAAAAACCGGGGCTGGCTCCCTGCGGCTCGCGGGGATTCCTGCATTGGCTTGCGAGCCGGTGGGCGCTAGCCCCGGTTCGGTGCATCTTCACGGCGTTGCCCCGGGCGGGCAGCCTACGCGCCGGTGCGTGAGAACGGCTGGACGTCGAGTGAATCCAGAGCGTTGCTGCGGTCCTGCATCAGTTGGTCAGCGGTATTGTCGAAGAAGTCGTTCACGTTCACGATCGCCGGGCCCATCAGGAACAGAAAGACCGACGGCATGAGGCACAGTGCCACAGGAAAGAGCAGCTTGAACGAAGCCGCGTTGGCACGCGAATCGGCTCGCTCACGCAGACTGTTTCTCATGCTGTCGCTGTATTCACTCAGTGCGCGTGTCACGCTGGTTCCGGTTGCTTCTGACTGAATCAGCAGCGATGTAAAGGAAGTGACTTCCGGCGAGTCGATGCGTTTTGCGAAATTTCGCAGAGCCTGACTGAGCGAGCCGACCTGCGCCTGCTGGTTGATCATTCTCAGTTCGGACCCGAGTTCCGGCTGTGTGGGAGCGAGTTCGGCACCGACGCGACGCAATGCGGACGGCACTGTCAGGCCCTGACTGACTCCCATGTTCAGCATGTCCATCACGTCCGGCAGACCTCGTTCGATATCGATGCGGCGATCGGCTGCCTGCGACCGGACCCACAGCGGCGGAATCGCCCAGCACAGCAGCGGAGCGGCGATCAGCATCGCCATCAGCCAGGGTTCCAGTGCAGGCGGAGCCATGTTCAACC
Organism: uncultured Planctomycetaceae bacterium; assembly: GCA_964531585.1. Taxonomy (GTDB): domain Bacteria; phylum Planctomycetota; class Planctomycetia; order Planctomycetales; family Planctomycetaceae; genus JAWKUA01. Next base: position 3,080 of record CAZHET010000191.1, on the reverse strand, counting down.
AGATCAGTACCACGACGATCGACAGGAACACCAGTGCGAAGCGAACGGCGTTCAGGTTGATCCACGCGGCGCGACTGTGATAACCGGCCGCCAGCAGGTTCTGTCGCTGCTGTTCTTTGCGAGCCCTGGTTTCAGGCAGAAGTTCAGCCAGTCCCGGAGTGATGGCACCGAACACCATCTGGTCGGCCCGCATCGGCAGATCTTCGGGTTCGATGGCGACCTGCTGCCGAGCGTCCTGATTCAATATCCCGTGAAAACCGGAGAAGAGTTTCCGGTCAGACCATGTTGTTTTATCGGCCGACCGGCTCACGGCGGCGACGTGCGTGCCGACGGTCTGCGCCGCATCGGTTGCGGCTGGCTTGATGGAGCCGACTGCGGCATTGGTCGACGACAGCAGTGTCGGTGCGGCTTCGCTGCGTTCGACTGATGTGTCGTGCTCAGAACCAAACACCGACGGCACACCCTTGCGGCGGCGGAAGGCTTCGCCCGCATCCTGCCGGCCTCGGGTCGCGATGCGAATGAGGGCCAGGCAGCCGACGACGACAGCAACGCCAAGGATCATCCAGGTGTATGGGGTCATTGTCAGATCTCCGGCTGGTTCTGTATTGTTCCGGCCAGTTGATGGAAATCAGCGGGTGGGAATGGAATCGGTCGCAGGCTGGATGACCACCTGCGGGCAACGCCGTTAAGAGTTTATTTTCGTTTAACCCGTGGCCGAGAGGCCAGGTTGGTGCAAGCCGTGACGGCCTGGCCTTTCGGCCACGGGTTAAACGAGCGTGTTTTCCGGGGGAAAAACTCTTAACGGCGTTGACCTGCGGGGCGTCTGGCCCGTGATCAGATAACCGGGACGTCAGAGCGATGATGCTCGCCAACCGGCCTGGGCTTTGAACACGGGTTGAATGACTGTCGAAAATCGAAAACTAGAACCGAGCACTCTTTCGCAGGATGCGATACACAAGGATGGCTCCCACGATCTGCAGGCCGATGGCCAGCCAAAGGGACAGCCGTCCCCAGTACGATGACGTCAGATTCTGCAGATAGTTCGGATCACGGAAAACGTAAAACGCAACGACCAGCGGCGGAATGATCAACATCATCGTCGCACCCAGCCGGCTGGCGATCGTGGCGGCTCGCAGGCGGTTGCTGAAGTGCAGCCGGTCGCGAACGGAGGAGGCCATGCGTTCCAGCACCTGGACGAGGTCACCGCCGGTATCCTGGTGAACTGCGATGGCAGAGGTCAGCATCGTGAGTGTGGCGACTCCCGTGCGTTCCGGCAGGTCGCGGACTGCGCTGGCCAGGTCGATGCCCATTTCGGTACGTCGGGCGGCCAGGCGCAATTCGTCACCCAGTGGTGCCGGTGTGTCGGCGGCAACCGTCAGGAAGGAATTCTCGACGTTGCGTCCCGTGCGCGCTGCACGTGAAAGTTCTTCCGCCGCCGCGGGAAGCAGTTCCATGATTTTTTTCTGCCGTCGCGAACGCAGCAGCATTGCCAGCCCGAGCGGCAAAGCAATTCCGACGACAGCAGCGAACGCTGTCAGCAGAAACTGCTCGGTCAGCAGAAACATGGCGCCGCCCAGAGCCAGTCCGGTGATGACACAAAGCGACAGCCAGACAGATGGCGGCGTTTCAATGCCGGACTGCAGCATCAGCCGGTCGAACCACCCGTTGACGGCGTCCGATGTGCTGTTGTCGTTGCCAACGGCATAGCGGACATCTTCTTTCAGGATGCCGCGGAAGGCCGGGTGGCGGTCCAGTGGCCGAACGGCCTGAGCATGTGCAACCATAGCTTTGATGTCTCCGATGTCTTCAGAGAAGCAGCCGGATGATCCGGAACTGCCTCACCACCGGATTCAGTCCGGTGGCTTGATGTCTTTGCACGACTTTGCATCGTGGGATTTCGAATTGTGCGATGGCATGGCTCCACAGGGGGTGAAGCCGGTGGAGCTGCGGTCAGTGGTGTTAGTTCGCCGGCTTCATCGACAATTCGCGCGGAGCGAACAGAGGCTTGTACTGTTCCACGTCAATTCCTGTCAGAGCCAGTCGGCGGAGGGCGATCGGTTCGCGTCCTGTGGAGAAGAATGAACCGACGGCGCGACCATCCTTTTCTCCGGTCAGACGGTAGACGAACAGGTCTTCGACGTGATATTCGCCGTCCTTGATACCGGCGACTTCGGAGATTCGAGTGACCCGTCGTTCACCGGTGTGCAGGCGAGTGACGTGAATAATGACGTCCAGAGCGTTGGCGATGTACTGGCGGGCAATCTTCGCCGGCAGTTCAGAACCCGACAGAGCGACCATTAGTTCCAGGCGGTCCAGAGTTTCGCGTGTGTTGTTGGCGTGAACGGTGCTCATCGAACCATCGTGACCCGTGTTCATGGCCTGCAGCATGTCCAGCACTTCGCTGCCGCGGGATTCGCCGACGATGATTCGGTCCGGCCGCATCCGTAGCGCGTTTCGCAGCAGGTCGCGCTGAGTGACAGCGCCTTTGCCTTCCATATTCGGCAGGCGGGTTTCCAGCGGAATGACGTCCTTTTGCTGCAACAGCAGCTCCGCGGTTTCTTCGATCGTGACGACTCGCTGAGACTCCGGAATGAAGCGGCTGATACAGTTCAACAGCGTTGTCTTACCGGCACCCGTTCCGCCGCTGACGATCAGATTCATGCGTCCGCGAATGGCCAGAATCAGAAAGTCGGCCATCGCCGGAGCCAGTGAACCGTAGCCGATCATGTCTTCGATCGTCAGGCGATGCTTGCCGAAGCGACGAATGGAAACTGTCGGGCCAGCGAGTGCCAGTGGCGGAATCACTGCGTTGAAACGGGAACCGTCGGGCAGACGGGCGTCGACGATGGGATTGGATTCGTCAATGCGGCGGCCGGCCCGACCGACCAGCCGGTGAATCAGTTGCAGCAGGTGCTGTTCGTCCGCGAACTTGATGTCGGTGGCTTCCAGCTTGCCATTGCGTTCGACGAGCACTCGGTCCGGCCCGTTGACGAGCACGTCAGTAATTTCGTCGTCGAGCATCAGAGGTTCGAGCGGTCCGAAACCGTAGATCTCGTCCATGATCTCCGCGACCATGGACT
>CAZHET010000190.1:0-11057 GCA_964531585.1 uncultured Planctomycetaceae bacterium | reverse complement strand
GCCTCTCGGCCACGGGTTAAACGAAAATAAATCCTTAACGGCGTTGCGTGGAGGAGCGCCGCCGATCTGCTTTCGCTATTCCCGGCATGGGGTTGAGTGTCACTCTGCAGGCTGTCGCACTCTCTGCGGATACGGAGACCGCGTACTGCTTCGCAACAGACAGAATCTATGCCTGGAACGTACTAACAGGTGAAAAGCTCCGCGAATTTGCGCCGCAAAGCAGTCACGGAGCATTCGCGGGTTCTGCAGGGCGAGCAGTCACGCTCGGTCTGAAGAAGATACAGCTTTGGAACATCAGCAACGGAGAATTGATCGAAACACGGCCTCTCGACGTGCAGCAGGATCGCCAGACAAAAATGCTGATGGCCGGCAATGGAGAACTTGCTGTGGTGGCAACGAGGGACAAGAGTCTGAAGATCCTGAGTCTCCCCCCTGTACCTCCACCGGAAGGGTTGATGCATTCGTTTTCGGCCACGACTCCGATCCATTCGCTCGACCTATCCCCGGACAGCGTCTGGGCAGCGGGAGGCGGTGAGGGAACATTGTTCGTCTGGAACCTGCTGCATCCACCGGCAAGTTACACACTCAAATCCCCGTCGCTGATTTCGGCCGTGCAATTCTCACCGCGTGGCGACTATCTCGCGTACGGAACCGGCGAGAACAACTCAAAGATCAACCACGTGGGTGTCCGCGAACTCACGGATAACCTCACCGAGCGATTTGTGAAAAAGGCAACGGACTGGAGAAAGCTGTCGGGATTCAACGACGCGATCACGTCTCTGTCATGGGATCACACCGGCAGCTATTTGATTGCCAGCTCGGACGATGGTTCGGTCAGGGCCTGGGATCCGCAGAACGATCAGATCAAAGCGTCGATTCAACATCCTGAACCGGTCAGCAGTTTCGTCAATATCCCGAACGAATCGCTGGTCCTGTTCGCAAACGGCCATGATGCAGTCCAGTCTTGGCGCTGGAGCGATTCCCGTGGCACTGCTGCGGAATCCACAGACAGTATCCCGCACGCGACGCACATTGCAGTGTCATCTGCGGAAACAGACCTGATTGCAATCGCGACGCGGGACGGCCGAATCACGCTGCTGCAGCGGCAGTCCGGCAACAGCATCGCGCTGCCGGCGGCTGAGTACGATCCGGTCGCAGAACTTTGTTTCATCCCTGACAGCCGCTCACTGGCGTCCGGTCACGCAAGCGGCGCAGTGCGCGTGTGGGATGTCGATCAATCACGCGAAATGAAACGTTTTTCCAGTGGCAACGCTCCGATTACGGCAATCGAAGCCACACCCGATGGTCGCTACATCGTGGCCGCGTCACTTGTCGGAACAGTTAATGTTTGGCATGTGCCCTGACAGCAGGAACAGACAATGAATACACCATCAGGTCGAAACAGGCATCGTCGCGGAATGATCACCGTCGGGATTTTCGTAACAGTGATTGCGGCTGCGATTGGTTATCGCAATCTGACAACTCCGAATGCCACGAATGACTACTACCCGCCTGATGTACGCCAACCGAAGCAGCTATCGGCCGATGAGTTGGAAATGAAATGGGAACGCGAGGCACTCGACCCGCGTCGCGATCTTCGCGGACGAATTGACTTTTCACCCACATCGGTAACTGCAACCGAAATCACTCCTGAACTACTCGAGGGAATTCCCCCTGAGCAGACGTACGCTGCGATTCCACTGTCCGAAATAGCGGCGACATACACGGAGACGCAGTTTCAACAGGATCGAGAAGAATGGTATCGAGAACTGTTTCTGACGGAGTACGAGCGTGCAGGACACCGCGATGCAAAGTGGGACACGCTGGTCACATCCTTCCTGACAGAGTCCGCGCGCAGGATCTCCGTCACTCGCTTTGCCCGGCACCGTTCTCCGAAGTTCTATCATGACAGCTTCGACAGCGAGCACTCAGAGCGCGGGGAAGCGATTCTGGATATCGGGTGCAAGGACGCCCTTGTCCAGTCACTGCTCGTCGAAGAACTTGTGCGCCAGCAGAGGTTCGAAGACGTCAACGTGGTCGCGGCTCAGTTGAAGACATCTGAGAACGCGTCGTCCTACGGGGACTTCATTCAGTTTCAGATCGCCGGAATGTTGGTCCGGTCCGGTAGAGGAGCCGAATTCCGTGAGCGAATGACGCGCCACTTCCGCAAGGCTCTAGTGCCATCGGAACACAATCCGGTCGAACGACGCATTCTTTATGAAGAGGGACTCACGCTTCTTGCTCCTGGCTTCTACAGCGTCCTGGGGCAGTTCATCGTGCTGCTCGAAAACCAGCCAGACACAGACGAGTGGCTGCGGCACATGATCCTCGGCGACTTCCACTCCCGACTGGCACTTGACGCCGATGCTCTGATCGAATTCTGGCCACCCTACATTGACCTATTCGACCGTCAGCCCCAACAGGCTCTTCACGGACATATGGCCCACTACCGCAAGGCCTATGAACTCTATCTGTCCGCCTGGCGAATGGCACCGCAGCTTCCCGAAGCGCCTCACAGGCTCTTTAAGATGACGAAAGAGCAAATGCCGGCGGTTTTTGTGCCAGGCGTTCTCGACCGGCTTTCACCGGCAAGCCCGCGTTTCTGGTTCGATCAGGCTGTGGCAGCTCAGTGTGATTTCCGGCCGATGTATCGGGAGTACCGATTCGCCCTGCTGCCACCTCCACAGGCACAGAAAGCGGACTGGACGCGCTATGGAAGACTTGTGGAATTCGGCCTTGAATGTGTGAATTCAGAACGCTTTGACACACAGATCCCGTACGGATTCCATGAGGCGATTCAAGCAATGGCCAGGCATGATGAGTACGGCATTCCGCCAGTCTCGCCTCGCAATCGCGATGCCTATTCCCACCGCGGCTTGATCGAGGCCTTTACCAAGTTGCTCGACGGCTATTCTGATCGTCTCACAGACGATGATCGTGCGTACTACGATACTCTGATGACCGGGATGAACTGGATACAGGGCCATCGCGACATCGCGAAAGAACGGTTTCAGACGCTGACTTCAAGGCCTGATCAGCAGGCACTGGACGAGCTGTATCTGGACGTTGTCGAAATGCAGCGAGAATTCACTGGGACGAAAACACGCTCCGCTGTCAGACTTGAGCAGGACGAAATTCGGCAAATGAGTCTGCTCCCCGACCGGCGGCAGTTGTTGCTGGCTCTGAACGACGGCCGCTTTCGGATTGTCGATCTTGAATCGCATGATACTCACAGTGAACACACTTTGCTCGCGCCCGAACCAGACGCTCACGTCATCAGCATCATCTCACACAACGCACACTTTGTAGCGTCATACAGCCATCCTGTCATGAAAGTCTGCGATACCGAGTCGTTTTCAGAAGTTGCCGGCCTGAGCTTCCCGGAAGAACTGAAGTCGTTCGAAGTTTCCCGCACAGGCCGATATGTCGCCGTTTCCGTGGAAAAGCGAGTCGAGATCTGGGAAACATCCCCGCAGCGCAAGATCGCGGAAATTGACATCCGCGTCGAAGATGGAATCTGGCGCGGCGGGGATTGGAGACCGCACCTGCAGCAAGTGCGGAGCTACGCATTTTCAAACGACGAAACGACGCTGGCGTTCATACGCGGCGGGATTATCGAAACGTTTCCGCCAGCGGTGGGATGGTCATACAAAGAAGCTCCGTTCCTGGTAAACCGGCTGTATGTATGGAGCATTCCGCAGAACAAACTCATCCACCAGGACGAACCTTTCATTCCCAACATCAACTCTCTGCGTTTTACCGAAGACGATGGTCACTTGCTGGTTGCGGGAACACAGTGGTCGCGGTATCAAAGATCCGCCGAATACTATCCGGAAATCGCAGAGCATCATTCAATCAAGCGTATTGATCCGGAAACGTCTGAGACAGTTCTGGAGTATGCCGGCCGGGAAAATTCGCTTTGGATGCCGTCAGAGTTCGGTGAAGACCGGTCACTTGTCGTGGCCATGGCCGAGCGGAAACTCATTGCCTGGGATGCCGAAAGCGGTGTCGAGGTCGCAAGTGCCCAGTGGAATTCACAGAACGTCCACCATACCGCGTATTCGCAGCAGTTGAACAGGATTGTCTCGATGGACTCCGAAGGGATGGTGTCCGAGTTCGCTGACTTGCTGAAAACTGACGTCGATTCCGTGTTCCTTGAGCCGGATGTGTATGAGAATTACGCGCCCCGTCGCATCCTGTTCCATCCACAAGAGAAGCGTATTGCCGTCTGTGATCAGAAAGCGGGAGGCATGATCTGGGATTTCTCCAACGCCGAACGCACACTCGGCCGGGCGTATCGTGCCGCAGGGTCGGTCGGCACAACGGTGCTGGATTTCAGTCCGGATCTCCGGCAAATGGCCGCCACCGACGACGCCATGCCCGGTGTCGCCGTCGTTCCGGAATTGCAGACGCCGGTCCCCCTCGCCATCTGGGACACTGAATCAGGCAGGGTGACACGCGTCCTGGAAGGCCAAAAGAGTGTCATCGAATGCGCGAAGTTTGATCCGACCGGCAGATACATTCTGGCGGGACTGCGCGACGGAAGAATCCTCGTTTGGGATCTTCAGTCCGAGTCGAATCAGCCAAGCCAGATCATGAACGATCATCTTGCGGCTGTGACACAACTGCAGTTTTCTCCTGATGGACAGTTCCTGCTGTCCGGCGGACAGGGCGGTGAGGCATTCGGCAAGAAGTTTCCTCCTGCCGTCAGACTCTGGGAAAGCGGCGAGTCGACGGCTCATCAGTTCCGCACCATCAAAACGCTGGAACTCGCTCACGAGGTCGCACACCCGTACGGCGTTCAAAATATTGCGATGTCTGATGACGGAACGCGGGTACTCGCCACCTATGGCTGGGACACATTTTTGCTGACAATCGACGGCACTCTGAGTTGTCAGCTGGCAGGAAGCCAAGCGGCGTTCCTCCCGGACGGTTCCGGCTTTCTGACGGCAGGTGGAGCGAACCTGGCGGACCGAATGGTAATCTGGGATTTCAACGGCACAAAGATCCGGGAGCTTAGAGGCGGCCATCGTCGGCCTATTACCGCGTTGGCATTTTCAGTGGAAGGTTCGGTCTTGCTGTCGGCTTCGCCTTCAGAAGCGGTCGCGTGCTGGAACGCCGCATCAGGAGACCGCGTTCTTTATGTTTCGGATCTTTTTCGATGACGGCGTCGAACGCATTCATTGAGCGATCCCTTGGTAGCGTAAAGCGAAGCACGCGTGTTGATCGCCTTTTTTTCTATTCCGCAGTGACTTCGGCAGCGTCAGCCGCGCGCCTGCCGAACCGGCCTGAAACACGGTTCGCCAGCAGTTCACCCAGTCGCGGGAACAGTTCGCGCAGCACCGACGCTGGACGGATCGGAGGCCAGTTCACGATGATTTCCGGCGCTTTCGAATGAATTGCCTTCACCACCGCGGCCGCAACGTTCTCTGCGGAGGTTCCGCCCAGCGCGGCGGAAGTTCCGCGACCGGTCGCTTCCACGATGCGGTCGTAGATGCCGCCGGATCGGGTGAAGCCCGGACAGACCGCGGTTGCCGAAATGCCGCGGTCCAGAAACTCCCCCCGCAGTCCCTGAGTGAACCCGATCATTCCTGCTTTCGTGCTGCCGTACACCGCACCGAACGGTGGACAGTGTTTGCCGGCGGTCGATGCCATGTTGATGACTGTTCCTCGCCCCTGCTTCAGCATGTGCGGGATCACCAGGCGAGTCAGCAGGATGGTTCCCGTCAGATTGATTTCCACCGTCTGCAGAATTCGTTCGATCGGAAGCGTTTCGAAGTGGCAGAAACAATCGACGCCGGCATTGTTCACCAGGATATCGATTCGTCCAAACCGACTGATCGTGGTGTCGACAAGATTCGCCAGTTCGTTGGGGTCGGACACATCGGCCGATACCGCCAGCGTCTGACTTCCGGCAGCTGCGATTTCTTCCTGAGCTTTCCACAGCGGTTCGGCTGATCGCGCGGCGAGTACCAGTCGACAGCCCTCTGCGCTCAGTCGCCTGGAAACGGCCAGTCCGATTCCGGCGGAGGCTCCCGTGACGATCGCAACCTGGTCTTTCAGTGACATTCGTTGATTCTCTGTTGTCTGACTCGCGTGACGGGTCAGCCCCGGAGAATCGCAGAATCCTGTTGCCCGGTCGACGGGAATCTGCAGACATCGGCGGTCCGGATCGCTGCAACCTTGCATGGGCCGCTTCAGTCGGCCGGCGTCGCGCGGTATGATCGCCAACACAGGTCAACGGTCGGTGTGCGCAGTAGCCGCCGGACGGCGACATTCGAGGACACTCATGATGAACCGTGACGAGTTGCAAAGCACCCTGGCGGCACTGCACGAAGAATTGTCGCAGACCAGCGAAGTGGACGAGCAGACTCGCCAGATGCTGCAGCACGTGACGGACGATATCCGCCGACTGCTGGCCGAAAACCCGGACGGTTCAGGCGGGCAGGGTATCGCTGACGGGCAAGGTGCCTCGGAGCAGCAACGTGTCGCTGACGGGCCGGAAGGTGCCGAGCCCGCCGCGACGTATTCGTCGCGTCTGAAGGAAATGGTGTTCGAGTTCGAGGCCAACCACCCGAAGATCGGCAGCCTGCTCGAACGGCTCAGCGATGGCCTGGCGAATATGGGGATCTGACGCGGGGACCGTGAATACCGGCTGATTTTGCGCCTTGCCGCGACGTCCCGCCGTGTCGTGCCTGTCCTGCTGTGGTCTCACCCCGGCGACCAGCCGACGCGGCGACTTCGTGCGCACTTCGAATTGTTGCGAGTGATCGATCGCTTCTATCCTTTCGGCATGTGCTTTCGCACAGAGTGCGCGGCGGACAGCGTGCTCCTGCTCTTTTCCGGAGTTTGCCGTGTCGATTCGAATTCTGCCGGTGGTTGTGATCGTCGTCGTCGCCGCGTTGAGTCCGCGCGCAACGGCGCAAGGATTGCGAGTTGAGACTCAGGTCTACGAAACTTGTGCCGTGGCTGCCGGGCAAAATCGGACGTTGCTATCCAGCAGCCTTTCGCTGTTCCACAACGGACGGGTTTACGACTATGTGGAAAGCGCGGATGAGGTCGTCATCTACGAACCGACGGCGCGGCGGTTTACGGTGCTGAATCCCGCTCGTTCACTGGCGACAACGGTCGACTTTGACGAGATCGGCCATCTGCTGGATTCACGCGAACCGAAAGTCCAGCAGTACATCACCGAACTGCGGCAGTCACAGACGTCCAACGCGGACCAGGTCATCCGGCAACTGCGGTTTCAACTGAACCCCGAATTCGAAACGAAGTTTGATCCGCGCGAACAGTCGCTGATGCTGGTCGCTCCGTCCTGGAAATACCATGTGTCTGTCAGGCCGTGGAACGACGAAGACCAGCGCCAGCGCTACCTGACCTACTGCGACTGGACCGCCCGCCTGAACAGCATTCTGCATCCCGCCAGTAAATTTCCTGAACCGAGAATGGCGCTGAATGCAAAGCTGCGTGAGCTGGAAAATCTGATGCCGGTCGCCGTAGAGCTGGATCTGCGCCCGGACGACAGTCGCATTCTGCGCGCGGAGCACCGCTTTCGACAGAATCTGGACGATGTCGACCGCAGTCTGATTCTGCGCTGGGACACCGCCGCAGGCAGCAATCGACTGAAGACACTGTCATTTCGACGCTACCAGGAAGCTGTGCTGGCTTCGAACAGTCGCTGACATCACGTCGACCGGCTATTCGTCACTCGCTGAAGTCACCTGTTGGGGCCGCGTGCTGCTGCGGCAGTGTCACCGGAATGTCACGCCATAAGGTGGCCAGCACGGTCCCTGTCAGCATGCAGCCGAACGTGTAGATCGCGCACGGAATGGCGGCACGCGTGTCTTCCCCGAAAAGCTGGACGGCCAGCACAGTTCCGACTCCTGCGTTCTGCATGCCGACTTCCAGTGTCAGAGCCCGCCGCATGTCGCCGGGCAGCCTCATGGCTCTGCCCGCCAGCATGCCTCCGGCATAGCCCAGAAGATTCAGCAGCAGCAGCGCCGTCAGCAGCACCAGTGTGACACTGCCGAGTGCGTCGCGTTTCAGGCCGACGACGATGGCAATGATCGCCAAAATCGCCGTGTTGGCGATCAGTGTGCCGAGACGCAGCATCATTCGGTGCCACAGCGGGATCATCCGGCTCAGGAAAAACCCCGTCACTACCGGCAGCACGACCTGCCACAGCAGTGTGATGACGGCTGTGGTGCCGTCGTAACCCGGTGTCGCCCCGATGGTCAGCGTCAAAGACAGCGGCACGACCAGCGGCGAAAGCAGTGTCGCGGAAGTCGTCAGGCTAACCGAGTAGCTGACGTTCCCGCGAGCCTGCAGAGTCAGCACGTTGGACGCCATCGCTCCGGGAACGCATCCCGCAATCATCAATCCCGCGGCCAGATCGTCGGCAAAACCGAACGCCTTCACCAGCAAAAATGCCAGCAGCGGCATCAGCGTGTATTGGACTGCCGTGCCACCCAGCACCGTCGGCCAGCGGCGAGCGATCTGACGAATCTCATCTTCGGGCAGGACACTTCCGATGGCCAGCATGGCCGAAACCACCAGCCATGGCAGCACGACAGCTCCCTGACCGAACGGATCAAAGCCGAACGACAGCTTCGGCCAGACAACGGCCACGATGGAAACGATGACCAGCAGCAACAGGACCAGGTACCGCATGGGAAGCCTTATTCCGCGGCCTCAAGCAGCGACAGGACGTTTTCCGGCGGTCGCCCGACGGCGGCACGGCGACCTGATACGACAATCGGTCGTTCCATCACCTGCGGATGCTGCACGATCGCGGCGATAGCTTCGCTGCGCCCCATCGACTGCAGGTCCAGTCCGGCGTCGCGAGCTTCCTTTTTCCTCGCGAGTTCGAACGGCTGCAAGCCAAGTGCCTTGAGAATGGCAGCGAGTTCCTTCTCCGACGGTGGTGTCTTCAAATACTCAATCACCTCCGGATCAGCGCCATGTTCGCGCAGCAGTGCCAGCGTCTGACGACTCTTTGTGCATTTTGGGTTGTGGTAGATCTTCATGAGATTCCCGCGCTACAGAACTTCCTCAACCAGCAGAGACTGATCGGCCTGTATCGGGCCGGTGATCACCTGACGATCGCCTGACGGCCACTCGACGACATGCTCCACACGCGTTGTGACGGGACATTGCCCCTGAAGACGGATCGTCAGGAAATGCAGATCCACAGTCACTTCAGCGTGGCGTTGTTATCCGCCCGACATCGCGGACGCAAGTCAGTCGTACATCATTGCTGGCTGTAATAAGGCTAGCCGCCCGGCAGGATGTCGCCGACTGAACTGGCCAGTACCTGGTCGAGAACCTGCAGATTCGTAACGAATTCGCTGCCGTTTCCGCCACCGGTACGAGGTGCCGCAAGTGGGGCCGCCGCGGCCGACGCGGACACAATGGGATGGCTGTGTGAAACGGACGGACGGGCAACGCCGTTAAGAGTTTTTCCCCCGGAAAACACGCTCGTTTAACCCGTGGCCGAAAGGCCAGGCCGTCACGGCTTGCACCAACCTGGCCTCTCGGCCACGGGTTAAACGAAAATAAACTCTTAACGGCGTTGCCCGCACCGGATCCCGGCAGTTCGCCAAGCCCGCCGAACGGATTCTGGTTCCCGCCTGGCGGAAACTAAATCGTACCTGTCGTTGCCATTGTGACCGGGTCAACAATCTCGATCACACGCAGAAACGGACCGCTGACAAAAACGGATCCGCCCAGCACCGCAACACCGTCCCACCGGCCCGCGATGTCGAGCGCCCGTGACGCAATCGTCGCACCCGTGTCGGGATCGAGCTTATAAAGCGTGTCTGTGTTTGAGTCGACGAGGAACAGGGCAGTCCCGTCGAACGCCAGCCCCGCGGTTGCTCCGGATACTCCGGCCGGCACGGTCAGTATCGCAACCGTCGCGCCGGAAACGGGATGGACTTCGACGATCCGCGATGAGTAAGTCTCGTTGAAATCGATGGCAAACAGCCGCGCGGGCGAAGATATCGGATAGGACTGCCGATAGCCGATCGGCACAACTTCCCGCAGGGCATGAGTGCCGGGAGGTACGTCGCTGATCGAATAACTGCCGTCACTCGATGAGACCGCAAAAGGTTCGCCGGCATCGAAGTTCAGATTGCCGTTGAGATCAACGTAGATTGTCACGCCCGCAAGTCCCGGTTCGCCGCCATCTCGCTGACCGTTGTCGTTGATGTCTTCGAACTTTGTTCCGGTGACCACACCATTCTGCAGATCTGTCGATGTCACCTGGATCATCTGGTCATTGACTGTGTCGAATGCATCATCGCTGCCAGCGTCGTCAACGCTGATCGTGATTGTGCTGACCTGAGAACCATCTGCGATTCCATCCTGAACGCCTCGGACGGTGACGATCTGCGGGGAATTCCAGCAGGCCGCTGGTCACGGAAAACGCTTCCACCGCCTGCAGCGCTTCGTTGGTGATGACCACCCATCCGTTGGAAATCGATGTGGAACTGCCTGCTGCGACGATTCGGCCGCTGGCATCGACGTCGATATTCGTCAAAACAGAATTGCCGTTGATCAGTTCAATGTCACCCTGATCATTCACGACCACATCGCGCAACTGACTTCCCTGAGGCGACACGATGACTGTCTGAATCAGGGCACCGTCCGGTCTGTATTCGCGAACGTACCGATCGTCGACGGCGACCAGAATGTTGCCTGGCCGAATCATGCCACCGTCATCGTCTTCCACGACAATCGTAGTCTGGCTCTGCTGATATCCCGGCGCATTCGCGCGAATGGTCACGGTCGTGTTGCCGTCTACGTTTTCCGTGTCGATCACGTCGACCGGAACAGTCACGGATGCTTCGTTCGCCGGAATTTCTGCGGTGGCCGGCAGGGTCAGGCGCGCACTGGTGTCGGTCAGAGTCACAGTCAGCGGCAGGGAATTGTCCGTGTTCGGGCGCGTGATTGTGACTGTCGTCGCACCTGCGCCGGCGCTCTCAATGGTCGGCGACTGCGCAGCGACGACGGTCAGCGTTTCGATATCATTCACCAGCAGCGAAGCGTTGCCA
>CAZHET010000189.1:0-11098 GCA_964531585.1 uncultured Planctomycetaceae bacterium | reverse complement strand
TTCGGGTGCTTCGCACAATTGGGGTCAGACACTTATTTTCCGCACGATCCTTAACACCTGCCCGGTCAGCAATCTCCTGACTAGAACTCATCGTCGTCATCGAAGTCGTCAAAATCGTCGTCGTCATCATCTTCGTCATCGTCATCTTCGTCATCATCGAAGTCGTCATCATCGTCGAAGTCATCATCGTCATCGTCGTCAAAGTCGTCTTCAAAATCGTCGTCTTCGTCCAGATCGCCGTCGTCTTCATCTTCAAAGTCATCGACGTCATCATCGTCGCCGTCCTGCATAAGGACTGTCGGCATTGCGCGCCGACACTGACGAATCGTTGCCTCCGGAGATATCACGATCGCATCTGATCGGAACAGCGATTCCAAAGCAAATGCCAGCAACATAACACCAGCCCTCATCAGGTATGTGAAATCATCGGGATAAAGATCAGCGAATCGTGAACCAGCCGAGTGATAGCCACAGTGCGCAGGACTTGTCAACCCCTCAAACGGGACGGCAGGTCGCAAATTCGGGCGAATCTTCAGACGCCGCAGAAATGCTGATTTCAGCCACGCAGCCGAATCGCATTCCCGCGATCTGAAGTGAGCTGTTACGATGTCGCCGGTCGTTTAGAATTGCAGGATGTGAAGAAGAGAAGCCTGGTCCGTGGCATCGTTTGCAAATGAAATTCTTCTGCGTGGCACAACATTCTGGGTGTCGAGTCGTGGTCGGAACTTCGGCCCGTTTGACTACCAGTGGAGCGGCGACCTGCACGGACTGGAGCTTACGTATTGCGGCGAAAAGTACGGAGAAATCTGCAGCACCGATGAGATGTTCGCCGACCTGGCCCCGTTTCGGATTCCCGTGTCCGTCTGTCGCGTCGCAGCGATCGCGGCCGCAACAATCGCCGAAGGCATTGGGCAGGGGGAATCCGCAGACCAGCGCCGCGGTCGCCTGTTGGCGGCACTGCAGAGATTCGGGTTCGGACGCTTCCACGTCCGCGACGAAGATCAGGATTCGTCATTCAGTTGATTGCGTCTGTCTGCGGCAGCCTGCAAAAGGCCTTTCAGCGTTGCCGAGTCAGACTCCTGCAACGCAGATCTTAGTTCCGCCAGTTGAGCTTCGGCCTGCCTGATGGACGCCAGGACTTCGTGGCGATTGCACCACAGAATGCTTTGCCACAGTGACGGTGACCCTGCTGCGACGCGGGTCGTATCCCGGAATCCTGTTCCTGTGAATGCCAGGTGTTCCTCACTGACACAGGCGGCACCGACAGCGGCCAGCAGATGCGGCAGGTGGCTGGTGCGTGCCAGAATCAGGTCGTGCTGTGCGGCGGTCATCTGCGTCACGCGACAGCCGAGACTCTGCCAGAATCCGATGGTGCGAGCCAGCTTCTGCTCGCCGGCGGCAGTTTCTGTGACGACGCATTGCCGTCCCTCAAACAGCTCTGCGTCGGCATGTTCGAAGCCGCCGCGTTCGCTGCCGGCAATCGGATGTGCACCGACAAAGTACTTCGCGGCTGTCAGGTCGCGGGCGACTTCGTCGCAGATGTATGACTTGACGCTGCCAACGTCGGTGATCAGCACTTCGTCGTCGGCAAGTCTTGCTGCTTCAAGCACCGCACCGGCGATCATATCCACTGGCAGGCAGACAACCGCAATCGTATGACCCGAGACGTGGGAAGGTTGCAGCGACGTGGCCCACTCATCCAGCAGTCCGGCATCCTGCGCCGCCTGCAGTCGCGAACCTGACCGGCCGATTCCGACAATCCGGCAACTCGCGAAGCGCCGCCGAATCGCGGCAGCGATCGAGCCGCCGAGCAGACCAACGCCATTGATGACGATTTGTGAGTAGGATTCAGTGAGTGGTCCCTGCATGGCGGGGACTATAGGCCGACGCTGCTGCTATCGCAATTGGCGCGAATCGCAGGAACGCCGCAGCGCGCGGTTGCGGGCAGCAGCGCGCCCCCGCCATTGCGTTCACAGTCGGCGTGACGGGACGCTACGACCGCAATCCGGCAGCGGCGGAATCGGTCAGCAGTCTGCCGATCGGATCGGCTGATGCGTACCTGATCGGGCGGCCGATCGGCGTGACGATTTCCCTGTTCCAGTCGATGCCCATCGCATGCAGGATCGTGGCATACAGTTCCGGGACTGTTACGGGATCCTCGGGCCGGATCTTCTGATCTGCCGGGATCGATCCGGGAGTTGTGCCAATCACCAGGCCTTGCCGGAACCCGCCGCCTGCGACGACGCATGAAAACCAGTTCGGCCAGTGATCGCGTCCGCCCGCCGGATTGATCTGGGGGGTTCGGCCGAACTCACTGATGCACAGGACGATCGTCGATTCCAGAAGATCGCGATCTCGCAGTTCCGTCAGCAGCGTTGCGAAAGCCGGGTCAAGAATTTCGCAGTTCGTGCGCTGGCCTTCGTGATTGTTGACGTGGGTGTCGAAACCGTTCAGGCAGACTTCCACAGCGCGTACGCCGACTTCCACCAGCCGCCGAGCCACCAGGCAGCCTCGCCCAAACGACGAATCACCGTAGGCAGCCCTGACTGCAGCCGATTCGCCGTCGATCTCGAAGGCCTTCAACTGCTCGGATGACATCATCGTCAACGCTCGATCGACGGTGTCCTTGTGCAGAGTTCTGTCGAGTGCCCGCGGACGCCCCTGCTCGAACGTCCGTCCCAGGACGCCGAGTCCTTCCAGCCTTCGCTGCTGACGAATCTCGGTGACTCCGGCGTGCAGGTTGGACTGGGAACGACCAGGATCGAACACCCGGAACGCGTCCCATTCGTTGCCCAGGTAGCCTCCCACCGGCCAGAAGTTTTCGCCGGCCAGCGACACGTGCTGAGGGATTTCGACATTCGAATCCGGCAGCTCGCTGGCCGCGATCGCACCTAAAGCAGGGTAGCTCAGCGTGGGTTCCAGCCGGTATCCGGTCTTGACGAAGAAGGTGCCGCGTTCGTGGTCGCCTTCCAGCGATGTGAGCGACCGGATGACCGTGGTGGAATGCATCTGTTCCGCCATCTGCGGCAACAGATTCGAAATCTGCAGCCCACCGACGCTGGTAGCGATCGATGTCACTTCACCACCGGCAGGGCCTTCGGGGTGCGGATCCCACGTTTCCAGTTGGCTCATGCCGCCATTCATCCACAACGTAATCAGCGATTTGGGCCGCTCATCGCGGCGGCGAGCCGCAGCGCGAGCCGTCATGCCCGGCAGTGACAGGGACAGCCCCATTGCCGCCATTGACTGAAGTATTCCGCGGCGGGTGATTGTTTGGTGTTGCCTGATCATGTCAGTGGTTCCAGGAGAATTCCGGTGAGTTGAACAGCACCCAGTACAGGTCGCGAACTGTCTCATCGCGCGAGGCCGCGACATATTCATCGCTGGCGGCGGGCGTCCCGGCAACGGCTTCGTCAGCCGCAGCGAGCTGTTGAGTGAAATACTGACGCTCTTCCGATGTTGGAAATCGCGTCAGGCATGTCAGGAAACAGTTTGTCACCAGGGTCTCATCGTCGGGAGAATACTGAGCGATCTGGCCTGCAGCGCTGAACGCTTCCGTCTTCGTCAGTTCGTCCGTGAAGCGACCGTTCATTCTCAGCAGAGCCTGCGGGATGGTGCCGGTCTGCTGCAGCAGCTCGTCTTCGCCCGCATCGCCGTACTCCTTGAGAAAATCGTTCTCGTTGAGAAACCTGGCGAACCGCACAAACACATTGGAGTTCTGGTTGATGGTACGAATGTGTCCGGCCTGGAACATCGAGCCAATCACCTGTTCCGGCCGCAGCCGCACCGTCGGAAACACCGCCCACTCGCGGCTCATCGAGGTGAATGTTTCGTTGTCAGCGCCTGGCACATCCGATCGCAGACGGAACGCGTCGGATTCCGCAATCAGCCGCACCAGGAATCTCAGGCTCTCGCCGTTCGCGCGGTATTCCGCCCCCAGAACGTCCAGCAGATCAGCGTGAGCGGCATCGTCATCCGGATGTGGCAGGTCATCGACGGGATCATGGAACGCCCGGCCGAACATCAGGCCCCACATGCGATTCGCCACCGCACGTTCGAATCGTCGGTTTTCCGGATGTACGACCCACCCCGCCAGTTGTTCGCGGCGAGTCCCGGACGTCGGCAGCCATTCCTCGTGAAACGGAACCCGCGGCCTGACCAGCCGACCGTCTTCCTGACCGGGATCGATCACTTCGTACTCGACTGGTTCACCGTCTTCGATCGTCCGATCCACGGCACCTCCCGGCGACATTCGTGCCTGGCCGAAGAATGCCGCAAGGCCTTCGAAGTCCTGCTGCTGCCAACTGTCAAACGGATGATTGTGGCACTGAGCACAATCAATGCGCTGACCGAGAAATGCTCGCACGGCCTTGCCGGCCAGCTTGTTCTCATCAATGCCTTCATCGGGAATGACGGCTGACGATACGAAGTTTGACGCGGGGTGATCGGTCCACAATCCTTCCGCGGCAATCAGATCTTTGGTGATGTCCGGCCAGGGGCGATCCGCACGAAGCTGCTCGGCCAGCCAGTCACCCAGCCGGTCACGGCGGTAAATCACGAACGCTCCCTCTTCTGTTCCGACGAGCATCCTCGTCAGCCGTTCGGAGAAGTAGTCGCCGAAGCGGCGGTCATCCAGCATCTTCAGAAGCCAGCGTTCAATGCGATCCTTCGACGAATCGGCCGTGAACGTGCGGATTTCTTCCAGCGACGGCACCGTGCCGTGCAGCGCCAGCGAGAGTCGACGGTACACGGTCAGATCGTCGGCCAGTTCCGCGGGCTGCAGCCCTTCGTCTTCCCAGTGCTGCCGAAACCACGCGTTGACTTTGGCGACTGACTGGTCGATGCGGCTGTCATCTGCCAGCACCTGAGGCGCGCGAGCGGCGGGTTCGATGTGGCCGGCCCGCAGGACCATCAGAAACAGCAGGCCGGTCACAACGGTGACAGCCAGAACGGACAAGAGACGCATAAGATCGCTCACTTTCGGCCGGACGAGTAACTCCGCAGGGAATTCTTCGGCACCACAGTCCGAATCCTGGCAGATTCTTTCCAATTCTGTCCGGTCAGCGGCGAATCGTGGAGACCGGCAGCGACTGGCATTCGCGTCGAAGCCGTTCGGGAATAGACTTGGGCCGCTGGGAGTTCCGCCGAGTGATTTCGACCATGCCTGTCAAACCCGCAGAACCGCCGGAAATCGCCGAACCTTTCGGGCCAGATCTCGCGTGGCAGGCGTCAGCCGTCGCTCCAGAAACGTCTGTTCCCGAAGAGCTGCCGATCGGCCCCGGTTCGTTTCCGGGCGTGCGCAGGCCGTTTCACAGCATGCTGTGGCTGATGCAGGTGATGGTCGGGATGGGTTTTCTGATCGGGCTGCTGGCAGTTCTGGCAGCGATCCCCGGCCTGAGCCTGCTGACGCTGGGTTACCTGCTCACCGCGGAAGCTCAGGTGGGCAGGAGCGGCCGCATTCGTGATGGCTTTCCACTGCTGGCTGTGTCGGCTCGAACCGGCACGATTCTGCTGATGGTTGCTCTGTTTCTGCTGCCCGTGCAGTTGCTGGCAGTTGAATCTGCGGCGCGGGGCATCATCGTTGACGGCTCGCCGCTGAGTCCCGCCGGCTTGCTGCGAATCAAGTTCTGGATGCAGACGATCCTGTTTTTTCATCTGCTGCTGGCCGTCGCAAACGGTGGTTCGTTCTCCTCCTTTTTTCGGCCAGTGCGGAACGTCAGGCGACTGGTGAATGGCATCAGTGATGGCAAGTACTTTGAGTCGGTGAACCTGTGGACGGAGCGGCTACTGGAAGTCTTTCAGCCGTGGGCCACGATCAAGACTGCCGTGAGGGGACTTGTCGGAGCCTTGATGTGGCTGGTCATTCCAACAGCATTGCTGGCCGCCTCGACATCACCTCGCGAAAATCCGGGCCCGGCTGTTGTCGTCTCCGTCATTGGCGGACTGCTTTTGATTCCAGTGGCGGCATGGCTGCCGCTGTTGCAGGCTCATCAGGCAGTGACCGGACGATTCGCGGCGATCTTTGAAATCGGCACCGTTCGGCAGATCATCAACCGCGTACCTGTCCGCTGGCTGATTGCCACGACGCTGCTGTATGCCCTGGCATTGCCGTTATACTTCACCAAGATTCGGCTGCCCGCTGAAGACGCGATGTGGCTGGTGACTCCGCTGTTCGTGCTGTTGACCTACCCAACTCGAATTATGATGGGATGGGTCTACGGGACGGGCAGGCAGCAACCGGCAAACGCCTGGTTCGGCATCCGCTGGACGGCAAAGCTGGTGATGATTCCTCTGTTGGCAATCTATGTGCTGATGCTGTTCGCTACGCCGATGATCAGCGAAGTCGGCCGCGCGGCGATCTTTGAGAATCACGCCTTTCTGCTGCCGGTGCCGGTCGGGAAGCTGTTCGGCGGATAACCTTCGCCGACCACGTAACCAGCAGCGGCATCCGTCCGCAAACGGCGCTGACACGCCGGGAGAACGCGGACTCACATCCGTCGCTCACCGGATCCATCCGCTGCTGTTTCTTCATCAGTCGTGTATTGATGGATCACGCGGGCACCGGCCCTGCAGCCGGGTGCCGATTGGCAAACGCGGCTCGGCAGGAACCTCGCCGTCCCAAGCGCCGGTCGCACATCTCCGCCTGTCGAACCGCGATTGCAAAGACGACTAAAATCCTGCCGCGGAATCGTCTTCGTCGAGCAGATTCGACAACTGGCGATCGAGATCTTTTTGAGTAATCCGCTGGAACTCACCGGCGTGCAGCGACTCCGCGATCAGGCCGAACTTTTCGTCCTGCACGCGTTCCAGCTCGCGAGCGAACTGCTGCATCCAGTCCGGAGGTTCAATTCCGGACCCCAGACGGTCCTCCATGTAGTCAGCGATCTCCGCCCGCAGTGTTTCAAAGTTCGTCGCGGCTTCTTCCGCCGTCACGTCCGCCAGGTCCGGACAGCACCGAGCGACCCGCGCGGTCATGCGGTTGACCGTCAGTGTGCCGATGATGCGCTCACAGATATGATCATGAAGCGTCGGCAGGCGCACTCCGTATTCGGCTTCGAGTTCGAAGAGTTCTTCAACCATCGACTCCGCCAGTTCACGCGTTGAATCAGCCAGCTCCGCTTCGACTTCGGCCGCCAGATCGGACGCGCCGAAGCGGACCATCGTTTCATGCACGACCTGAAACGGAACGTTGTTCCAGTCGAAGCGGTCGTAGAGCGATTCCAGCCGCAGAAAGTCAAGCAGGCAGAACAGCCGGCTGCCGTAGTCGGAATGCGTCGTCGTGGTGTTGTATTCCAGGAATACGTCGAAGTTGTCGACCACGGATTCGTAGACAAACTCCATCATGTCAGCCGCGTCTTCGCGGTCGATCAGATCGGCTTCCAGATCGTCGATCAGTTTCACGGTCTGCGTGGGCGCGACGTTTTGTTGAAGTTCGTCGATCAGCGATTCGGCACCGCTGTGGACGATGGCCCGCGCGTTGCCCAGAGTCAGCATTCTGGTGTGGAACAGGTCTTCGCCGTAGGTTTCAATGAACGTCCTGATCTCTGCCGCGCGGTCTTCGTCGTGCAGTTCTTCGACGACGGAAAGCCGCATCGAACTGCTGTGCGTTCCCCAAAGTTCGCGGTAGGCATCCATCAGCCGCTGAATGCGCCGGTAAACTCCTTTAAGCTGTTTTGGTGTGTCCGACTTCCAGCGGCTGGCGGCATGCAGGATGGCTTCCACGGAACCGGCCAGGCCGATCCGGTACAGTCGGTCGAATTCAGTGACGGCCTGTCCCAGCGGACGCGATGTGCGCTCCATTCGATAGGCTGTCCGCAGCAACTGAAACGTCTCTTCCAGCAGGCCCAGCCGCGGCAACTGACTCAGCAGCAGCCGAATAATGGCCTGCAGCGTGCGAGCCTTCAGAATGGCCGTTGGCTGACCGCCGTGTTCGAACGGTACATACAGCAGCGGCCGTTTTCTGAGTGCGGTGCAGAACTGTCGGAAGTGTCGGCGGACGGTGGCCGCGTCATTGGCGAGCACGGCTCGCAGCATCAGCACCAGCCGCTGATCGAAGGCGCGGCCGCTGTCGGACAGATCCTCGCTGTCCTTCAGTATCGCGCACAGCATTCGTTCTGCCATCAGGAACTCGACGGTTGTCGAGATCGCGTTCTGCATCAGCAGAAACCTCGACTGCATCTGTATGTCATATTCAATGTTGGCTTCCAGGTCGGACGAATACACCTCGATTTCATAGTCGCGGACTTCCCGGACCAGTTCGGACAGTTCGCGCAGAAAGTGTCGGATCGTGCGGAGCCATTCGCGCAGATGGAGTTGTCGTTCGTCATCGTTGACCGTGTCGTCCGGATTGCGCGACAGCGCGACGGCGGTGGTGCTCCACAGCGAACCAAGTGTATGCAGAAACTTCAGTCGCGGTTCCAGCTGACGATAAATCTGTTCGAACTCCGTCGTCCCGGGGCCATAGCCTTCGTCGATGGTGTCGCCCTGATTGCCGTCATCCGCGCTGTCTCGAAAGACGACGTCGTCGTAGGCCGCTTCGAACAGACCGCCGTCGTCTTCGTCGTCGTCCTGAAACAGATTTTCCAGGTCGACGGCTTCATCATCGGGGCTTTCCGCTGCAGACCTGCGGTGCCGGTCGACGAATTCGTTCAGCGACGGAACCTGCCAGAAGATTCCCGCGTTGGCTTCCATGAAAGCAAACAGCCGCCGCAGGTTCTGCCACTGCTGCGAGGTGTCAGCGCTTTGTGTAATCGCCCGCAGCAGGCGGTGCAGCAGACTGTGAATGGAATGCTTGCCGGATTCCAGCCCGAAGGTTTCCGCTTCGCTAAGCCACTGCATCAGCAGCCCCATGGCGGCAACGGAATCCTGTCGTTCCAGCAGAGCCGCCACGACCTGCGAAAAGCTGCGAGCGGATTCGAAGCGGCTGACGTGTTCGCGCCAGAACGAAATGTCACCGGCGGCTTCACCGGCAGTTCTCCATTCGGCCAAAGCCGCGGCGACGTGTTCTGCGGCGTGCAGGCTTTCTTCACCTTTCACAGCCGGCAGGTCGCTGACGGTCGAGGCCGCGTAACGGTCCCACTGGATCGCCAGCTTGCTGAAGTCGCTATGAACGACCTCGCGTGTTTCGACGTTGCCGACGGCCGCCGCTTCCGCAATCACCAGCGAACAGGCATCGAAGATCTGCTCCATCAGTTCCAGCAGAATTTCCACCCGGTTATCGGGAATCGCATCTTCGCGGGCAAAGAACAGCGGGAACATGCCCTGAAAACCAAGGATATTCCAGGGGTCCACAATCGCGCCGCAGCGAATTCCGCGCTGCAGCAGGTCGATGCACTCATGAATCAGCCGGGCCGCCTGAGCGAGGTCAGAGCTGCGAACGTTGCGGCGAACCAGCATCAGCCGCGACAGCAGTTCGGATTCAAACCGGGCCGACGCGCAGGGAATCACCAGCGCCTCTTCGCAACTGGCCTGTTCAAAGCCCATCGCCGCAAACATCGACGACAGATGACGGTGCTGAACCTGCCGTGCTCCGTACTGCGACAGATGCATGTTCAACTGATGTCGCACATGACCGAACGGCTGGCGTGACTCATCCGCCTGGGCCTTCAGCCGCTTGCGCCGGGAGCCCGTCGCCGCTTCCAGCAGTGTCTGATAAAAGTTGTCGCGCTGCCGGGCCACCAGTGGCAACAGTGATGTCAGCGACATGGACGAATCGTACGTCTGCGGTCCGGAGCCGCTGATTGCAGACGCCATCAGGATCGTTCCCGACAGCACGGCCGATGCGTCAAACAGTCGTTCACTGAACTGGGCAGGGTCACCGGTGTTAAGCCACGTCAGCAGCGAATCGAGAATGATCTTGCGCAGCACGAAGCGGCGGTAGTATCCTTTAGTGTCAATCTCTTCCGGATCCCATTCGCCGAACATGTAATTCGTGCGTTTGTTGACGGGATGCAGATGGTCGTGAGCTCGGACGTCGAGGCTGAGTTCATTCAACTGGCTGATCTGAAAGTGCGCGGGCACTGTCAGCGATTCCGGCAGGCCGCCAAGAAATTCCAGTGCTGCTTCAATCAACGGGCGATACGGTCCCGCGGCGGCTCCGACATTTCGCAGATAGAGCGGGACGGGGCAGAAGCGTTCGTGGTCGTAGACTTCTGCACGGCGATTGTTTTCCAGTACGGCGACAGGACGATAGCCGATGAAAAAGTTCAGGCGGTCGACAGCCCCTGCAGCGACAACAGCCGGGTCGCTCCAGACGCTCGTGGCTGCCGATGCCAGCGTGGCTTCAAACATGCGGGCCAGCAGAAGCGGCTGCAGGAAATCCGCAGCTGCCAAATGAAACAGCAGGTCACTGTGGTGAGCCCGATACGCGGGCAGCACTCGTTCCAGCGTGATCGTAATCGCGCTATGTGCCTGTTGACGCTGGCTGAACGCGGCTTCTCCCGAAGCCGCAAGTTCGGACAGCGCCGAGTCGAGCCGCTGCTGAAGGTCGCCCGCGTCCCGAGGAGCGCCCGTCGTGAGGAACAGTTCGTTCAGACAGCTCTGAAACCGAGTGCTCGGCGTTCCGTCCGAGAAATTCAGGTAACCCAGCAGATCTCGCAGGCAGTCTGTGGAAGGCAGAACCGGATCCGTGGCATCCGACGACATACATTTAGCTTCGCTGGAAGTAGATGAAAAGCGGCTGCTGACGGGGCAGCCACAGGACATTGTTCGCGATGAGAACTGCTTCGCATAGCGAGAATCGGATGAGTCAGGAGTCCGCAGCAAAGATCCCGCGGCGGAGCGATCTCCACGGCGGCACTGATCAGCAGGCAACGACCACGTGAATCGCGGATTCGCTGTGGTGTATGCACATCACAATCGTTGCCGTTCGCGGGCTTTTGACTTCGGGATCCTCCTTTCGCGACTCCGTCATAGCAGCGGCAAAACCATCGACAGTAACACCGTGGTGCCCAGACTAACGCCGGCAAGTACCAGAAGCAGCGGGGTCCAGGTTTTGAGCGCTTCGGTTTCCGTCAGGCCGCTCATTTTGGCGAAAATCCAGAACCCGCTGTCGTTCATCCAGGAACCGACCAGCGAACCGCCGCCAATCGCCGTTGCC
>CAZHET010000188.1:0-11187 GCA_964531585.1 uncultured Planctomycetaceae bacterium | reverse complement strand
ACTGCGTTCGTGTCCCAGTTCAGCGGGTCCGTCCAGGACGTTCCGTCACCGCCTCCGTCCCACGCGACTGCCGCCAGCAGCGTACGCTGTTCCAGAACCTGAGCGGGAAATTGACGACGATCGCGGACTCGGCCGCGACCGGGCCGCAAATTTTGGCGTGACAGGCTCAGGTGACGCAGGAACGGAAGGCGCAGCATGGCAGTCTTAACCTCAGGTACTGTTGGGGAACTCAATTCGACGGTTGGTGGCACACACGAAAGACGAGCCACACCGGCCGGTCTGGCAGAAACCAGCTTCGATATCCCCTTAACGCGAGGGCGTTAAACGCACGACCGCAAAAACCTGGTGATACGCATCGGCTGCAGCATGCTACTTCCTGGACCGCACACGCTCAGCGAACTCCGCAGGAGGAATCAATTCCATGCTGCCGTCGTGATGCTCACAAACGCAGACGAAAACCTGTTCGTCTGCGTTTGGCGGGTGCACTGGCTGGCCGGCGGCAGAAAACGACACCGGCGGACCATTTCCGGGAAGCAACGCCGTCCATACCGCTGCCAGCCGAAAATCTTCGACGTCGTAGACGGTCAGTTCGTGAGCCAGGCCGGTCGCCGCCAGGCGCAGGCCGTCCGGAGAAACGGCGACTGCCCATTCCGCGTTGATCGCGGGATAGCAAACACCGCTCGCGGGATCGATGAGTCCCTGAAGTCCCGCGACGAGGAGGTTTGTCGATGAACTCCAGTCAACCTGCGAAGGGCGAAAGGGTGCCTGGGCAGACCAGAGTGCCTGCCCGGATTCGATGTCGACGAGATACGTCTTTCCCAACGTGCCCGCGACGGCGACCGCGTCATTCTCGGGACTCCAGTGGAGTGAACCAACGGGTTCGGCAACGTCAAGAACCCCGGCGGCTGACACGGTAGCCACAGAGCGAGATTCCGTGCCAATGACCTCGGAAACGTCCCACAGGCGCAGCGTTTGATCGAGGCCGCCTGAGGCCAGCATGGTGCCGGACGAGTTCCAGTCGACTGCCTGAACGTGTGCCGTGTGTCCTTGCAGCAACGCGATACAGCGACCGTCCTGAAGACTCCAGACGCGGATTGTCAGGTCACCGCCGCCAGTCGCCAGGTACCGGCCATCGGGACTCCATCGCGCGCACAGAATTCCGGAGTCGTGGCCCGTCAGGGAACGAAACAGCCGCCCGGAGTCCGCGTCCCAGATGCGGACCGTCCAGTCTCCGCCGTTACCCCAGCCGGCGGTCGCAGCCACATGATTTGTTCTCGGGTTCCACGAAACGGATTCAATGTGCCCGCGATGGGAGGGGATCACGCGGTCAATTGCTCCATCGTCGTTCCAGATGCAGACCTGTCCATCCAGACCCGCTGCCGCCAGTCGCCCGCCGTCGGGACTCCAGGACACGCTTCTGAGAGTTCGTTGAGCAACTCGCACGATTGAAGTGATTGCTCCCGAATCGGGATTCCAGTTCACCAGTTCTGAATTGCCGCCACACCAGGCGATTACTTCCTCACCGGCAATCCAGTGCAGGTGTCGGACATCGCCGCCTTCGCTGGCGGCGGTCAAACTGGTTCCATCGGAAAAGTCCCGGCACCAGACCGCGTCACCCACGGCGGCAAGTCGTGTTCCGTTACGACTCCATGCCAGTTCCCGGATAATTCCGGAGGCAGGCGAAATCGTTTGCCAATCGCCGATGTCCTGCAGCAGACGGATTTCGGTTTCACCGTCAATACATACTGCGACGCTCGACTCCGCGGGATTCGCGGCCAGGTCCGTGACGGAACTGTTGAAACTTCCAATTGTCTCAATATTCCGAGTCTCGGAATCCCACCGGCGCACCTGGCCTGAAGAATCTGCCATCCAGAGGAAACGGCAATCGTGACTCCATTCGATGGCGGTGAGCGACGGCCCTTGCTGCTGGAGCAATTCGACGACCCGGCCTTCTGTGTCCCAGATGCGGATGCATCCTGTGCTATCACCCGCGGCGAACCGACTTGCGTCGCGGTGCCACGCGATTGCAGTCACTAACACACGTTCTTCGCTGAGTACTCGGCCACAGATCGCTCCGACCGCGTAGCGCTGCGTGTCCCACAGGCGGATCGGCTGGTCCCAGCCTGCCGTTGCGATCCAGCGACTGTCAGGGCTCCACATCAACTGCAGGGCACCGGCTGGAAACGATTCGCAGAACACCTGCTGAAGCTCGGGCTGACCATCGACAAGTCTGTACACACGGATGCGCCCGCTCGTCGTGCCCACTGCGAACTTCTGACGGTCCGGTGCCCACTGGAAGGCAAGCATCTCTGAATGCGGCAACCGTGTTTCGAGTTCCCATCGTCGAAACTCGCCAAATGTGGACGGTTCCGGGATCAGGCCGTCGAACCGAGGACGGACCGGGCCGCGTTGCCAGGTCGCTGACGAACGGTGATCAGTCGTCGAATCGGCTGCGTCTGATGCCAGCGGCGCGCCGAGCCCGACGGTGGCGGCGGCGACGGTCGACGGTTCGGCTTGCGGTATCCCTGTTGCCGAGCTGCTCTTCCACAGCAGCAGTGCAGAGACGACAACCGCCACGGCAGCGACGGTCACTGTTGCGAGCGTCAATGTTGCGCCTGTGATGGCCGCGGCAATGCGACTTCGACGAACCGTCCGCGTACCGTTCTTTGAACAGGCACCGGCCGGCGGGGCGGCTGACGCGATTTCGCTCCTGAGCCAGCCGCCTTGAAAACTTCCGTTCGCCGAATGCGTCATCGCCGCATCGGCGACAACCTGCAATTCATGGCCAGTCGCATGCGGGGTCAGCAGTTCAACGACTTCCAACATCGATTGCGGCCGCTCCGACACGGCCGGCTGAAGCAGACGGCACAGCAGCGCATCCAGGTCGGTCGAAACTTCCTCGCGCCTGACGCGCACCGACGGCACGACCGAAGTGACCGCCGCCCAGCGGTCGGAAAGTGATTGGAACTCGCTTCGAGGCAATGGAGGTGTCCCTGTCAGCAGGAAGAACAGGGTCGCTCCAAGTGCATACACATCTGTTGGCACGCCGACACTTGCCGGAGCGTTCCATTGTTCCGGTGCCATGAATTCGATTGTGCCAAGTGTTTCGCCGGTGGCCGTGAGCGTGGCGTCGGGCGAGCTGCCCAGCGACTTCAGAAAAACGGCCAGGCCCAGATCCAGAACCTTGACGCCGCCCGCAGACGTAAGCATCACGTTGCCGGGTTTGATATCGCGATGAATCACCTGGTGTTCGTGCGCATGCGCCAGCCCGAAAGCGACCTGACGAGCGATCTCGCAGGCATCGGCGATCGACAGCACTCCCGCTTTTTTCACAAGCCGCTGCAGGTCGACACCGACAACAAGTTCCATCGCAAGAAACGGGATGCCGGACTCCACACCGGCATCCGTGGCAGACACGATGTTCGGATGGCTCAGACCGCCCAGGGCTTTTCCTTCATGCTGAAACCTCCTGACCGCTGATTCGGAGTTCAAACGGTGAGGGGCCAGCAGCTTCACTGCGACGGTCTTGCTCAGGCCTTCGTGAACCGCTTCATAGACGGCTCCCATGCCCCCCATCCCGACAGGCCTGATCAGCCGATACGATCCCAGTTGCCGCACCGGCAGACAGTTCACCGCCGGAGAAGTGAATGCCTGAACCGGCTCCGCAAGGCCGCTGCTCCGCAGCAGACAGTCGCGCGCACCAGCCAGCGCAGAGTTGCACTCCTGTTCATCAAGGACCGTGTCGCGCGGAGCGTTCCATGATGACGCCAGTTTCTCAAATTCACCGCAGCCTTCCGCTTCGAAATGCTCCAGCATATCCGCGCATCTGCGACAGTCCGATGCATGCCGCAGCCGGACTTCACTGTCCCGATAAGTCGCTGTGCCGTTAAGCAGTTCCGCGACATCCCGCGTTGTGAGACATCGATCTGATCCGGTCATCGCCGGCAACCCTCCGCAAAACTGGTCCGGAAACCGGGTAACTCGCCGACACGTGGGACCGTAAGTCTGAAGCAGGCAGGATCACTCGTCACGGCGGTTGAAGCGACATCCGCACTCACTCTGGCTTCCACGATCATCATGAGCGGGGTCGGCCCCGCGGATGCGCCGCTTCGCTCCATACGCTAACGCAGCAGCGTTAAACATTGCCCATAACATCGTTCGACCGGGACAGCCCCGGGTAATCGTCCCCCAGTAACGAACGCAGTTGCTTCAAAATTCGAAACCTCGCGTTCCGCACGCTCTCAACAGACAGGTTCAGTTCGGACGCGATTTCCGCCGTCGTGGCGCTTTCCAGCACCGATCGACGAAACGCCTCCCACGTGGTTGCTTTGACGCGGCCGCGAATCAACTGCAGCGCGTTATGCAGCAGGAGACTCTGGTCCGCATCCGGCCTGCACTGCGACGCGTCAGAATTGCATTCGTCGTCGATTGAGCCGGGGTTCGGGAGACTGTTCAGGCGGCGATGCGCACCCGATCCGCCTTCGCCCGTAACGCTCCGTCCCCGACTTCGAAGGTGGTCAATGATCTTGTGCTGAGTAATCCGCCTTAGCCAGCCGAGCGACGTGCTGCCTGGCTGGTCTTTCGTAAAATCCTTGATGCCGGACCAGACCGACAGAAACACAGACTGAACGACATCGCTGGCGTCGGCTGGTTGCAGCGTCCGCCGACACCAGCGATAGACCAATGGCCCGTACAGCTCAACCAGTGTGTTGATCGCTTCATGGTCATCGACCTGAGCCAGCCGCAACAATCCGGTACCGAACGATGGATAGGCATCGGTCGCCGGATACGATGTTTGCTGATCA
Organism: uncultured Planctomycetaceae bacterium; assembly: GCA_964531585.1. Lineage (GTDB taxonomy): Bacteria > Planctomycetota > Planctomycetia > Planctomycetales > Planctomycetaceae > JAWKUA01. Next base: position 6,382 of record CAZHET010000188.1, on the reverse strand, counting down.
ATCGGAATCATTGCAGCAATGGGCTCGCGGACACCGTGCGAAGCGGAAGACAGGAAGGCCCGGATGATATCCGGAATCCGCAACCGTTCGCACGGGAAGAAGCCTGCTCTGTCGCCCATGACGCGGATTTCCCGCGAGGCTCCGCCGCAGTACCCGCTTTCTCGCTGCAGAGTGCCGGTAGGTATTTCCCGGCATTCAACGACCGCCACACGGAATGGTACGCTGGCAGTGTCAACCGTCCGTTGCGGCACGTGGAGTTCAGCCGTGGTGTTCTGACTCGTGGTGATTTCGCATCATCACGAGTCAGAACTCTGGTCGCAGACTCAGCAGGGACTCAACGCCCCAAACCAACAGTTCCTCTCGACGTTCGTGTTTGCCAAACGCGAAGCACATCTGCCGGAATGGTCTCCCGCGCATCAATGCGCAAGAATCTCTCCGACGGAATCCGCAAGTACGTCGTCGAGTACCTGCAGTTCGGTATCCGGCTGCTGATCGGTGTCAACCTGCTGCCCGCTGACAGTCCGTGTCGAAGCAACAACCGGTTCAGTCGCGCTCGAGCCTGATGACGGTCGGACCGAAGCCGGCGGCGGCCCGACGACATCGCTCGGCTCCGATTGCGTCGGAGCATGAGGCGCGGTGCCGGAAGCCCCGTTATCCGCCGCAAACAGTCCCGGAAAACCGGCGGGCGGCGAGGCGAAGAAGTTCTGGAACACGACGATGGCGTCGCTGATGTTCAGAATGCCGTCGCCCGTCATATCGGCGAAGATCGTGTAACCGGCGTCGCCTGGTGTCGCGAAGAAGTTCTGGAAAATGATGATCGCGTCGCTGATGTTCACCGTACCACTGCGATCAGCGTCGCCGGGGTTCGTTGCCAGATGGAAGTTGAAGTTGTTCAGAGGATCACCGACGGGAGCGGGCCCGCCGGAGGTCATACTGACTTCGTTCGTGAAGTCACCGTCCAGCGGTTCGCCGGCGGTACTCAGCACCGAGTCCTGGATCTCCAGCCGCAGCGAATCAACCGTCAGGTTGCCGGTCAGATTGATGGTCATTACGTTGTCTGTGACCGAAATCGAACTGATATTTGGCGACGACAGCATTCCGTGCAGAATGACGTTGCCATTGGCGCTGACGGTTCCCGCGTCGATGTTTTCTGTAAATGAAACGACCAACTGATTGAAGCTGCTCCATGGAAGAACAGCGGTCTGAGCGGCAGAGCCGGTCGGAATGTGATATCCGACGCCCAGTCCTGACCCTACCGACTCGCCATCGGCCGCATCGCGGAAGTTGCTTGTCCAGCCAGAACCGACTGCTCTGACGGCTGTTACCTGCAATGGTGCCGCAAGCGGCGCGTTGACAACCTCGATTTCAGACCATGTCACCGTGCCGTGACTGGACGAGGTCAGTGAGCCGGTCCCGTTTCCGTTGTCCGTGAACACGACGCCCGTCACACCGGTTACATCGAAGCTCAGTTCATCGCCGACACCGCCGTTGGGAAACGCGGGAGTTCCACCGTTGATCGTGATCGGAATGCCGATCTGGGGGGCGACAAGAATCGTGTCGTCGCCGTCGCCCGCATTGATCGTGATTGTCGAAATGGCGGCGATCGGAAACCGGCTGACGAATGCCGCGATGTCGGAAGCGTCTCCGTTCGGACCTGTACCGGCGATGTCGTTGCCAATATCCACCGACACGACAACATCGGTACCGTCCAGCGACACTTCAAAGTCATCGTTACTTCCGCCCAGACCGCCACGGATGATCAGCTCACTATTCGCTTCATCCATGAAGGCGTAGGCCGTGCCGAACGTCTGCGGCAGCGTGATGGAATAGTCATAAGCATCCTGAAACACCAGAGCCAGCACATCATTGACGAGTGTTCGCTGGCTGAAGTTATAGATCGCGTTACCCGGATCGTCCGCGCCGACGAGATCGCGACTTCCGCGAAACGCGCTGTTAAATGTCAGCGGCTGATTCGGAGCTCCCCCCGGCTTTCCGGCGGTATGCACCACCTGCCCAAAGTCATTCCCTCCGGGACCACCGTTGTTACTGGTCATCAGGTGTGTGACGCTGGGGCCGTCAAACACCCAATAGTTGCCCAGACCACCGCCTTCTGAATCGTCGGTGATCCCCGTATCCGTGACCGTTCCGTTATTCGGGTTATTGATCCGGGCCGGATTCAGAAACAGACCGATTGCGTGGGTAATTTCCGCATTCACGAGCGTGAACAGATCGGACATGCCGGCCGCGGGGCTGCCTGCCTGTGCCGACACGGTGAAGGCTCCACCGGTAGGGTTGCCCTGGAATTCGGACCAGTCAAGCGGAGTGGGATCGAGAAAGAATCCCGCTCCATCTCCGACGCCATCGCCCGTCGTGTCGTTGCCGCGGCTGATGGTTACGTTACCTGATGTCGGATAGCCATTCTGGAATGATGCGCCGGCGGATGCTCCGAAGCCGGTGCCTGACGCGGCCATCGAAACGGTAATATTGATCTGACCAGGGCCGCCGAAGCTGGCGTGATTCAGATCCGTGATCGCGCGTTCCCATGACGTAAACACCGCATCGACGACTCCCCGGGCCAGAGCGGCGTTCGCACCGAACGTGGAATCGAAGCGGTCCGATGCCAGCCCGCGGTTCACCCAGTTGAATCGCTTCAGGCCGATGTTCACGGCATGATCTTCGACTTCACCGTCAGCGGCGGCTCCCGTGATACCGGTTCCCGTGGCGGTGCTGATTCGAAAACGGGCGAAACTCTGACCAAGCGTCGCTCCCGGAGGCACAACGACGGACAGAGAATTCACACCGGCTGACAGCGGCTGATCCGTAAAGATCTGCTCTCCGGAATCGGTCCAGTCGCCGTCAGCATTCCAGTCGATCCATGCGTTCAACACGCCGCCCCCCAGTGAGGCGGTCACCTGCACGGTTTCCGTTTGCCCCGGATCAAGGCCGGTTGTGAACGCGACGCCATCATCACCACCGTCAAACGCGGCAGAAGAGCTGTGAGTTCCATCGGCTTCGGCGTCGACCGTGGCTCCCAGAAACAACGCCCCGACAGTATGCCTCGCACCGTTTTCGGCGATGGTCACCGGGTACGGTGCCGGAGCATCGCCGAAGTCCTCCGTCGGAGGTGCCGGCACGTCGCTGAGCTGAATCGTGTCAACTCGCCAGCCGGTCGCCGTCACCGAATCATCCGTTCCCATGCGCCACCGCAGTTGCGCGTTCTCGCCGTAGGCCGCAGTGGGAAGGTCAACGACCGTAGTGAGATAACCGCCGGAGTTTCCATGCCATGCGTTTCGACCTCCAAGTGGATTGCTGAAGCCCGTACTGAGCACGCTGACGTATCCGTTGCTGACGAAGGTGCCTCCCGCTGTGATGATGTCCGTGAAGGCTCCCCCGTTGATGGAGATTTCCAGTACGCCGCCGTCAAAACCCGATTCCGTATCGTAGAAGTTTCGGAAGCTCAGCCGACCGTTTGCCGGTGAAACCGCGAAAGAAGGTGACGTCAGCCGGTTGTCGCTGACGTCACCGATGTTGGCCACGAACGCATGATTGGGTGCTGTGTCGCTGCCTGACGCAACAGTGATCCAGTTGTTGGAGTTCGTGGTCGTCGATGTCCAGCCGCCCGGAAGTGCTGGGGCCGACACACCGTCGAACAGCTCAAAGTCGACGGTTGCATTCAGTTGCGGCCCGCTGTCAGACCCCTGCAGGAATCCGTCGCTTTCTCCCTTCGACGGAAGCTTCGACACCGATACCGGCAAGTCGACCAGCGTACCAACACCTGACAACAGCGAGCGATCTTCGAAGCGTTCGATATGGTGCAGACCGATCGCGGCACGAGAGGCCGCGGTGCGCCGGTTGTGTCGCCGATTCCGGGAGACACGGCTTAGTGCGGGATTGCGGACGGATGATTGCAGGCGTGTGAATAGTGTCATGGACAGCCCTTGTTGGGGAAAACGGAACGGAACTCATTGGGTGTCAGACATGGTGTTTCGACTCGCCGATCATCGTGTCACGATCAGGCGGGATTAGATTTGTGAACTCGATACTCGTTCGTTGGCAAACATCCGTGTCTGTATCATTCTACTTGACGTACGCCGATGCATCGGCAATCGATGCGGGATCATCCTTCGCCCGTTTCAGGAACTCATCCACGCACGGCGGACAGCAGAACAGATATTCCTGGCCTCCGATGATCCAGCCGCAATCGGGATTGGCGACCGTATTGGTTATGGGACAGATACGGGCACCAGGCTCGGGGTGCATGTCGTGGGCCGAAACGAAATCGGCGAACTTTTCGGATGCCGTAACCGAACCGTTCGCCTTGATGTCGGCGTCCGTGTAGTGCCCGCCCGGAGTCAGGTACAGCTCGCGTTCGGCGTCACTGGTGACCTTCACCGGCATGATGGGTTCCGCCGTGGCGAATGAGAAGCGATAGCGCTCGCCGTTGATGCGGATCATCGGCACGTTCACCAGCAGTTGTGCCGGCTTCATTCCCGACGGGAGCGACCCGACAAACAGCGATGTGCGGCCATCGGCGTCGCCGTCCTGCGGTTGCGGTGACAGTTTCATCGGGTAGCTTTGAGCATCGCCGAACGGACGCAGAAAGGCATTCAGTTCCTGATCCTCGATGTCGATCACCTTCGCCTGATCCTGATCCAGCATGTACAACCGAAGTTGACCGTCGGAAAACAGAGCTTCGGCGTGGTAGTGGTCCTGGCCGACCGAAACAATGATGCCGCCGTGAGCGCCGGGCTCGTGAACATGCTGTTCTTCTTCGCTTGAACAGCCGCAAAGCGGCAGCACACTCAGCAGGACAACAAGCGTAGCCAGCGAAGCAGCGCCAGGCGGAGTTTCTCCTGCCGGTGTGAAATACAGCAGCGACACCATCGGATCAGAATTCTCCAATGGTAAGCTGATCTCTCGCGTTCGCCAGCCGCTGGTAGAGCCCGATCGATCTGTTCCTCAATCCGAGCTGATCTGCGTTCCGCGAATCGATGTTCTCGCTGATGAAGCGAACAGAGCCGTCGCACAGCAGAAAATTAGCTCCTCCTGAATGAGAACTGCTGAACCCGGCGGCCCCCTGGCCATCACACGTGTACGGATAGGCGGATGCCGGCTGATTCAGGCCGAAATATGCGGTCCCCGCCACCATCGGCACGCCAAAAGAAGTACACTGGCTCCAGTCCTCAACCCCGGACCAGACTGATGCGTGATTGGCGTAGCTCCGTTCTCCAACGGCGAACGTCTGGCTGGTGCCGTCGATGATCCTGGCAAAGTTGATGGCCGTGTTGCAGCCCATCACGCCGTCGCCCTTCAGTTCTTCTTCCGACCAGATGCCGTAGTGGGGACGCCACGCCGATCCAAAGCTTGCGACGTAGTTCGAAGTGGCTGCTCGAAACCCGAGGTGGTTCAAATGAAAGAACTTCCCCTCCGGGTCGTCGGTCGGTCCGGTGAAGTCATGGTTTCGGTCGGCCAGCGGATCGGAGGAGTCGGACGGACACAGGTACGTCGTCACGGGCGTCTGCAGCAACCCGCGGCGCTGTTCGTCAAAGACGATATGAAACAGGCCACGCCGGTTCGGCTCAAGCTGACCGTACAACGACGATTCTTCAATGTACGGGAGCAGAAACGTGCCCCAACCCCAGCGTTTTCCGTCCAGATGAAGCTCAAACCCTCCGGGATACGCGGGCGGCAGCACTCCAATGCTGTCGTGATACATGTGCAGCGCCAGCCCGATCTGTTTCAGGTTGTTCTGGCACTGAGCACGGCGAGCGGCTTCACGTGACTGCTGAACAGCGGGAAGCACCAGGCCCATCAGAATCGTGATGATCGAGATCGTAACCAGCAGCTCAACCAGCGTGAACCCGCGACCGGACCAGCCGCGACGCCGGCTGCCTGCCTTCGCTGTACAACGGGTTCCTGCCAGCAGATCGATGGCCACAGACTTTGCCATGAAACTCACGCTCTGACCGTAATTCAATGGAAGCAGGTATGGTCCCCGCGGCACAGGCTTCAGAGATGCGTATCATGGTGACGCGGACACGGCCGAGCAATGCCCGGCTAACCGATCGCTGTGGTAGGCTACAGACCGACATAGCGATCCTGCAAGCGTGGACTTCGGAATTCATGTCAGGAAATTGTTGAGAACACCTGACAAAGCGGGCCTGGCTCCCGCACGAAGCAAACATCACGTCGAGTTGTTGACTCGCAAAGGTGCCTGCTCTGTTAAAGCCGCCAAGAACGCCTGACAAAACCGGGACAGGGTCCCGGGCGAAGCAAAAATCGCATGGAATTACGGACTTGCGAGAGTGCCCCCTTTCCGCAACGCCGTTATTCTTCACGCGGCGAGGAATGAGGTGATATCAAATTGCTGAAAGTTGTGGGT
>CAZHET010000187.1:0-11217 GCA_964531585.1 uncultured Planctomycetaceae bacterium | reverse complement strand
GAATCAGCCGCACTCGCGAATCACCGGCCGCAATGGCATCGACTACGGCGGGGGGGTCGTCGTCGCTCATGCCGTCGATAACCAGAATTTCCATCTGTTCCGCTGGCCAGTCACTGTTTCTCAGACCGTCCAGGCAACGAGTGATGTGAGCCGACTCATTGCGGATGGGGACCAGCACCGAGACGAAGGGCGGTGCCCCCGTTTCCGGCTGTTCTGCCGCTGGTTGCGGAGCGATTCTGTCGGTGACCGAGTGCAGCGTTGTCATATTCTGTCTGCCTTCCATTGCAGAGATATGTGCAGACGAGACGTTATTTTGGCCAGCCCGCCCCGTCAACAGCAGTTCCCAACGTCGTTGGTGCTGCGAGGTCACTTTTGGTCCAGCCAGCCGAGGTCGGCCATGAGTCGCTCGGTCATGACTTGCTCGGTCAGGTCCTCAGTAGCCGCGGAAGTATCAGCGGATGCGTTGTTCCGCGGCACAACGAGGCGGCTCGGGCCTTCCTGCACAGGGAGGCTCGAAGGTCGGTCCGCGATCGCTGCATTGGCTCGTTGTTGTCTCGTTTGCTCGCGGTCGTCGGCAACTTCCTGCGAATCGACGATGAGAGCGACGGCAGGGCGCATGTTCGATTCTCTCGCTTCGCCCCGGTCCAGCGAAGTCATCGGCAGCTCGCGACCGAGGAGACTGCCACGGTCAACGTCGGCAATCGTGAAGTCGACCGGATTGCTCCAGAAGCCCGAGACATTATCGGCCGCACTGATGGCCTTCACCCAGACGCGATAGTTTCCGGGTGTCAAAGGAGCAGTGGGTGTGCTTCCAGTGTCTGGAATCGAACCACGCTGGACGCCACCGCAGTACGACGACGTCGCGAGCGATTCCCCGCGAGGCGCAGTGCGTCAAGGAACGCAGAAATATGCATCTTCGAATCTCGTCCGTGTCATAACGAGGTCAAGCCGAGACAGCGACCGCGCGGCGGATACTCCAGGCTCCCGTCTCATCGTCGGTGGTCACTGCCTGGATCTGAAACTGGTACTCGCCGACCACCGCGTTCTCAGGCCAGTGCCAGATTGTGCCGGTCGTTACATCCTCGTGAACGATGATTTCCCCGTTGTGTTCGTAGCGAGCCCAGATGTTGTACCTGGCCGCACCTGTGACAGCCGTCCAGTCAAAGCCGACAGACTGCCCGACGCCGTCGCTGTAGACGTTCAGGATCTGAGGCTGGCCATCGACGTTGAATGCCGGTGAGAAATCGCTCCATGCTCCAGTTTCGCCGCCGGAGAACCTGGCACGGACGTAGACGTCGATGCTGCCTGCCGGAAGGTCGACGTCCGGAGTCCACGCCGCGGTCACCAACCCGGTTTCCTGCCGCCAGAAGCTGCCATTTAGACGGATGATCATGTCATAGGTTTCTGCGCCCGCAACGGCGGTCCATGTGACTTCCGGGCGCTTTTCGAATGTTGGCACCAGCGGGCTCAGCAACTGAGGCACATCACGCACTGGTGCCTCCGCCTCGAAATCGAAACGGCTGGACCAGGGTGACCGAAGAACCTGACCGTCGTCGTCGCGGATTGCTCGTACCCAGACCGCGTAGTGCCCCAGTCCAACGTTTTCGGGCAGTTCGAAACTGGTTCCCGTGACGGCGGGACCGTATGCGACCTTTGACTGAATCCGGTTGCCGTTCTGATCAGTTTCATCCACCCAGACTTCGTACCGGGTCGCTCCGTTGTACGGCAGCCACGAGACCAGCCGTCCGGATGCCGTGATCGACGGCCGCCCGGTGATTTCCAGAACCGTTGCCATCGTCCAGGGCCCCGCCGTGCTGTCAGCGTAGTGTGCCCGGAGCCAGACGTGATAACGACCGTCGCTCAGCTCGGAACCGACCGTGTGGCCTGTGCCTGTGATGTCAGTCGCACGATAAGTCGCACCCGATTCACCAAAGCGACGGACATAGATTTCGTACGACACAGCCGTCGGGGCGGGTGACCATTCGACTGTGGGAGTCGCGTCGAAGCCGGCCATCAGCCCACCGGTGATCCAGACCGGTTCGCGCGGAATCTCCAGTTCCAAACCCGTGGACCATTTGGATCGGCCGTTGTTGGTGAACTCCGTTCGCATCCAGACGCGATAACGGCCGGGATTCAGGATCGGATCAGGAGTGTACGAGGTGCCAGTGAGCCCGGTCTGATTAAACAGTATTACGTTGTTGGTCAGATCGCGGACCCAGAGTTCGTATCCCGTGGCGTCATCGACTTCGGACCACGTGAACTGACCATCGACAAAGGTGAACTGCGGAGGCGCGGGATCATTCGTTCCGGAGACCTGCAGTTCCAGGCCCGTGGACCAGGCCGAGTAGGAATCCTCGGCATACTTCGTTCGCATCCAGACACGATACTGCCCCGGAGGCACCGCTGGATCGGGAGTGTGCGCCGTGCCGGTGAGGTCGTCGACATCGAACAGTTTCTGTCCGGCGGTCAGATCTCTAACCCACAAATGGTAGCCGATCGCATCGCCAACGGGACTCCAGTTGAAAGTTCCGTTGTCGTAGTTGAAAGTCGGCGGAGTCCTGACAAGTTCCGTCGTAATTTCGAAGAACTGCGGCCCCAGCCAGGCGGTCAGATTTCCATTCGCATCCCGCGACCGTGCCCACAGTTCGTAATTGCCGGCCGCCAAATCGGTGGGTTGCTGGTATTCGGAATTGGGCAGATCCTGCAGGTGGTAGACAAGCTGTCCGGTATCGGCATTCTTCAGCCACACAACGTGCGTCTGAGCGTCTGTCGGTCCTCGCCAGTCGAAGAACGGCCGGGCGTTGGTGGATGGCGACGGCACGGGGGCGAGACCGACGGGTTCGGGCGTAGCCATCCAGAGTTCGCGTCCGTGAACACCGTCATCGGCCGTGAAGAAAAGTGTGCCGTTCACATTTGTCAGATCCTGCGGATCGAAACCCGCTGAACCAGAGAGCGTATCAAATGAGAACGTGCCTTCGGCAGTACCGTCGCTCTGCCATAGTTCCGGGCCGGAGCTGCCGATTGAGGCGGCAAACATCAGTGTGCCATCGACATTCGTGAATTCGCCGATTTGCGAGCCGTTAACCGCGGGTGACAGTGTGGTTGTTCCTGTTGCCGTGCCATCGGTCACGGCCAGCATCCTTGAACCCGCCTGCAACTGCACAAACAGCAGGTTGCTGCCCAGCGCTTCCACATCGCGCGCGTTGCCCTGGTCTATGCCTGAGATAACTTCGCTCAGGTTTGCCAGGACAAAGCGTCCGCCCGCCTGTTCCTGTGCGGTGACGTGAAGAACTCCATTGAGGTCAATCAGCTCATACACCTCAAAATATGCCGGGCCGACATAGGTGTTCCCGACGACATCGACGATTCGGGCGTTGCTGCCGGAAGCGGTGGAGACACGCTCAGTGATGTAGAGCGTATCAGCGACCTTCGCGATTTGCCCCCCGAATGTGTCGGCCACGTTCTGGTTCCCGGACCAGGTCCGAAGCACCTCGGTTCCCACAGCGGTGCCGTCCGTAGAATACAGCTTCTGGTCGATGACCGTCTCGTTGTTCGCGTCTCGTTCAGTTCGAAAGGTTGTGAAATAGAGCAGGCCGTCGATCGAAACATGCAACCGCGGGTCGGAACTCTCGGCGCCCGCTTGAAGATCCAGAACGATCTGCGTTCCGTTGGTCGTACCATTGGAACTCCACAACTCACTTCCCGTGGAAGATTCGTCTGCCGCGAAGAACAGCGTTGAGTTATTGACGATCAAGTCGTGGACGTTACCCGAGTCAGCTCCCGGCTTGACGTCCCGGACGAGAACCGTGCCAACTTCCGTGCCATCCGATTTCCAGAGTTCGCGACCGTTGGCTCCGTCGTCAGCGCTGAAAAACAGCTCGTCACCGAACGCTGTCAAATCCGCGGGAAAGGAACTGGCCGAGTCCGACCAAATGTCCTTGACCAGAAATGTGCCGGCCTCGGTGCCGTCGCTGACCCAGAGTTCGATCCCGTGGACCCCGTCGTTCGCCCGGAAGAACACTTTGTCCCCGACAGGAGTCAGTTCCCCGATCTCCGAGAACCCGTCTGCTCCGGGGACCGCATCCGCCACCATTGCCGCAGCCAGCAGGGCCTTCGGTTCCAGCGATTCGATCGCAACCGCGGCGGGACCTTGCTGACGGACGCGCGAGCGGCGGCGACAGGACCTTAAACGTGTGCCCTGCAATAGATTGCGGAGATTCTTCAGAAGCATTGGGAGCCCTTGTCGTTGACCGTCCGGCATCGATTGTTCGAAGGCATTCTGACACGCAGGGCGTTTCCGGTCACCGGCAATCTGCGGGACGAACGAGCGTGAGAGCCGAAAGGCACCGTAAGTGACGGTTCAGGCGGCTGAATTCCAACATGTTCGCGGTGGGCGCACGCGGTTTCAGTGATGGAAGCGCAGCGACGGAGCGGGTTTCCGTGGACCGGCGAACAGACGACATTGAAGGGTATGGCGGTGTTCGTGGGATCACTTGTTCTTGCCGTCGCTTACGAAATAATGCGGCGAACACGAGTGCGGCGACCTGTCGCGTGGTGACCAGTGGCCGGGCCGGATTTCTGTCTGGAGAAGAATCATGCGGTGGAAGGGGCGTCAACAAAGCGAGAACGTCGAGGACCGGCGCGGCATGTCGCCTCAGATGGCGATGGGGGGAGGCGGCGGGATTCTCGTCGTCGTGATCGTGCTGGCTCTGAAGTTCTTCGGTGCGCCGCCGCAGGTGCAGCAGATCGCCGGACAGCTTGCTCAACAGGCACAGCAGCGTCAGGCTGCTCCTGCAGAAGCGGGTGAGGGCATTGATGACGAAGCGAAGGAATTCATTTCCGTCGTGCTGAACGACACCGAAGAAGTCTGGAGCCGGCTGTTCCAGGAGCAGGTTCGAGGCGGCAGCTATCGTAAGCCGAAACTCGTGATCTATGCCGGGCAGACTCCCACCGCCTGCGGTACCGGTGACGCCCGGATGGGCCCGTTCTATTGTCCGGCCGACGAGATGATCTACATCGACCCAGGCTTCTTCGACGAGCTGGCTCGCCGCCACAAGGCCCCGGGAGATTTCGCACAGGCGTACGTGATCGCTCACGAGGTGGCTCATCACGTGCAGCGGCTGCTGGGCCAGGCCGACCCCGTCGATGAGGCCCGTCGGCGAGGCGATGAACGGGAATCAAACCGCATGTCGGTACGACTGGAACTGCAGGCCGATTTCCTGGCCGGCGTCTGGGCCTATCACGCCGATCGACACTACGACATTCTGGAAGACGGCGACATGGAAGAAGGCATTCGGGCGGCGAACCAAATCGGCGACGACACGCTGCAGAAGATGGGAACGGGAGTCGTCCGGCCCGAACGATTCACTCACGGCACATCGGCGCAGCGAGTCCGCTGGTTCACACGAGGTCTGCAGTCCGGCCGACTGGACGAACTGGAATTGCTGTTCCAGACACCGTACGACCGGCTGTAGCCGTCTGCAGTCGGAAGTCCGCGGAGCCTTTCTCAACGCAAAGACGCAGTGACGCCAGGACGCAGGGGACTGGGATGCTGCCGGGGACCGGTGTGCGGCGCAGCGATCCAGCAATGCACCAGAAATGGCTGATGGCACTAAAACTTTGCGGCTTTGCGGCTTTGCGTTGAATGTCCGCGCAGTCTTTCTCAACGCAAAGACGCAAGGACGCAGGGCAACGCCGTTAAGAGTTTATTTTCGTTTAACCCGTGGCCGAGAGGCCAGGTTGGTGCAAGCCGTGACGGCCTGGCCTTTCGGCCACGGGTTAAACGAGCGTGTTTTCCGGGGGAAAAACTCTTAACGGCGTTGGACGCAGGGGGCATCAAAACTTTGCGGCTATGCGGCTCTGCGTTGAATGTCTGCGCGGCGCAATCGGCAGTGGGTTGACGTCGCGGTGCTTGCCGGCGCTATTCGGCGGCGACAACGACTGCCGCGTTTACGGGAGAAGCGTCCTTGTCGGACGGTTCCACATACGGCTGCAGATCGCCGCGGCGCTTGGCTTCCTGTTCGGCGATCAGATCACGGATCATGCGAACCACCAGAATGCTGATTCCCACGCCGCACAGAATCAGCAGCGGAGCTTCGTAGCGAAGCTGGCCGTCGCCATCGTGTGAGAAGAACACTCCGTCCGGAGACACGCCGGAGCCGCTGCGAGCATAAAACGTTGCGATCGCGTTATTGCAGAAGTGAAAGGCAATCGCCGGAAACAGGCTGCGACTGTGGACCGCCAGCAGTCCCAGCAGCAGACCCAGCAGAGCCGTGTTGAAGATCTGCTGCGGAATCAGATGCACGATGCCGAACATCATCGACGACATGACAATGGCGATCGCCAGTCGTCCACCGCGAGCCAGGCCGCTGAGAATGAAGCCGCGGAAAGCAAGTTCTTCGCAGATTGCCGGCGTCACGGCGAAGACCATGATCAGCAGCCACGACGGATGCTCCGTCGACATCATCAGTTGGTTCACACGGCCGACCGCTTCCGGCAGTTCCGGAAACACGCCGCGGCTCATCAGAAAGTGATTGAGTTCAACACTGACGGGGTGAGCCATCGCCGCCAGACCGACGCCCGTCAGCAGCGAACTGAATTTCGGCGTTCGCAGACGAAATGTCGCTCGCAGACTGGTTGTCAGCAGCAACCCCATGAAAATTGCCGGGCAGGCGATCATCGTCAGTTGCTGAATCACAATCAGCCGCATCATGGTGCGACCAGGGTCTCCCGAATTCATGTCCGGCTGAAGCTGACTCATCGCGACGAACTGCAGAATCAGAATCAGAATGAAGCAGAACACAGCTTCCGGAAACACGGGAACGGCATCCTTCGTGCGCAGCAACTGGCTGACCCAGCTTCGCACGTCGAACTTTTCGGCTTCGCGGAACAGCACGTCTTCGCTGTTGTACAGATCAATCGCCCACCACAGCGCCAGCATGCTGTAGCCGCAACTGCTGACAAGAACAGGAATCGCGAAACCCAACAGGTCGCCTGACTGAGCCGACGTCAGCAGAACTCCCTTTAGCAGCAGAGCGACATTAATCACCGGCAGCACACTGTACAGCGGAGTCATCTCGACGGACGGTGACAGGCAGAACATCGTCAGTCCCATCACGACCATCAGCAGCGGGGTCAGATAATACTGTCCTTCTTTGGACGACTTCGCGAACGTCGCCAGGGCCAGACAAAGCGCGCTGAACAGAGCTGCCAGGGGAATCAGCAGCACAACCAGCCAGATCAGCGAAGTCAGCGGCGGGAATTCCAGGTTGACGGAAGCACCGACCCCGCCGCCCATCGCCGATGCCATATTCTGGCCGGTCAGCCCCATGCTGAGCAGGTTCATCAGCGCCGAGGCGACGCTGAACAACAGGATCGTCGCGAATTTTCCCAGCACCAGTTCGACTCGCCTGGCCGGGCTGATCAGCAGCGTTTCCATCGTGCCGCGTTCCTTTTCACCGGCTCCCAGGTCAATGGCCGGATAGAAGGCTCCGGTGAGTGCCATGATGACCAGCATCGCGGGAAACAGTTTGCTCCACACGTTCGCCGCGACCTGTTCGCCGCGAGCGATCTCGACGGTCGCCAGTCGGGCGGGCGTCTGCAGCAGTTCTGGTAGTTCAGCGTGAGCGAACAGGTCCTGCCGCAGCGCGTCTTCCCAGCTTTCGAGTGCGCCGCGAACCCGGTTGAAGGCAACGACGGACTTGTCATCCGCCCCGTTGCGTACGATCTCGAGCGCTGGCAGCTCCACCGAAGTGCCGAAGCCCGTTTGGGAGGGCGAGGCTTCCGCCGAGCCGCCTGGGTTTTGGGAGGGCGAAGCTCCCGCCGAGCTGCTTTGTTCGCGTGACTCCGTTCGCGTCAACGGCTCGGCAGGAGCCTCGCCCTCCCGAATAACACCGTCCCGACTCGCACGTTGCAGGCTGTTTCGAAGTTGCGCAACGGATGCCGCATAACCTTCGGGCACCAGCACCAGAGCGTGAACACCGCTGCGGTTAAACAGCGTGCTCAGGTCTTCCGCATCCTGGCGTGACACATCATCGCCGCGCGTGCGAAGGCGTTCCGCCAGCGTGCGAGCGTTCGCCAGCAGTTCTTCCCGGCTGAGCGACCCGCGCCGACCGCCGGTATCGTCCTCTTCTTCAAGCGGTGTTTGCAGATCGGTGACAACCCGGAACGGCGACGGTTCGTCGTCGGTGATTCCCAGCCATTGGTGGCGAATTCCGGCTTCGTTGAGAAACGCAGGATCCACGGGCAGGTCGTCAGCATTCAGAATGGCGACGGTGCGACGTTGTTCGCTGAACGTGAGCATCATTTCCACCATGCCGAGTCCCAGCATCGGGTACAGCAGCACGGGCAGAATCGTGATCATGAACAACGTCCGCCGATCGCGAAGCTGGTCACGCACTTCCCGCAGGAAAATCAGTTTGATGTTTTGCCAGGACATGTGTGTGTTTCTGTACGATGGCCTTCCAAGGCCGTCGAATCGGTCCGGGGCGCGGGTACGACGGCCTTGGAAGGCCATCGTACGAAGCGTTTCTCAGACCGACACTCTCACGATTTCTTCGTCCTTGCGTCGGATCAGATCGAAGAACAGTTCCTCGACGTCCGGCTGTTCGAACCGGTCGGCCAGTTCCGGCAGTGTTCCCTGAGCGAGAATTGCTCCGCGGTGAATGACGCCGATTCTGTCGCACAGCTTTTCGACTTCTCTCATGATGTGCGTCGAGAAGATGATGCACTTGCCCTGATCCTTCAGCGACTTCACGGCTTCCAGAACGTTGCGAGCGACCAGCACGTCGAGGCCGGACGTCGGTTCGTCGAAGATAATGACCGGCGGGTCGTGAACGATGGTGCGGGCAATCGAGACTTTCTGTTTCATGCCGGTCGACATCTTGCCGCCCAGCCGGTCACGGATTTCGTTCATCTGCAGCATCTCGAAGATTTCGTCGATGCGGCACTGCAGTTTCTCTTCCGGAATGCCATACAGCCGCCCGAAGTACTCGACCATTTCGCGAGCGGTCATGCGGTCATAGATACCGGTGTTGCACGACATGAAGCCGATCTTCCGCCGCACGCCTTCGGGGTCTTTCATGACGTTCAGGCCCGCGACCTCGGCGACACCGCGAGTCGGCTTCAGCACGGTGCTGAGAATTCTCAGGCACGTCGTCTTGCCCGCTCCGTTGGGGCCCAGCAGGCCGTAGATTTCACCCGGTCGCACCTCGAACGTGACGTCGTCCAGAGCCGTGAAGCCTCCGGTGCGAGCGTCGTCGAAGACCTTGCTGAGATGGTGGACTCGGATCATGAGGTGCGTCGCGCGTTGCTGTCCGATTGTACGACGGGACTCCGATCCCGTCGAATTTCAGCGCGGCGGGATCAGAGTCCCGTCGTACAGTTCCGCAAGGTTACCACATCCGTTCGCGCGGGACTGAGCATTCAACGCGGAGCACGGCGCTTTACGAAGGCAGAATCGGCAGGACCGGTGTCGCCGGTGTCGACTTCACCTCGTCGGCCTGATCGATGTAATCGTAAAACACGTTGCGTTGCCGAGGAACATAACCGGCGTTCGTGATGCAGCGGCGAATGCTTTCGACCGTCAGGTGATACACCGTGCCGGCCTGAGACACCACGTTCTCCTCGATCATCAGGCTGCCCATATCGTTCGCTCCGAACCGCAGAGCCAACTGGCCGACCTTTTCACCCTGAGTCACCCACGACGACTGGATATTCGGCACGTTGTCGAGATACAGTCGGCTGACCGCCTGCGTCTTCAGGTACTCGAACGCGCCCGCGGGCGGGATGTGGTCCATGTCGGTGTTGTCGGGCTGAAACGTCCAGCAGATAAACGCCGTGAAGCCGCTGGTTTCGTCCTGAAGCTGACGAATTCGCTCCAGGTGCTCGATGCGTTCGGCCAGCGTTTCGACATGACCGAACATCATCGTGGCTGTCGATTTCCCGCCGAGTTCATGCCAGACTCGCATGACGTTCAGCCAGTCGTCGGTCAGGACTTTGCCGCGGGTGATTTCTCTGCGAACGCGATCGACCAGAATTTCGCCGCCGCCGCCGGGGATGCTTCCCAGGCCGGCGGCTTTCAGTCGTTCCAGCACCGTTCGCAGCGGCAACTTTGCGATTTTCGTGAAGTGATGGATTTCGGGCGGGCTGAAGCCGTGAATGTTGACCTGCGGGAAGCGCTGCTTCATCCGGCGAAGCATGTCTTCGTACCATTCGAGGGGCAGCTTCGGATGCAGACCACCCTGCAGCAGAATCTGGTCGCCACCGAGAGCCACGGTTTCCTCGATCTTCTTCAGCAGCGTCTCGATCGGCAGCACGTAGACGTCGGGATGATCGGGCGGTCGATAGAACGCACAGAAGTCGCAGACCGCGGTACACGCATTGGTGTAGTTGATGTTGCGATCGATGTTGTAGGTGCGGAACGGTTCCGGATGCAGTCGACGAGTGACCGCGTCCGCTGCAGCTCCGATCGCCGGCAGGTCATGCGATTCCAGCAGCCGCAAACCTTCGTCGGGCGTGAGCCGTTCACCGGCAATGGCCTTGTCAAGGATTGACGAGATCGGCGAAGGTTCCGGCGGCGATGAATTCCGTGACGCTGGGTTCGGTACGGCGGTGGCGGGCATGATGAGTGACCAGGTTGTTCTGAGTGGCCAGTTGATAGAACAGTTCCAGCCCGCTGCGTTCGGCGGACGTCATTCTGTAGTGCAGGTTGTTCGTCAGGTATTCGACGGCAAGCTGTTCGCTGATCCGCAGCTTCGGCGCTTCTTCCTTCGCGATGTGGCGCACAGCCGTGACGCCGCGATCGCGAGCTTCGTTCAGTGCAGCGGCGATTCCCGTCACGTCGGCGTCGTGGCGAGCAACCCACATCGCGAAGACGAAAGGCAGCCCGGTCCAGTCGTACCACATTTGCCCGAGATCCATCACTTCGAAGAAGGGTTCGGCGGGCGTATGCATTGCCCGATCACCGATCAGCAGGACGGCGTCGGCACTGGTGTCGGTCGTGAGCGATTCCATCGACAGCGGCTCGATTTCAGGAATCACTCCGTACCGTTCCGCCAAAATGATACGAGCCAGCGTGGCACTGGTGCGGGAACCTTCGTCCAGCGCGATCCGTGACACGTCGCCAGGGTGAACTCGGCAGTAGAGCTTGACGCTCAGCACTTCCCCGCGAGCAGCCACGCAGGCATCGGAAATGATGTCGTGGCCGGGGTTTCGGAA
>CAZHET010000186.1:0-11220 GCA_964531585.1 uncultured Planctomycetaceae bacterium | reverse complement strand
ACTAGCGAGCCTGAACGCGGTTGATGACCTGGTCGATTGCGGCTCGCATCTGGCAGCGATCGATGTCGTGCACGTCGACGGGCTTGCCGATTTCCTGCAGCATCGTCACCGTCAGGCGGCCACCCAGGTGCTGGCGGAATTCTTCCAGGCCGCAGAACAGTTCGTCTGTGTTTTCCAGAGCCGGATGGTCGATCAGCAGACCGAGTTCGTTCAGGCAGTTCAGTACTCTGTCAGCATCGGCTGGCGACAGCCCGTGGACCAGACTGCTGTAGACGGTGTCCACGGCGACTCCGATCGCCACGGCCTCACCATGCCGCAGTGAGTATTCGGTCATGGTTTCCAGCTTGTGGGCGGACCAGTGGCCGAAGTCCAGCGGTCGAGCTTCCAGCATTTCGAACGGATCGCCGCCAGCCGTGATGTGCCGCAGGTGCCAGCGGGCTGATTCGGCAATCACCGGCCAGCATTCTTCGCCTCGCCGGCGGATCGCTCCGGCGTCGCGGCAAATGCGGTCGAAGAAGCCGGCGTCTTTCAGAAGCGACACCTTGACCGCTTCGGAAAAACCGCACAGGAAATCGCGGTCGCTGAGCGATTCGACGACTCCGCGATCGTTGATGACACCCCAGGGCACTGCGAAGGTACCGACCCAGTTTTTCTTGTGGAACAGATTGATGCTGTTCTTTACACCGATGCCGGAGTCCGCCTGGGCCAGTGTCGTCGTGGGAATACGCACCAGCCGAATGCCTCGATGAGCAATCGCGGCAGCGAATCCAACGGCGTCCAGAACGGCACCGCCGCCGATCACCACCACATAGCTGCGGCGGTCCAGATCCGCGTGGTGAAAACACTTCAGCATCCGTTCGATGAGATGCACGTCATTCTTGACGTCTTCGCCACCCGGCACGATCTGGATGTTTCCCGTGAGTGACACACGAGCCGCATGACGGGAACAGAACCGGCTGATGCGGTGCTTCAGATCCGGGTTCGCCGCGGCCACATGTTCGTCGATCCAGAACTGGACTCGCGGCACGCGGCCTTCGGACGCTTCCAGCAGGTCCAGCAGCACCTGCTGTTCGGTGCCAAAAACGTCGGTGGTGAATCGCAGGCGGTGAGCGAAGCGGACTTCGAAAGCCACATCTTCGCAGCGATCATCACCGCGGCGATCGTTGGGATCGGCTTGAGTGGAAAAATCGTCGTTCATGCGATTCGCCATGAGCCAGGCGGATTGCGGCGACTCGGCTAAGCGACCCGTCGCGCACTGCGTGCGGTGAAGACAGTCAGCGACTCAGGACGATCTGTGATGGTCCTGACCGCGACGACGAACTCGGCATCCCTGCGATCAGACATGCCCTACGTTAATTTGGGCAAGCTGGCTGATTCATGCGTTTCGGTTTTCGAAACAGCCGGAAAAGCGGCAGCTTCGAATTCCGGAGACCAGCATACCTTGCCGATGAAAAGGGAGCCAGCGGCAGACCGGCAACGAATGCCGCTAACCGGGAAAGACCTGCGAACGTGGCTTGTTCCCGGCCGGATCAGAAGCAGCAGCAAACAGTGTGCTGCGGAAGATTCGGAACGACCGTCATGTTCGCACCTTGTTGCAACAGAAACCGGCAGTCTCTGCCCTTTGCTTACATTGCCGAAGTTCTCCAGTCCGAAAAACACAAGCAGTGTTACCCAACTTCGGATTGAGGAATGTCGCCGGCAACGTGTGTCGCTGAATGTTCCTTCCGTTCCCGTCAGTTCAGAATTCAGGAGAAGTGAAACGATGAAAGGGATTACCCTCTCAGCTGCCCTCGTGGTCTTTTCGATCGCAGGCAGTGCAAACGCCGGCTTGTTCGGCATGTTCGGTGGTGGCCACTCTCACGGTGGTTGTGGATGTGCTCCGGAGCCATCCTGTTGTGCTCCGTCGTACGATCCAAGCTGCTGTGCTCCGGCTGCATGCTGCGAGCCGACCTGCTGTGCTCCGGCCTGCTGTGCTCCGGCCTGCTGTGCTCCGGCACCCTGCTGCGAGCCGACCTGCTGTGCTCCGGCACCAAGCTGCTGTGCTCCCGCGACCTGCGGTGGCTGCTGTGACAATGGCTGTGGCTCTGGCTGCGGAGCGAGCAAGTGCCGCAAGTTCCGTATGCCCAAGCTCCGTTGCCCGAAGTTCAGGATGCCAAAGATGAAGCCCTGCAGGATGCCAAAGCTGTTCGGTAACGGCTGTGGTGGATGCGGTGGCGGATGCGGTGGATGTGCATCAGCTCCAAGCTGCTGTGCTCCGGCTGCTCCAAGCTGCTGTGCACCGGCCTGCGAACCTTCCTGCTGTGCTCCCGTCTGTGGCGGCTGCAACTAAGCGGGAAGTGGCGAAAGGTTAGGTGATTAGCCTTCGTGAAGTTCGGGCCTGTCGGTGAATCGGGCGGAAAGTCGTGAGTCCGCCCAAACCGGCTCACAGAGTGTTTCTAGTGCGGACTGAAAAGTTCTGAAGGAGCGGCCGCACAGGTCTGACCTTCACGGTTAAAAACCCATCCTTCCGCCCAGTCGCTGGAAGAGGAACGTGAGGTATCCTCACGGGGGAACACGCTAACGGGATCGACTCCCGCACCGCGGTTCCACCGGTGATCAGCATGGGTGGATCTGTTGGTGGAAAAGTCAGAGCGGTGACGACGCTGAGAAATCAGCCAATCGTCACCGCTTTTTTTATGCGCTGACGTAAATACAGACAGAACGCCGGAACCGATGGCGGCCGGCGCGATCCGAGTCCCATGCTGAAAGACAATGAATCCGGCCGAGCCGCCGATGCCTGATTGCCGAAACCGGGCATCCTTACGGGCCGGTTGCCTCCCGGGATTATTTTGTAAGAATGCCCGTCAGTAATTCGATCCAGGGCGTGAAATTCCGGTTGAACGGGGTGCGCCGCATCCGATCAGGGCGTTTCATCGATGGTGTTGATTCTTCTTCGCGTCGTGTACTTCGCGATTTGCGCTGGCGCGATTCTCGCCTTCCTGTACCCCAGCGAACTCACGGGCAGGCCGGAGGCCCCAGACAGCATCCGCGCTCACGCGATTGTGTCGTTCTTTGTCCTGCTGTTGATGACGCAAAGTGTCACGGTGCTGGACGTTCTGATTCGCCGCAAGCGGATCGACCTGATTTCCGCAACCTATTTCGGCGTTCTGATCGGCGTGTTGCTGGCTTATCTGATGATCCAGGCCGTGACGCTGATCATCCCTCCCGACCACGCGTATCACGAAGCCGTCGCGCTGGTGATTCTCCTGATCCTGCCCTATGTCTGTGTGTCGTTTCTGATGCAGACAAAGGACGACTTCCGGTTCATCATTCCGTACGTCGAATTCGCTCGCGACCTCAAGGGCGGACGGCCGCTGGTCGTTGACAGCAGCTCCCTGATCGACGGACGAATTGCCGACGTCGTCGAAACGCAGATCATGGAATCTCAACTGATCGTGCCCGACTTCGTGCTCGCTGAAGTTCAGGATATTGCCGACAGCAACGACAAGAATCGACGACTGCGAGGCCGGCGGGGCCTGGAAGTTCTGGCAAAAATGCAGCAGAGCCCGCATACGGAAGTGCGAGTCCATGAAACACACCGCAACGAATTCCGCTCGATGACCGTCGACCAGAAGCTGGTGGAACTCGCCAAACAGCTTCGTGGCGGCGTCATCACCAACGATTTCAATCTCAACAAAGTGGCCAGCGTTCAGGGAATTCCCGTCATCAACCTGAACGACGTCGCCAACGCGCTGCGGCCGAGATTCATTCCTGGCGAACGCGTCCGGATCAAGATCATCAAGGAAGGCGAATCTCCGGGACAGGGAGTCGGCTACCTGGATGACGGCACGATGGTTGTCTGCGAAGGCGCCGCGAACATGATTGGCAAAGACACAAACTGCATCGTGACCAGCGTGCTGCAAAGCAGCGCCGGCCGGATGATCTTCACGAAGCCCGTGTTTACACCACGTGGCGAGAAGGAAGAGACCTGACTTCCCGCTTAAAGATCAGTCTGTTCGGAAAGTTTCGACTGATCCGACGGGGCTGTCCCGCCCTGCTTCGGCGATTTCCGCGACTGGCCGGGCAGGAATTGCTGGTTGTGAGCCTGTCGGACGGCCCTGGCCGTGCCGTGTGCCGCTTCACCGCCCGCGCCCCGTTGACCTGATATTCGAAAGCTGCGACAAGCCGGGTTCTCTCACTCGATCACGAGGACGGCCCGACGATGAAGCCATTCTTTCGACTGCCCGCGACTGCTGCGATCGCCGCTGACCGCACTCCGACACGACATGCTGCCCGTCTGGCCCTGTTGTTACTTCTGGCGGGTTCCGGCTGCGCGACGTCCATGCTGGAACAGCGGGTCGTGGAACAGTTCACCGATGCTCTGGATGAAGAAAACGAACCCGCGCTGCGCCGAATTGCCTCCACGCGGTTCGAAGAAAAAGCCCTGCGTTCGCCGGACGCACTCACCGACCTGGACGTCCTGCATCTGCCAACGGACGAACTGAAAGTCGTTCACGTCGAAGAAGACGGCGACGACCGCCGCAAGGTCACCGTTAAGGAAGCATCCGGCGGCAAGTATCAGTTCGTTATTGTCAAAGACCCGCTGAAGGAACGCTGGGTGGTTGACGACGTCATGATGCGTCAGCGAAGCAAAGGGACGCGGGTCACCAAGTCCACGACCGAAGTCATGGACCTGCTGATGACATTGCGCGAGTTCCTGACGACCTGGAGCGATGGATCTCGCGAGGAGATCCTGGCAATGGTGTCGCCGGAACTCAGGAAATCACTGACGCAACTGCCGGAGGAATGGATGACGGCGCTCGCCGCGCGAATCGCCGCCAACTACGAAAACGGCATGGCCCGCAAACCCGAAGCTCAACTGAATGTCAACGACGCCGTTGTCAAGCTGCCGGCGAAGCAGGGATACCTGCTGGTCAGCATGATGCGGCAGGGAGACGACTGGCTGATCGACGACATCGAACTTATCAACCGTCGTCAGGAGTATCATCCAGGATCGATTCGTCGTCAGGCCAATGCCATTGCGACGGTTACCGGTTTTCTGACCGCCTACTCTGCTCAGGACCGTGACGCACTGCGCCAGGTGACCGACGCAAGTCTGTTCAACGGCGCGCTGGAGTTCGCGGAACTGTCACTGGTACCGCTGCCCGACGCGTCGACGCCGCCCGATGAATTCGATATCCGCGCCTATTCGGACAACCTGACAATCATGATGCCGTCGGCCACCGACATGGTGCGGATTGATGTTCAGGAGCAGGCGGATTCTGAATCCCTCAAGGCCGCCGACCGGTCGTTTGTGATTCGCGAAGTGACACTTTACGAGCGCGGCAGCCAGCGGCAGAGAAACCTGTCGTCCGTCTTCACGTCTCCCACGCGGGCCAACCTGTTCCTGTCGGCACTGCAGAAGCTTGACGTCGAGATGCTGGCACAGATCTCCACCGCCGATTTCACGCAGGCCGTGTGGAAGCGCATTCGACCGGAAACGATTGCCATGCTGCCCGTGCCCCGGCTTCCGGACAGTTCGCTGCAGTTGACGCACAGCAACATGCAGGGGCAACGGACAGATCTGGAATTCCAGGCACCCGACGGAACGCTGCTGACCTGTATTCTGCTAAACGAAAACGGCAGCCTGAAAATTGATGACGTGCAGTATTCTGACAGCGCGCAGCAGGTCATGTCGCTCAAGACGCAGCTCAGCCTGATGACACCCGTCGTGGAATTCTCTGCCGCGTGGCTGGAGCAGGATCTGGAAGTTCTGCAGGTCGCAAGCTCCAACAACTTCAACCGGCTTGTCTGGAGCAACGTGAAGACCGTTCCGAATCGCAGCGATCTGACGCTGTTCGCGATGGCCGGACCGGTCATGGAGACGCGAATCTCACTCGACCGGGCGACCGTTGTCACAGGCAGCCCGGGCAGCGCTTCGGCAAAGACGACTCTGGTGAAGGAACACGGATTCTGGGTGATCGACGACGTGGAACTGCCGAACGTCAGCGGCCAGCCCGTCGCACTGCGGCAATCGCTGCGGGACCAGGTCACTCGTCAGATGCTGAACGGACCGGCAGCGACCAGCGCCAACGCGGCTCACGGCGCAAGCCCGGGCAACCTGACGGAGTTTCGTGGCAAATCCGCCGCAATCGCAAGCAGCCCTGCGGACCGCAGGTTCAATGATGTCAGCGGAAACGCCCGCAAAAATCCCGCGATCCGAAGCTCCGCGAACGACGGGGCAGTTCACGGCGTGGTCGGCGCAGTGGTAGACGGGACGCGTGCCGATTCCGGCGTCAATCACGCTGTTTACACGCGTGACGCATCACCGGGTGCGACCAATGCGCAGCCGTTCGGGTTTCCTGGCGATGCCAATCGCGGTGTTCAGCGAGCGATCCTGACACGCGAGACTCCGGCTGCTGGCGTGCCGATTCAGCACGCGGCTGATTCCGAAACGGGAGTTCAGGTGTTCGGCCCCAACGCCACGGAAATCGCGATGGGCCGGGATTCGGCGAACGATGTCTCGGAGGAAGACGTCTTCGGAACTGATTTCTCGCCGCCCGCCAGGTCGGACGAACTGTTGCGGCGCGGCGTGACGGAGCTGCCGCCGACCGCTGCCGGTGCGGAAAAACCGCGTTCGCGAATTTCAGAACCCGCCGACAAGCCGATCCCGCTGTTCTGAATCAACCGGGTCTCCACCGTCTTGGGCCGCAGGTGTGTCGCGCACGCCGCACGGGAAGCGACGGCAACCGGAAGTGCTCCCGTGTTTCTTTGGCGCACGCGCATTGTGCCGAGTGAACTGGCCTGACAGTGGCAATCACGCTGTTTGCCTGCTATCTTTCCGACCCGTCGCTGCGCGCCGCGAGTCCGATTGACGGACCGCCGCCGGTCACAGATCGCCGTTCAAACGCCAAACAAATTGCGGCCCCAGCGAGTCATCACAGACCGCACGGGCTGCCGGGTTCAGGAATTATGGCAAAAAGCCGATTGGATATGCGCCGCGAGGTCGAGGCGGCCGAGGCACTTGAAAAAGCACCCGGGGCGAAGAAAAAAGCCGGGACGAAAGCCGCCACGACGAAGAAGGCGAAAACGCCCGCGGAAAAGAAAAAGAAAACGACGCGCAAGAAGGCTGCGTCGCGCTCCCGAAAGACCAAAGAAACTCCATCGCGTCGTCGACTGGTCTGGGTGATCTACAGCAGCACGATGAGGGAAGAGGGCCGGTTCCTGTACCACGAACGGGACAAGGCTGAAGAGAAGCTGGAAGCGCTGCTCAGCAAGGGCAAACGTCGCTACTTCATCCAGCCGATCAAGGAAGCGCTGGACGCTGAAGGCAAGCCGCTCAATTCAATTGATATGACGGCCCCTCCCGAGGACCACGACGATCTGGATGACGAGCCCGTCAAGAAGGCCTCCGTTGACGCGGAAGCGGACGACGGGGATGACGTTGGCGACGACGTCGAAGTGCCCGAAGTGGCGGAAGACGACGGCGATTAGTAACTCGCGCGGTCTTCAGAATCTGTCCAGCGGCTCGCGCGTCCTGCGAAGCCCGCGATGGCGTCGTGACGCTGCGGACATTTTCGGCAGCCTGCACTCAAAGGAAACGTCAATCATCGCGCTGCACAAGACGCTGGAACTGAGGTTGTTCGGTCCCGGCAGCACGTGTCCATTATCCGCCCACCGTGAGTCCGAAACTTGAGGGTGAACATCTATTCTTACCCTTGTGCAGCCAGGCGGGACATTACTGCGTTGCATTCCGTAGTCAAACCGGTACGCTGATCGCCTACGGATAAGGAGGGTGTTTTGTGACACGCCGATTCCAGACAGCGGTTGAGCAGACAGCGGTTGAGCGATGAGTGCCAGCACAGTTCTTGATGATTCGATGGACCGCCCGGGCGACGACCGATTCAGTGCGCTGCTGGCGGCGATCCGGGACGGCTGCGAAGAAGCTTCGCAAACGCTGGTCGAGGAATATGGCAGTCACATCCTGCGAGCCGTGCGTCGCCGCATGAACCGGCGGTCGCGTGAGCGCTACGATTCTGAAGACTTTGCTCAGTCAGTTTGGGCTTCGTTTTTCGGTCACCTGTCCATTGTGTCGCGGTTCAACACGTCCGGCGAGCTTGCCACCTATCTGGCCCGCATGGCATCGCACAAAGTGATCGACGCGGGGCGCAAGAAATCGGTACGATCGGAAGTCAATCTGCCTGACAGCGCGGATACGCTGGAATCACCACAGGACCGCCGTCGGCAGTACGCCGAACCGACACCCAGTCAGGTGGCCGTTGCGAAAGAGCGCTGGGACTGTCTGAATAAAGATGAGGACGAGTTTCATCGGCGGCTGCTGCGAATGCGCCGCGCGGGTGCGACTCAGCAGGAAATCGCCGATGCACTGGGTGTATCGGAACGCCATGTTCGCAGAGTTCTGGATCGACTTTCGAAAAAATCGCGGTCCGATCAACCCGGACGTTTGTCAGGCGATCACGAGCAGCCTGACGCGAGTGACGGCACCGGCGGAGACATTACCCCGCCTGAAGCCTGAAGGAACTGACTTCGTCTCACCAGCACGCGTTTAGCCTTAAACAAGGCACTTCCATGCAGCGGGACCCCAGCATTCCGGACCATCCGCCCGCGACGCGCAATCTGTCACCGGAATGCGCCCGAGCGCTGGTACAGCAACTGCTGGACACGCCTAACGGCAATTTCTCCGCGAAGACGATTCTGGAGGAGCATCCGGCACTGCGGGACTACCACAGTTGTGTGGTCGATCTGGCATACGAAGACTACTGCCGCCGCCGCGATCAGGGTCACAGCGGCAGCGTAACCGAATTCGTAAACGGCTTTGAGATGGTGCAGCAGTCGCTGTATCGCATCATCGAATTCGACCGGTTTCTGCACGACCACCCCTCGATGATTGAGGACGTGCCGGAGTCGTCATGGCCGACGGTGGGAGATGTCTATCTCGATCGCTTCAACCTGCTGGAAGCCCTCGGTCGTGGAGCGATGTCTCGCGTGTTTCTGGCGCAGCAGATTGACGTGGGCTCGCGGCCGGTCGTGGTGAAGGTCTGCTTTCGCGGAGAACGTGAAGCCGATCTGCTGGGCAAGCTGGAACATCCCGCGATCGCTCCCGTGTACGGCATTGACCCCGACGAGACGTGTGCTTTGTCGGCCATCTGCATGCCGTTTCTGACTCGGACAACGCTGCATGTCCTGAGCGAAATGATCCGCTTCCGTCATCCGGGCGAAGAACTGACGTGCGATGATCTTCGGCGACTTGTGGCCGATGGCAACCGCGGCACTCTGCTGCCCCGCAATCCGCGCGGCGAATCGACCGCCGCTGAATTCGACACCGGCCCGGCGATTCTGCCCGAGGACGCAAAATTTTCGACGGTGCTGCTGCACTGGGGGGCCACGCTGGCCGACGCCCTGCACTTCGCACACGGCAGGAATGTGCTGCACTGTGACGTCAAGCCTGCGAACATTCTGGTGATGCCCGACCTGTCCGTCAGCCTGCTGGACTTCAATCTGGCATCCAGCCAGGAAGAATCCGGCATCGGACTGATCGGCGGTACGCTGCCCTACATGGCTTCCGAACAGCTGCTTCGAGTACTGCCGGTTCCCGACGAGGGAACGCGTCCGGCCTGCACGTCAGCGACCGACGTATTCGGGCTGTGCGCTTCGCTGTGGCACATGGCGACCGGCGAACCTCCGTTCGGAAACGCTCCCGAAGCTGAGACTCAATCGTCCGCCGCAAACCTGTTGCTGGAACGGCAGCTTCCGGGGATTTCGGACGAACAGATCGCAGCCGCTCGTGCCAGGTTGCCGGAGGCCGTTGTGCAGTTGCTGTGCAGCGGCATGAGATTCGATCCGCAGCAGCGACCTGAGATGCACGAACTGGCCACGCGATTCCGCGCGCTGCTTCCGAAGCCGCGGTTTCGCCGCTCGTGGCGGCAAATCGGCCTTGCAGTCCTGCTGATTTGCGGCGTCGCGGGCATCGCTGCGGCAGCGGCGTACAACGTCGTGCCGGAAGCTCAGCGCGTGCCACTGGACGATCAGGCAGCAGCACTGTTTTCAGCGGGTGACTTCGACGCGGCCAGGCCATTGTATGTCGACCTGGTGGCCCGTGATCCGCAGGATGCCGCAGCGGCAGCCCGCCTTGCCGAGTGTGAGATCCGCCTCAGACAATGGGCCGACGCCATTCAGGTTTGTTCCCCGTTTGCGAGCGCAGATCCTCACTGTGATTTTCTGTACAACCTGGCGACGACGTGCAGCGCTCCGGAATTCTGCGACGACATACGCGTACCTGCGGTCCGGCCGAACGTCGGGAATGCCAGCTCGACGACTCAGGATCTGGCGCTGATCCGCGAAACCTGGCAGAACCTGTATGACGTGTGGATCGAAGCTTCGCGAAAATCGCATTTTCGGGAATACAGCCTGCTGAATCTGGCGTGGATTCAGTTCCACATGTCGCTGGCTGCAGAAAGCCGCACCACCGTGGAACAGATTCAGCATCTGCCTGTCGGCGACAGCCGTTTTGCCGTCTCACTGAAGCGGCTGCGGGACAACCTGCAGATTGCGGCGCAGCTGAACCAGGCCAAGATGCCAACGCCCGAGCAAATGACGCTGCTCCGTAAGCGAACTCAGGCGGCAGGCAGCCTTCGCGGCGAAGTGCTGCTGTTACTGGATGCTTTTCGCACTGTGGCCGACGGAGCCGATCCGGGGGTGAGCGACGACGCGCGCGCGGCGGCCATCGACGAATATGTTGTGGTTTTGGAAAAGCACGTCGGCTTCGATATTCATCCGAACGATGCAATGTCCGTGTACGAATCCCGGTTCTTCTCGACCACCGACCATCGCCACAAGATCCTGTCGCTGCTGCAGACAGCCGCCCGCCCGACGACGACGCACCTGAGCAGCGTGCTGGTGATGCCGCCCGCAGAGTGGTAAGCCAGGGGTGCAGATGAGATCATCCCGATCCGCTGCCTGAGCCAGCCTGGTTCCCCCTTGACGATTAAGGTTGCGACGGCTCGTCATGTCGCGCCGTGAGCGTCCGATGCCGCCTGACCGAAAACCGTTGCCGACGACCTGTCGGCTGCAGAGACACCCGCGCCATGCCTGATCCGCAATGTTCCTATGACGAACTGTTCTCGTTGGTTCGAAAGACGTCTCTGCTGGGTTCGTGCGGAGCCGTACTGGGATGGGACCGCGAAACGTACATGCCCGAGGGCGGCAACGAACATCGGGCGA
>CAZHET010000185.1:0-11245 GCA_964531585.1 uncultured Planctomycetaceae bacterium | reverse complement strand
CACATTCCGTTTCCCGGCGGCTGGACGATCGGCGTGCTGATGTTCATGAACCTGGGAGTCGCTCACGCTCTGCGCTTCAAGGTGCGAGTTCGCGGGATGCGGCTGCTGGCGGGGATTGGAGTGATTGTTGCCGGAACACTGATGACGGCAGCGATCATCATCAGCGGAAATCGTCAGGTCGGCGTCGAATCCGCAAACACACTGCTGGAGCCCGAACAGATCTGGTTTTTGCTGCTGGGGCTACTGGGAATAGCAGCGGCCGTCGCGGGCATCATGGCGTTTTCATCGCAGCGGACGAAGCTGCAGCGGAGTGTCCTGCTGGGCGTCGGCGGCGCGATGGCCGCACTGCTGGCGTTCTATCTGATCGGTGGTGAAAGCGTGCGCCCGGACCTGTCCGCGATGCGGATTCTGTGGCAACTGCTGAAAGGCGGAGCGTGCTCGCTGGTACTGCTGATCGGTTGTCGCATGGTCTTCGACAAACGCGGCGGCATCGTACTGCTGCATGTGGGGGTTGCGTTGCTGATGGTCAGCGAGCTGCTTGTCGCTGTCTACGGCAAGGAAAATCACCTGACGCTGGTCGAGGGCCAGACGTCCAGCTACATGCGCGATATCCGCGAACGCGAACTGGCGATTATTCAGCCCGAAGGAGACGACAGGGAACAGGTCGTTGCGCTGCCTCAGGAACTGCTGGAACACAAATCAGAAGCGAAGAAGACAGAAGACAAGATCGTCACGCTCGAATCGCTGCCCTTCGATCTGCGAGTTCGCAGCTACTATCAGAACGCTGAGCTGCGTTCGATCATGCCGGACGACAAACCCGTCGGAACAACTGGTCTGGGAGCATTCGCGCTGCCGGTTCCGCTGGACCCGGTGACGGGCATGGACGACAGCCAGGACGAAAGCGCGGTCGTGGTTGATGTGATCGATCGCGAAACCGGTCGCGAAATTGAATCGCTTCTCGTTGCTCAAAGTGTCAGCGAATTTCGATCGGTACCGATTGCTGAGAAGATCAGTGTCGACGGCAAAGACTACGAATTCTACCTGCGGTTCCAGCGCAATTACCGCGACGACAAGATCACGCTCGTCGATACCAACCGAGAGAACTACGTCGGCACATCGACGCCGAAGGATTATCGGTCGACGATCAAAATCAACGATCCGGAAAGCGGCACGGAGGAGACGTTTACCATCTGGATGAACAATCCGCTGCGGTACAACGGCGAGAACTTCTATCAGACGGGGCACCAGATCGTCGGTGATTCGGAGATTTCAACGCTTTCTGTCGTTCGCAACACCGGCTGGATGCTGCCATACATCGCCTGCATGATTGTGGCGTTCGGAATGTTCGGACAGTTTCAGATCACGCTGTTCCGATACCTTGGTCGAGCAGGTCGCAGCCCCGCGACGGCTGCAGCCGGAACAGTTTTGCTGACGAAGGACGACCTCGTCAGCGACGACGCGTCCAATCCGTTTGAAAGCACGGTGGCACCTGGTTCGCCGCCGGCAACAAAGCTGGAGTCAGCCGACGGGCCGAAGTGGTCCGTCATCGTACCGGTCGTGGTTGTGCTCCTGTGTGCAAGCTGGCTGGTAAGCAAGGCTTTCACGCCGAAGGCAAACCCGGACAGCTTCAACCTGTACCAGTTCGCGAACACGCCAGTGGCATGGCGCGGCAGGTCGCAGCCGATTGACACATTCGCGCGGGCTCAGTTGCTGAAGGCGTCTCACAAGTCGACGTTCTACGGCGAGCTGGAACAGGCCGAACTGAACGAAATTCGCGATGACCTGGTGCTGTCCGTGAAGAAGTACTGGCCCGAAGTGAATGCCGATTCGCTGAAGAATTTCTCGGGGCAGTACTCCGACTGGATCAACGAAATCGTCCGCATCACTCAGTCAGGACGCGACGCCGTCGAAGCTCGCATGCGTGACGAAATGATCGCGAAGATGCCGGCCATTCGCTGGCTGCTGGACGTGGTCGCTCGCTCGGAACTGGCGGCTCGGCACCGAGTCGTCAAGATCGACAACGACCGAGTGTTGTCGCTGCTGGGTCTCGAGAAACGAGCCGGCATGGTTTACTCGCTGGCCGAGATCCAGCCGAACCTGCAGGAACTGGACACGATCCATCGCCAGGCTCGATCACTGCAGACGGCGAACCAAAGTGCCCGGATGGATGACCTGCAGCGCGGCGTGGTCAAACTGTTCGACACCGTCCGATCCATCAATGACGCCGAAGCCGCATTCCAGCGCGAAGTATCCACGGACCTGGTCGACGCGATCACGCGTGCTCAGTTTCTGTTCGAACGGCTGGAAGGGTTTTCGATGATCACGGCAACTCCGACCGGTCTGGAGGATGCTCAGCGGTCGTGGGAAACGTTCATCGCGGCTCAGGCCGTGGAAAACGTGGCCGAAGAAATGCGAACGCTGAGCCTTCGCACCGAAACGGAAGTGAAAGATTACGTGCAGAAGTCGCTGCCGAGGCAGATGGTCGAAACCGCGCTGCAGGGCACTCACCGAATGGTCGAAGGCTGGGTTCAGGAAGAACTGAAAGAAGGCGAGGAGCCGGAAGCCGACGCCGTGAAACGCATCGCCGTTCGAGCGGCGATGGCTCAGGAAGATCCGTTTCTGCGGATGATTCTGGCCCATATCGCTCTGGCGGAACCCGGCACTTCGGCCGACGACATTCTGAAGAATCTGACAGACAAGCAGATTTCCGACATCGCTGCTCCACGAATGGGGGCCACGGTGAAAGCCGTCGAAGACCTCAGCAAGCGAGCGGGGAAGCTGCTGTTTGACGACGAACGTCGCAGGTTCTTTGTTGAAGCGACGACCGGGCTGGAACAGGTTTTGAATGCATGGGAAGACAACGATGTCTCGAAGTTCAACGAATCCGTCGCCGGCTATCAGGCCTTCCTGCAGGAACAGCAACCGGCTCACCTTCACGCGGCATCCGTGAAGCGGGAAGCTTACTTCAACTACTACGAACCGTTTTGGAAGGCCATCTCTCTCTACCTGCCGGTGATCCTGCTGTCGTTTTTCAGTTGGCTGGTCTGGCCGAAAACTCTGCGACGCACCGCGTTCTGGATGATGTTCCTGGCATTCGTCGTGCATACGGCCGCGTTGGGCGTGCGGATGTGGATTTCCGGTCGGCCTCCGGTGACCAGCCTGTACTCGTCGGCCATCTTCATCGGCTGGGCGGTCGTGCTGGCGGCTTTTGTGATCGAAAAAGTCGTGGGGCAGGGCATTGGCAACATTCTGGGAGCCACCTGCGGAGCCGCGACGCTGGTGATCGCTCATTATCTGGCGATCGAAGAGGGTGACACGATGGGAGTGATGCAGGCCGTGCTGGACACGACATTCTGGCTGGCGACTCACGTGGTCTGCATCACCCTGGGCTACGCGGCGACGTTCCTCGCCGGAGCAATCGGCATGGCCTACGTCGCGATGTCGCTCTTCCGCGCCGATGATGCGTCAAAGACGGCCGACCTGAAGCGGACGGGTGCGGTGATGTACGGAGTCCTGTGCTTCGCGGTGTTCTTCAGCCTTGTGGGAACGGTGCTCGGCGGTCTGTGGGCCGACGATTCGTGGGGCCGGTTCTGGGGCTGGGATCCGAAAGAAAACGGAGCCATGCTGATCGTGCTGTGGAACGCAGTCATTCTGCACGCTCGCTGGGACAAAATGATCCGCGATTACGGGACAGCGGTGCTGGCAATGGTCGGCAACATCGTGACGGCATGGAGCTGGTTTGGCGTGAACGAACTGGGGGCCGGCCTGCACAGCTACGGCTTCACCAGCGGCCGATTGCTGGCCCTGATCGTGTTCGTCGCGGTCCAGGCAGTGGTCGTGCTCGCGGCGGCGATGCTGGGAACGGGGCGGTCGGCGAGCAAGCGTGCGGAGGTAATCGGTTCGTAGTCGCTGGCGGCAGCCATCGACTCTGCAGGTGCACGAATGAGTGCCTCAGGATTTTCGTTTGATCCCGACAATCCCATATACCGCGCTATGAGCGAGGCGACGACATCCTGGAGTACACACTGGAAGGCGGCGAGATCACGATTGACTGGGTCAGCGGCAGAAACGCCGCCTCAATGATACGGGCAGTACTTGACGCTGACGGAGAAGGCATTGCGAAGATATCGGGCTATGTTACAGATAAGCTGGGCCGCGCATCGGACGAGGCCCCGCAAAAGCTGGGCAGGCGGACTGTAAAGAGTGTCGGCGGAGGCTGGGTCGTCCGCACGGAGATCATTGCCGGACGGCGGTATGTAGTGTTCTTGAACGACGACATCGATGACAACGCCTGAACTTCCCCCTGGTTGTGACACGTGGCAACTCGGCGACGCGACGAGCAATCCGCCGGCCGACGCAGAGTTTCTCGAATCGGTGCGTCGCTCGGGATTTCTCGCATTCGTCGGACCGAGCGGTCTGTGTGGCGCGAAATCAGAAACTCGTTCGGCGGTTGTTATTCACCGCGGTCGCGGCACGAAATGGGAGGTTGTCTTCTGCGAGCACGACGCGGATGTGGTGACCACGACCACGACAGATCTCACGAGCATGACACCGGCTGTGTTGTCGTGGCTGCGCGGAGGTGCGCTGGCTGCGGACGAGAACTCGCTGCATGCCGTTGCCGGCTGAGGCTTGCGGAACGCACAAGGCAGTGCCTCCCAGGCAGTTCTTGCAAGCAATGAGGCCTGGAGCGCGCCGCCTACCGCATTGCGATCGCGAACACGCACAGAATCGCCAGCCACACAATTCCCAGCGCGTGCCATAGCCAGCCGGCAAAAGTGACGCCCCAGTAGTACTCATGGTCGTAGCGGTCCGCAAAGGCACTCAGCGTGACCCACAGCAGCACGGATTGAGCCACCACAAAGTGCATCGCGTGCAGCGCCGCGAACATGAACACGAAGCCGTGAACGTTCATCTGCGGGTTCTCCACGTCCTTCGTTCCCGAGACGAAATGCCACAGGCCGAACGACTGGACGGCCACGAACAGTACGGCACAACCCAGAGCAAGCAGCAGACACCGACGAAACGGCTGCTGCCGCTCGATTCTCACATGGTACAGACCGCGGTGCATCTGCCAGCTTCCGGCGAGCAAAAATAACGTTCCAAACTGAAACGCCACAGGAAGCCTCAGTCGATCGCTCGGCGGTCCGGCCGGGAACACAGCCGCGAGACTCCACGCGATTCCGATGGCCACCGAAGCCTGCACAACCGTCGCCAGAAAAAAATGGCGAGCCAGTGTGGGTCTGGAAAGTCGGTCCATGCTGGTCATTCGTGGGAGTGATTCACGTTCGCGCGGGAGCTGTCATGCGTCAACACGATGGATTTCCGGCGGGCCGCAGTGTCGAATTTTTCTACACCTCGGCTAGGATGTCACCAGGGCGTTAATAGTCTTGACGCCGATATCGTTCTGGCAAGTCTGAAACCGGAGAACACAATGAAATCAATCTGTTCAAGTTTGCTGGCACTCGCCGTGATTGCGGGAGGAACTGTAATGGCAGCGGATTCTGTGCATGACTTCGAAGTCAAATCACTGGACGGTCAGGAAGTCGATCTTGCTCAGTACAAGGGCAAGGTTCTGCTGGTTGTCAATGTTGCCAGCCAGTGCGGCGCGACGCCTCAGTACGAGCAGTTGCAGGCCATGTATGAGAAACACAAGGAAGACGGTCTGGTCGTACTGGGCTTCCCGTGTAACCAGTTCGGCGGCCAGGAACCCGGCTCCGCGAAGGAAATTCAGGAGTTCTGCAGTTCGAAGTACGCCGTGAAATTTCCCATGTTCTCCAAGATCGACGTCAACGGCGACAAAGCAGACCCGCTCTACGAATGGCTGAAGAAGAACGCCGACGACAACGCGGACATCGGCTGGAACTTCGAAAAGTTTGTGATCGGCAAGGACGGCAAAGTCGCCGCTCGCTTCAAGACACGCACCAAACCTGATGCTCCGGAAGTGGTGGAACTGATCGAAAAGGAACTGGCAAAGTAAGTCGCCGAAAAGTAAGTCGACCTCACGAGTGAACCGACCGAGGTGATGAGCACCCCGGTCGGTTTTTCGAAGCGTCCAATGCCAGTGTGGCTGCTGCCGGCGTCGCTGCGACGTCCGGCACAACGTGTTTGGCTGAAGTGCGGTGTCGCACGAACTCGCTCGCCGGCGTGCCCACGTTCATTCAATCGTTTATCCGCAAAACGACACATCAGGTGGCAGGCTCGCAAGTCTGACGACTGGTGCTGAAGGAGCTTTGTTGTTTCGCCTTGTCGCTCGTTCGGTAAACTGAGCGGTATGTCGAAATCTTCAGGCTCCTTCGAGATCGGATGACTGATGCAACGTTCCGGGTCAGGACGGTGGCTGCGGATGTGCGGGCTGGCGGTAGTCGCCGCCGCAAGCTCCGCAAATGCTCAAACCGACGAAACACCATTGCCGGTATCCGGTGAGCTACCGGCGAATGCGATTTCCGTTTACGAACAACAGGTCAAGCCTGTGCTGCGACAGCGGTGCTTTTCCTGTCACGGAGCACTCCGACAGGAAGCCGGGCTGCGACTGGATTCCGTGCATCTGATTTCTCAGGGTGGCGATTCCGGCCCCGCGATTGTCCCCGGCGAACCTGCTCAAAGCCTTCTGCTTCATCGGGCCTCTGCTGCGGATCCAGCCGAACGCATGCCGCCGGAAGACGAAGGAGAGCCATTATCGGCTGAACAGATCCGTCACATCGACGCATGGATCACGGCCGGCGCGCCGAGGCCAAACGGCGAAGTTCCCGAATCCGATCCCGATGAACACTGGGCATTTCAGACGGTGATTCGTCCCGACGTCCCGAAAGCGATTTCAGACTGGGAAGAAAATCCGGTTGATGCATTTCTTTCGGCCGGTCATCAGCAGCACGGCCTGCATCCACAATCGCAAGCGGATCGCATTGTCTTGTTGCGGCGGCTGCATCTGGATCTGATCGGAATCCCTCCAACCGCCGCACAGATCGCCGCGTTTGAAAGTGACCGTTCGGCTGACTGGTATCAGAACGCTGTCGACCGGCTGCTTGACGACCCGCGACACGGCGAACGCTGGGCTCGACACTGGATGGATGTCTGGCGTTACAGCGACTGGTGGGGGCTGGGCGACCAGCTTCGAAACAGTCAGAAACACATCTGGCACTGGCGCGACTGGATCATTGAATCGCTCAACGCCGATTTGGCCTATGACGAAATGCTGCGGCTGATGCTGGCAGCCGATGAACTCTATCCGGACGATCCGGACAAGCTGCGCGCCACGGGTTTTCTGGCACGGAATTATTTTCTGTTCAACCGGGCCCAGTGGATGGACGAAACCGTGGAACACGTCAGCAAAGGGTTTCTGGGGCTGACGATGAACTGTACTCGATGCCACGATCACAAGTACGACCCGTTCGAAC
This sequence comes from uncultured Planctomycetaceae bacterium, assembly GCA_964531585.1. Lineage (GTDB taxonomy): Bacteria > Planctomycetota > Planctomycetia > Planctomycetales > Planctomycetaceae > JAWKUA01. The sequence continues at coordinate 3,851 of CAZHET010000185.1, read as the reverse complement.
AGCTTGACTATTACCGCATGCGGGCGTTCTTCGAACCGTATCATGCCCGTCTCGACGTTGTGCCCGGAGAATCGGATCTGCAGCGGGACGGGATCCCGCGAGTCTTCGACGCATGGCCCGATCACCCGACGCGTCGCTATGTTCGCGGCGACGAAAAGAACCCGGACACATCCGCCAGTATCGCTCCTGGTGTCCCGAAGCTGCTGGCCTTTCAGGAACTGGACATCAGCCCGGTCGAATTGCCGGTCACCGCGTGGCAGCCGCAGCGACAGCCGTGGGTCATCGACAGTCTGATTGTCGATGCTGGGCACGAAGTTGTTGCCGCTGAACAGGCTCTGGACGCGCTCGCGTCCGCAGCAACCTCCGGCGCGCCCGCCGACAGCCTGGATCGCCGAATTGCAGAAGCGGCTCTCGCCCTCGCGCAGGCGAAGCTGAAGGAAGTGCAGTGCAGAGCGGCCGCGTGGCGCGCTATCTGGAAAGAAGAGTCTAAGAACGTGCAGCAGGCGACACACATCGAAGCCGTCCGCGCCGCGCGTGAGTTCGCAGTGGCTCAGGCGGAACACGGCCTGTTGGTCGCGGAACGGACTGCCCAGCAGGCCGCCAAGGACAAAAAAGCGGCTGCCCTTTCGGCCGTGGAGACTGTTCGCAAGACGCTGGAAACAGTCCGTCAGACAGCAGCGGACGATCCCGTGCCGACGGATGAGCTGCAGGAATTCGTCGGTGCACAATGGACGGCAACGCGATTTCTAAGTTCCACCACCGATGACCCGCCACCGGAGTTTCTGCCGCACAGCACAGGCCGCCGGTCGGCCCTCGCACGTTGGATCACCGACCGCAGAAATCCGCTGACCGCGCGCGTAGCGGTTAACCACATCTGGATGCGCCACATGGGGGAACCGCTGGTGCCGACCGTTTTCGATTTCGGCCGCAAGTCACCGCCGCCGATTCACCAGAAGCTGCTGGACTGGCTGGCTGCGGAGTTCATGGACCACGACTGGAATATGAAGCATCTGCACCGAATCATTGTCTGCTCCGCCGCCTATCGCATGAGTTCATCAGCGGCCAACGCGGAAGGCAATCTGTCCATCGACCCGGAGAACCACCACTGGTGGCGACGCACGCCGATTCGGCTGGAATCTCAGGTCGTGCGAGATTCGCTGCTTTCGCTGGCCGGAACTCTGGACCCGGCAATCGGCGGATCCCCTGTTGCGAACTCAGATCAGGCCGATTCCAACAGGCGCGGACTTTACTTTTTTCATTCGAACAATGACCGGAATCTGTTTCTCACGACGTTCGATGAAGCACTGGTGAAGGATTGCTACCGGCGAGAACAAAGCATCGTTCCGCAGCAGGCGCTGGCGCTGATCAACAGCCCGCTGGCACTGGATACGGCCGAAGAGATCGCCTCCCGCTTGTCCGCAGATTCCGAAGAGGATACCGCTTTTGTGAACATGGCCTTTCGCGCAATTGTCGGCATCAGTCCCGGTGATCCGGAATTGTCCGCCAGCCTGGAAGCTCTGAAATCCTGGCGAAGTCTGCCCGACGTCTCGTCCCAGGACGCCCGCACCAGCCTTGTACTCGTACTGATCAATCACAACGACTTTGTGACTCTTCGGTAATCACTGACAGGGACCACAAGCTATGCAAATTATGGATTCACCCGCAGACCGCCGGCGCAGGCGCGCCTTTCTTTGTGACACCGCTCTTGGCTTCGGCAGTCTGGCCGTGGCCGCCATGTTGCAGCGAGACGGCTACGGACGCGACGGGAATGCGCCGTCTCCCACCGGCATGCCTCACTTCACGCCGAAGGCACGCAGCGTCATCTGGTTGTTCATGAACGGAGGTCTCAGCCATGTGGAGTCCTTTGACCCAAAGCCCATGCTGACCCGTTACGGCGGAAAGACGATCGCCGAAACTCCGTTCGCCGACGCGCAGGATCCCAAACGGCTGGCCATCGAACGCCTCGTCGTTCCCGATGGAAACGGCAATCAGCGAAACACGCTGTACCCGCTGCAGGTGGGCTTTCGACAACATGGCCACAGCGGCATCGAAGTCAGCGACTGGTTTCCACACATCGCCCGCCAGGTCGACCGGCTGGCTATCGTGCGATCGATGTGGACCACCGACAGCAATCACGGTGCACAGACTCAGTTCCATTCCGGTCGACATCAGAACGATGGCGATTTTCCGACGCTCGGTGCCTGGGTGCACTACGGGCTCGGTTCTCTGAACGACAATCTGCCCCAGTTCGTCTCCATCGGCAACCGCGAATACTGGAACAAACGCGACGGGCACTACCTCGGACCGGCCCACGATGCGGTGCCGCTGCGAATCGACCCGGACAACCCGCTCGACTTCAGTCGTCCCGCGCGGCCGGTATCGCCTTCGGCCCGGAAAATCAGCAGAAATCTGATCGACCGCCTGAACACGTTGCGAGGGCTGGACTATCCGGACGACCCCGCCCTGTCAGCTCGAATGGCTTCCTACGAACTGGCGTTCCGGATGCAGCAATCTGTCCCCGATGTCGTTGACTTCAGTCGCGAAACACAACAAACGCAGGCTTTGTATGGACTGGACCAGCCACACTGCCGGGATTTCGGAATGAAGCTGCTGGCGGCGCGGCGGATGGTTGAACGTGGAGTCCGATTCATCCAGATCCAGCATGGCGCCGGAGGTGCCGGAGCCTGGGACGCCCATGGCGCACTTAAGGCTAATCACCAGCAGAATTCACTGGCCATTGACCAGCCTGTCGCGGCCCTGCTGGATGACCTGGAAAGTCGCGGGCTGCTGGAAGAAACGCTGGTGCTGTTTGCGACGGAATTCGGCCGCACGCCCGGCTCACAGGGCTCCGACGGCCGAGATCATCATATCTTCGGCTTTACCGTCTGGATGGCCGGTGGCGGCCTGAAACGCGGCGTTGTCCATGGCAGCACCGATGAAATTGGCTTTCATGCGGTGGAGAACCGGCACTATGTCACAGACATCCATGCCACCATTCTGCGCCAGCTTGGCCTGGACTCAAGGCAACTGGAAATTCCAGGCCGCAAGCGTCTGGACATCGACCACGGTTCCGCCATTGGAGAAATCATTGGATAGAACCGGGGCCAAACTGTGCTTCCCGGTGCGACTTCTCTCCGCCACCGGGTGAAAGAAGTTGTCGATTTTGACAGCGCGATTGATTCCACCTTGCGGCAGTAACTCTGATGATCGCAGCATGTGCCGGAAAACGCCCCACTGGCCGCCCCGTTGGGCAACGCCGTTAAGAGTTTATTTTCGTTTAACCCGTGGCCGAGAGGCCAGGTTGGTGCAAGCCGTGACGGCCTGGCCTTTCGGCCACGGGTTAAACGAGCGTGTTTTCCGGGGGAAAAACTCTTAACGGCGTTGCCCGTTGGGTCTGAGCCGTCGTGGCAGTCCACAGACCCGTGGCGACACACCAGACGGTATCGCCTACGGACGGCGGGCCTGTTGTACTGGCACGTTCGGTCCGGTAGTCACTCCCAGACCAGACAACGATGGGGAAGCAAAGTGATGCGCACTCTTCTGTTTGGGCTTTGCTTGTTAACGCTGGGGCGAATTTCACAGGCTTCTGACGAAGATGCCAAGGACACCGTGATCGCTGAAGACCTATACCGTTCCGTCATGGCTATGGCAGACGACCCAGATCTCTCACCTGAGATGCCAGCACGCATCTCATCACAGTCTGTTTCTGACGTATTGAGTGCAATTGCATACTTTTTCAGGCATGCGGACGAACTTCCGGTTGGCTGGCGAGGCAAGATTCGTCTGAACCAACAGGAAATTCTGGAGATTGCCGCGAAGGCGGTATTCAGTTCAAGCAAACCGGCAGGACG
>CAZHET010000184.1:0-11252 GCA_964531585.1 uncultured Planctomycetaceae bacterium | reverse complement strand
TTGTTGATGAACGCTGCTGCTTCGTCTTCCGGCTTGTGGATATCCACGGCCACCTTGTGACCGGGCAGCCACAGCGTTTCCACCTGCTTCTTCTGAAACAGCTCTGCCAGATGCTGGTGACAGGTGAAGAACAGTACCTGCTGGCCGTCGCCGGCCAGTTCGATCAGACAATCAACCGCCGCTTCGGTACGTTCTTCGTCGAAGTTCACGAACAGGTCATCCATCACCATCGGCAGCTCGATGCCGCGGCGATTGAATTCTCTGGCGAGTGCGAAACGCAGTGCGAGAAACAGTTGTTCTCTCGTTCCGCCGCTAAGCTGCTCGACGCGGAAGGTGCGATCGTATTCGTCGTCGACGCACAGGAAGTTTTCGCCCAGCGGTGCCCAAATTCGGTGATACCTTCCGGACGAAATGCGGTGCAGGTAAGCCGATGCCGTTCGCAGAGTTCCGGAGATGTTTTCCTTTTCGAAGTGGTCTCTCATGCGGTTGACGACATCGCGCTCGATCTGCAGAGCGAACCATTCCTCGGCAGCGCGGTAGATGTCGGCGGCCACCTGAGCTTTCTGAAAGTACTGTTCCTGAGACCCCCGGCCGGCTTCCAGCAGTTTGATTTCCTGCTTCAGGCTGCCGAGCGATTCGTGATTGCTGTTCAGCTTCTGTTCGACGTCTTCCAGTTCCATTTCCAGCAACTGGATTTTCTCGCGTCCGAACTGCGGATCGAAACGAGCCAGATCGTCCTCGACGATTGCCATTTCCGGTTCGGAAAACGCGACTTCGTTCAGTTCATCGCGAGACGCTGCCAGCTTTTGTTCCAGATCTTCGCGTTTCTTCTGCCATTCCCGCTGTTGAATGAGTTCGTCCTTTGTCAGGACTCCGGAACGGGCCAGCACGGCGCCTCGACGCAGTTCTGCGGCTTCGACCTGGTGCTGAGCAGTGGTGGCTTCGCGGGATTTCTGGACGGCCTCGCCCGCCAGACGTTCTTTTTCCAGGCGGTCGCGTTCGTGAGTCTTCAACTGCTGGCCCCATGCGGTCAGCACTTCCAGCGGGCGTGTGTAGTTGAGCTTCGCTGTGGATGAAACCCGCAGACCGACCTGTTCGACTCGCCGCTGCATGCCGTCGAACATCCGCCGCAGACCTTCCACTTCCGGTGCCACATTGCGCCACTGAGTCTGCAGTTCGCGAACTTCCTGAATGCGCTGCCACCAGTCGAAGGCTTCCTGAACCTTGACGGTTTCGTCCATGCCCAGCGATTCCAGCAGTCGGCACCATTCCTGTCGGCGTTCGTTGACCGCGTGCTGAGCCGACCGGAAACGATCCCGCAGCGTACGCAGTCGTCCGCGCCGCGCCATGGCCCGCTCGTGACGCCGCGCCAGCTTTTCCAGATCCGTGATATGGCGGGAACATTCGCCGATGCATTCCACCAGCTCGGCAGCCGATGCTCCGGGAGCATCCGCCTTCAGCAGATGCTGTCCGGCCAGTCCGCTGGTGCGGATCTTTTGAATGCGTTCGTGAATGCTGCGAAGTTCGCGTTCGGCCTTGCGGGATTCGTCGTTCAGGTCGTCGAGTTGAATGCCTGTCTTGCGGTCGAAGTGGTTTCGCAGGCCGTTGCGAATTCCCCACCACATCATCCCGGCGAACGCAAACGACGCGGCCGCGAGTGCTCCGCCCAGCGATCGATTCGCTTCGGCTCCCATGCCGAACGTCAGCAGTCCGAATGCAAACAACGAAAACGCGACGATCGCGATGGACGTCACCGCCCGGTCGACCCAGTGAGGAATCCCGTCGTCTGTATCGACGCGACCGATGACGGATCGCACGGTCTTGATTTTCAGGCCGAGCTGTTCGCGCTGCAGACGCAGGCGACCGAGATGTTCCAGTTCCGTCATCCGTCGCTGTTCGCGTTCGATGGCATCCGGAATCGATTCGATGCCCAGCGCTTCGAGGTCGTTATTCAGTTCGACCAGTTCCTGCTGGCTTTTCTTCGACAGGCTGCGGTTCCATTTTCGCAGCTTGCTCTTTCGCTGCATGGCGTCCTGATAGCGGCGCGCGTGCTGCAGCAGGCGGTGATGCGACACAGAGGAAGTGTCGATGGAGTTCAGCCGCTCGAGCGTCCAGTGGTCACCCATTTCGTGCAGGCGATGATCCAGATTGCGTTTCATGTCCGACGCGCGGTGCTGCGCCTCGTGAATCTGCTCGTCAAGCTGTCGCAGCCAGTCGGCCTGATCGACCAGGCTTTGAATCGCGTAGCGGTCCTTTTCGAATTTCGTATCCAGCGTCAGCCGCTCCGCCTGCTTCTGAAACTGTTCCGCCTGTTCGGCCAGCTTTTCGCGGCGGGCCGAATGAGTCTGAATGTCTCGCTCACAGGCTTCCAGCTGATCCAGAGCCGCATCGGGCGAATGATGAATCAGCGGGATGTGAGTCAATTCTTCCTGCAGGTCACGAATTCGCTTCCACGGCTTGTAGCAGTTGTTGATGAACCGCAGGCCGCGGAGTTCGTTGTTGATGCTGCTTTCGCGAGTCTGCAGTTCGGTGATGGACGATTCCAGTTCCTGTCGCCGGCGAGTCAGCCTGGCGTGCTTTTCGCGATCTTCACCGGTCTTGCGCCGGGAGACAGCGAGGGCACCGTAGCGTTCAAACAGTTCAGGGATACGGCCCAGTTTCCCGTCGTGCGAATACAGCGCCGCATCACGCTGCTTCAGCGACGCCAGCGCGTCAAGCAACTGGCGGCCCTGTGGTCCCAGTGACAGGCCGTAGATGTACTCCGCGACCTGTTCACTGCCGAGCGTCGACAGTTGCTGCAGTTCGCGGACTCCAACGGCAAAGATATCGGTGAAGACGTTCTCGCTGGTGTCGGTGAGCAGCAGATTCAGCGCGTCGTTTTTGGACAGGTCACTCGGTCCGCCGGAGATGCGGAACGAACCGCGAGTCACGTCGTGGGCCTTGCGGGAAATTCGCCACGTGCGGCCTTCATGCTCGCAGCGAATCGCTCCTTTCCAGGGAACGTCGTCTTCGGGCTGGTGCCATGCCGGTTCCTGTGACAGTGGCTGGAAACCGTACAGCACGGAACGAACGAACTGCATCAGCGTCGTCTTGCCGGCTTCGTTCGGGCCGTAAACGACGTTCAGCCCGTCCGAATTCAGCTTCAGCAGCAGCGAGCGCCAGATGCGAAAACGGTCGATGTCGAGTTCAGTGATTTTCATATGAGGATCCCGCCTCGGGAAGGGGACTGATTCAGTTCAGGCCCATGTGGTTCTCGTGTTCAACCGCGACCCGTGTTTCAGACATCAGACAAGGCCGGAGCACAGTTCGCTCGCACTGACGCCACCTGTCCGCCGCCGACACGCCGCCTATTCGTCATCTGCTTCGGCTTCGTCACCCGGGTTCTCGTGGTCTTCCTGCGTCGCGACCGCTGCCATTTCGCTGTCCTCATCGGCTTCCGCATCGACGTGTGTTTCTTCGTCCTCGCCTGTCATCGCCGCATCGGGCAGCAGTGCGTTCAGATCTTCGACGAACCATTCCGCACCGTCGATCCGCAATTGAGCCAGAATGCGTTCCTTGTCGACGCCGCGAACCAGCGACTCGAACCGGTGCCTCCAGCCGTCGGTGAGGTCAGCGGAATTCTCCAGATAACTGAGCAACAGGCCGCGAGTCAGATCTTCACCCGCCAGGTGATCGGCATACTGCTGGCCGAGTTCGTCCGGGTCAGGAACCTCCCAGGCGTCGGGCAACAGTCGTACCTGATGCACCAGACGAACCTTCTGGCCTCCGGTTTTCAGCTCTTCCAGTTCGACGGCGACGGCCAGTTCGATATCGTCTTCCAGGAATTCCTGCAGCACGGGCAGCGGACCGGTCAGTGTCCAGCAGACCGACCAGATGCGGTCAGACGCGTCGACGGGTTCTTCCAGCAGCAGATCCCGCATTTCCCGCAGCAGTTCGTTGAGTTCCGAGCTGGACGAAACCTTCAGCGTGATGTTTTTCCAGTCGACGGCGCTGGAATCAAATTCGGTCAGTTTGACGTCTCCGTCGGCATCGACTTCAACGAACGTACAGACTCCGAATTCTGATTCCATCTTGTTGCGAGGCTGCGTTGTGCCGGGGCAATGAACAGTGCCCGAGCGAAGTTTCATCGTCGACCGTTCGATTTCACCACCAAGCGCCACGTAGTTCAGGCAGCCTTCAGACATAAGCTGCTCGACGTACTGGCGAAAGCCGGTTTCGTAGTCCTGACGCACGACCGGTTTCGGGCTGGACCAGCGCGGGCGCGTGGTGGGTTTGCCGCGGACTTCGGCTCGATGGCCGTCCGAGGCTGTCGATGTTGCGGCGGGGTTCGGCGGCGACGGTCTCGGAGGGCCGTCGGACGGTGATGCGACGGGATCGGAGTCCCGTCGTACGGCGGGTTCGGCGTCGTCCAATTTGGAGGAAAGTCCTGCTGTCGCCGCTGCGGGCAGCAACTCGCCGCTTTCGTCCGCGGTCAGCGACGCCATCCGCCGCGATTCATCGTACTTGGCTCGACTGACGACGCCGATCCGAAATGGCTCGATGCCGTCTTCGGAGCGACTGATGATGCGAATACCGAACGCGTCGGTTTCGCCGTACCACATCGACGCCGTGACCGTGGCAATTGTTCGGCCGCCGCGTGTGAGTTCGGTGGGTTCCGGATTACTGCTGTAACAGACGGTCACGTTGGGCGGCATTTCGGGGATCGCCCGCCACGCTTCCGGCGGATCGAGATCCCCGGTCAGCACGAAGACGGGAATTTTCTTCGCGTGCAGCCGCCGGAAACCGTCCAGGAGCTTCAGACGGGCTCGCAGACTGCGGTCGGCTTCGACAAACGCATTTCCGGACAGCAGCAGGTAGTCAACAGCTTTGGAAATGCACAGGTCGATGACCGTGTCGAAGGACGTCAGCGTGGCGTCTTCCAGAGCGTGCCGCAGGTCTTCGGTCAGCGTTTCCGAAAGATGCACACTGACAGGCACGTCCAGCCGGACGTTGGCGGCATGAATGAATCGCTGAGGCTGAAACGGCATCCACCAGACTCCTTTCCGCTTTAAGTGGCCGTCTGCGACAAGGTTGCAGCGACGCAGCCGACAGTGGGGAATCTAATAGTTTCGGGAATCTGGGGAAAGTCCGTTGTGGCGATAATTGCCGGAGGCCGGACGTTCGGGACGCTCGCTTTCAGGCCACGCGGTTGTAGCCGTTCAGCGCGGCCACTCGGTACGCTTCGGCCATCGTGGGATAGTTGAACGTCGTGTTGATGAAGTAGAGCAGGGAATTGGCGTTGCCCGGCTGAGACATGATGGCCTGGCCGATGTGAATGATTTCCGCGGCATTCACGCCGAAACAGTGAATGCCCAGAATCTCCAGAGTCTCGCGGTGGAACAGCAGCTTCAGCATTCCCACGGGCCGTTCCATGATCTGCGCGCGGGCCAGGTGCTTGAACATGCTGTGGCCGACTTCGTACGGGACGCATTCTTCGGTCAGTTGTCGTTCGGTCTTGCCCAGCGAGCTGATTTCGGGGCTGGTGTAAATCCCCGTGGGAACCGCGTCCATGTGGAATTCTTCAGAATGTCCGTCGCACAGATGTCTCGCGGCGAAGCGGCCCTGCACGTAAGCGGCACTGGCCAGAGCCGGCGGGCCGATGACGTCACCAACCGCATAGATGTGCGGCTGAATCGTCTGAAAGCTGGAATTCACATCCAACTGACCGCGGTGGTTGGGCGTGATGTCGATGTTTTCCAGTCCAAGCGATTCGGTGTTCCCCGACCGGCCGTTCGCGAACAGCAGAATGTCGCTTTTCAACTGCTTGCCGGACTTCAAATGGGCAACGACGTGGTCGTCGTGAGTTTCGACGTTCTCCAGAATCTCGTTGTTGCGGATCCGCACGCCGGTGTCGCGCAGGTGATAGCTGATCGCGTCACAGATTTCGTCGTCGAGAAATTCCAGCAGATTGCTGCGAGTGTTCACCAGGTTCAGCTTGACGTTCAGATTGCGGAACATCGACGCATATTCGCAGCCAATCACACCGGCTCCGTAGATCGTCATCGTCCGCGGAGTTTCCGGCAGGTTCAGAATCGTGTCGCTGTCAAAGATTCGCGGATGATTGAAATCCAGTCCGTCCGGCCGGTGTGGGCGCGCTCCCGTCGCGATCACGAACGAATCCGCCTTCAGCACCGTCACACTGCCGTCATTGCACACGACCTTGACATGCTGCGGATCGACAAACGAGGCGACTCCGTGAAACACGTCGGCGGCGTTGCGGTCGTAGAAGCCTCGACGCATTTCGACCTGACGGTTGATCACCGACTGAGCACTGCGGCGCAGATCCTGAAAGCTGACGTCGACTCGCAGGCCCAGTTCCCGGAAGTGCGGGTTGCTGTGAACTTCCAGCATTCGATAGATGGCGTACCGCAGCGACTTGCTGGGAATTGTTCCCAGATGAGTGCAGTTGCCGCCGATGCGCACCTTTTTTTCGACAACGGCGACGCGTTTGCCCTGTTTGGCGGCTTCCATCGCGGCACCTTCGCCGCCTGGTCCGGTTCCGATCACAACGACATCGTAACGGGAATCTGCGATCAGCGAGATCTTCTTCCTGGCCATGCCGGCAAGTATCCGTTCATGAATGAAGCCGTCCGAGCGGCACAAAAAATTAAACGTCTGCACGTTCAGGTTGACGCCGCGGCAGCTCGCCGATCTGTCGGAGCGTCATTGCGAACGGTCAGGCAACATGCGTGCTGTGGTGGCTGTTCAGCTTTCGATGACCCAGCGCATGTTGCAGATTCCGTCCGCGGGCGGTTGGACATTCTGACAGGTTGCTTCAAAATGCAAGACCCTGTCCGCAGCATGGCTGCGAGATTCCGACGAACGACAATCCCGGAGACTGATGACGATGGCCGACGCCAGCAACAACATCGAAAGTGTTCTGAAGGAAACCCGCACTTTTCCACCACCGGCAACCTTCGTTCAGCAGGCGAACGTCAGCGAACAGCAGTATCAGGACATGTGGCAGCGAGCCAAAGACGACCCGGCCGGATTCTGGGCTTCAATGGCTGACAACCTGAGCTGGTTCAAACGCTGGGATACCGTCATGGAAGGCCGGATGCCCAACACAAAGTGGTTTCAGGGCGGCAAAATCAATGTCAGTTACAACTGCCTGGACAGACACCTGGATTCCGCACGGCGCAACAAGGCGGCCATCATCTGGGAAGGCGAACCGGGCGACACGCGAGTCCTGCGGTATCAGGACCTGCACCGCGAAGTCTGTCGCTTTGCGAATGTCCTGAAAAAGCTGGGTGTCGAAACGGGCGACCGGGTCACGCTGTACATGCCGATGATTCCCGAACTGGCGATCGCGATGCTGGCCTGTACCCGCATCGGAGCCGTGCATTCGATCATTTTTGGCGGCTTCAGCGCGGATGCCGTGGCGGACCGCAACAACGACGCAAAGGCAAAAATCGTCGTCACAGCCGACGGAGGCTGGCGGCGCGGCAAGGAAATCCCGCTGAAGGCCGCGGTCGACGCCAGTCTGGAAAAATCACCGACGATTGAAAAGGTCGTCGTCGTCCGGCGAACCGGCAGCGACGTCGACATGGTCCCGGACCGCGACTTCTGGTGGCACGACCTGATGGAAGGCACCTCCGCTGAATGCGATGCCGTGCCCGTCGACAGCGAACACCCGCTGTTCATCCTGTATACGTCCGGCAGCACAGGGAAACCCAAGGGAGTTATGCACACTTCGGCCGGCTATCTGCTGGGCACCATGATGACCACGAAATGGGTCTTCGACCTGAAGGAAGATGATACATACTGGTGTACCGCGGATATCGGCTGGATCACGGGGCACAGCTATATCTGCTACGGCCCGCTGGCCAACGGAGCCAGTGTGGTGATGTACGAAGGTGCTCCCAACTGGCCCGATGAAGGCCGCTTCTGGGAAATCATCGAAAAGTACCGCGTCAGCGTCTTCTATACGGCACCGACGGCCATTCGAGCCTTCATCAAATGGGGCAACCAATGGCCGGACGGACATGACCTGTCCAGTCTGCGATTGCTGGGAAGTGTCGGCGAACCGATCAATCCCGATGCCTGGATGTGGTATCACAAGGTCATCGGCCAGGAACGCTGCCCGATCGTCGACACGTGGTGGCAGACGGAAACCGGCGGCATCATGATCAGCCCGCTCCCCGGTGCAACCGCGACAAAGCCCGGCAGTTGTGCTCGGCCACTGCCAGGAGTCGTTCCGGATATCGTGAACAAGAACGGCGAAAGTCTCGGGCCGAATCAGGGAGGTCTGCTGGTGATGAGACAGCCGTGGCCGCACATGCTGCGAACTCTTTACGGCGACCACGATCGGTTTCAGCAGGTCTACTTCAGCGAGATCGAAGGCTGCTACTTCGCCGGCGACGGTGCTCGCCGCGACAATGACGGCTACATCTGGGTGATGGGACGGGTCGACGACGTCATCAACGTCGCCGGCCATCGTCTGAGCACTATGGAAGTCGAAAGCGCGCTGGCGTCCCATTCCAAGGTTGCGGAAGCCGCCGTCGTGGGATTCCCTCACGAAATCAAAGGCGAAGGCATCTGCTGCTTCGTGACGCTCAAAACCGGCGATGGAGACGACGCGCTGAAAAAAGAACTGATTGCCCACGTGAGAGAACAGATCGGAGCTCTGGCGACTCCCGATCAGATTCGCTTCGCCGCCGCGGTCCCGAAGACTCGCAGCGGCAAGATCATGCGTCGTCTGCTGCGTGACATTGCGGCCGGCAAGGAATCCGTTGGCGACACAACGACTCTGGAAGATTACACCGTCCTCGCCAAACTTCGCAGCGAAGATGAGTAGCGTCTGTCGCCGCCAGTCTGCGGCTCGCGCGTGCTGCAACTTTGCCGACAAAATGCAAAATACACCTCACCCTCACCACGCACCACTCCACTCAGCACGGACAACCTCATGAAGTGCCGAACTGCCTTCGCGGCGTATTGCGTCGCGATCATCCTGACTTCCCTTGGCACAAGCGCCGCGGAACCCGCTTCACAGCAGGCAGCGAAAGGCCTGTCGCCAGCCTCGGCCTCCCGCCCCAATATCGTGTTCATCTTCACCGATGACCACGCGCCTCACGCGATCGGGGCTTATGACGGGTGGCTGAAGGCGGTGAACCCGACACCCAATATCGACCGACTCGCTTCGCAGGGAATGTTGTTTCGCAACAGCTTCTGCACCAACAGCATCTGCGGGCCCAGCCGAGCCGTCATCCAGACCGGCAAGCACAGCCATCTGAACGGTTTCAAGGACAACGGCAACAGGTTTGACGGTGATCAGCAGACGTTTCCCAAACTGCTGCAGCAGGCCGGATATTCGACAGCGATGATCGGCAAATGGCATCTGGGCACTGATCCGCAGGGATTTGATTACTGGAAGGTGCTGCCGGGTCAGGGAGACTACTACAACCCCGCGTTTCTCGGACCGGACGGCCGCGAAGTTATCGAAGGCTACTGCACAGATATTGTCACCGATCTGGCGCTCAACTGGCTGAAGGAAAACAGCGGCAAAGACAAGCCATTCATGCTGATGTGCCAGCACAAGGCTCCTCACCGCACATGGATGCCGCCGCTCCGCCACCTGACACTGTACGATGATATCGAGATCCCTGAACCATCAACGCTGTTTGACCGCTGGGCTGACAACGCCAGCCCGGCGCGGTTTCAGGAGATGGAAATTGACCGGCACATGGATCTGGTTTCTGACTGTTTCGGCCCGGACCTGGCAATTGATGCCGTCGAACAGAAGGCAACGGACAAATCCGGCCAGCGAAATCTCGCCAAACTAACGCCCGCACAGCGAGCGGTCTGGGACGCGGCATTTGAGCCCAAGAACAACGAACTGCGAAAGCTGAAGCTCACCGGAAAAGAACTCATTCGCTGGAAGTACCACCGCTACATCCGCAACTACCTGCGCTGTGTTCGCGGCGTTGATGACAGCGTCGGACAGTTGATGGCCTTCCTGAAACAAAACGGCCTGGCGGACAACACGATCGTAATCTATTGCTCGGACCAGGGGTTTTATCTGGGCGACCACGGCTGGTACGACAAGCGCTGGATGTATGAAGAGTCGCTGAAGATGCCGCTGATCGTGAAATGGCCGGGAGTCACTCAACCGGGCAGCGTGAACTCCGACCTGGTACAGAATCTGGACTATGCGGAGACATTTCTGGACCTCGCGCAGGCACCGATTCCGTCCGACATGCAGGGGCGCTCACTGGTGCCTCTGTTGAAGGGTCACACGCCCGACGACTGGCGCGATGCGATTTACTATCACTATTTCGAGTACCCCAGCGTGCACATGGTCGCCCGGCACAACGGCATTCGCACGAACCGTTACAAACTGATGCAGTTCTATCAGTTCGATGAGTGGGAATTCTACGATCTTGAAAAGGATCCTGATGAGCTTTCCAACGAGTATGCCAATCCGGACTACCAGGACGTAATTCAGTCGCTGAAGAATGACCTGGAAGGTCTGAGAGAAAAATACCAGGACGACACGGACATGAGTGAGATGCCGGAGGAGTGGCAGAAGAAGTTTCGTCCCGGTGCATAGCCCTTCAGGTGGTTCGGCCTTGTACGACGGGATTCCGATTCTGTCGTACGGGCTGGTGCCTGGCCGTTCAGAGCAATCTTCGCCTGCAGTACGGCCTGCGTCGCTCAGACCTTCAAGCCGTAGAATTTGGTCGCCGTGCCGCCGAAAATGTGCGAGCGCTCGGAATCAGAAAGCTGTTCCAGCAACTCCACCGCGGCATGGAAGACCTGTTCATAAGTCGCCGCAAGTTCGCACACCGGCCAGTCGCTGCCGAACATGCAGCGTTCCGGACCGAAGGCTTCCAGCGCAGCGTCGACGTATGGCTTCAGGTCAGCCGGCTTCCAGTTCTTCCAGTCCGCCTCAGTGACCATGCCGCTGAGCTTGCAGTAGATGTTGGGGAACTTTGCGGCCGCCTGCAGATCGTCAATCCGCCATGTTTGCGTTGTGGCACCTTCGGGGAGATAGAGTGGTTGCCCCATCCATAATCTCGGTTCATCGTCGATCGCCTCAACGAACCAGCCGATCATGGTCGGCGAAGCGATGCAGTCGACATCGAGGAAAATCATCCGGTCGGATGTGCAGAGCGAAGCAGCATGATTGCGTGCGGCCGCCAGCGGCAGTCGCTTTCCATCGCCATCAACGCGACCGGTGCCACATTGTGGCCGCCGTGACAGTCCGTACAACC
>CAZHET010000183.1:0-11367 GCA_964531585.1 uncultured Planctomycetaceae bacterium | reverse complement strand
TATGACCATCTTTATGACAATGGTCATACAGTCCCGCTGCGGGTGCGTTCGATGGTGGGCATTATTCCGCTGTTTACGGTCACCGTTCTTGACGATACGGTGATTCAGCGGCTGGATGCCTTCAGCAAACGCATGAACTGGTTTCTGCGCAATCGCCGCGATCAGTTGAAGTCGATCACCTATATGGAACGAGACTGTGGCGAAAGCGACGCGCCCGGCGGGCGACGACTTCTGGCCATTCCGTCGCGCGACCGGCTGGAACGAATCCTTGCCTATCTGCTGGACGAAAACGAGTTTCTGTCGCCGTACGGTGTCCGCTCACTGTCTCGCATTCATGCGGAAAAGCCGTTTGTGTTCAACGTCGGTGGTGAGGAGCATCGCGTGTCCTATGTGCCGGGAGAATCGGACTCGTGGATGTTCGGCGGCAACAGCAACTGGCGAGGTCCGGTGTGGTTTCCACTTAACTTCCTGCTGATCGAATCGCTTGAGCGTTATCACCGGTTCTACGGGGATTCTTTCAAAGTGGAGTGCCCCACCGGCTCCGGGAATCTGATGAACCTGGCTGAAGTCGCCCGAGAACTCATGGAGCGACAGGTCCGGCTGTTCGCCAAAGATCAGGCTGGCCGTCGGCCCTGCCATGGCGATGAAAGGCGGTACCAGGACGATCCTCACTGGAAGGATCTGATCCTGTTCCATGAATACTTTCACGGTGAAACCGGCAAGGGACTGGGAGCCAGCCATCAGACCGGCTGGACGGCTTTGGCCGCAAGGTTGCTCGAAAAACTTGCCGGTCAGTGACCTTTTTGCGTCTGGAATCACATCATCCGCCGACCGCAGCGTGTTCACGGTGATTGGTCTGCGATGAGCTGCTGGTACAGCGACGGCGGCAGTCAAGCATCCAGGCTGTCAGGCTGTAGTGCCTTGTCAGGGCTTGAGATCGGAGTTGTCCGTCATTCCCGGGCAGAGTCCTGCCCTCGCCTTCGCGAGGGCAGGACTCTGTGCGGGAAAGACAAAGCCGAAAACCACGAGGTGACAAGGCAGTCGTGTTCGTCGTTCACGCGGCGCGCGACGGTCTGGTGGACGACTGGCTGTCGTCGTCAGTCTGGTGGCACTCGTCGATCAGGTCGGCGACGAAATTTCTGGACGCAAGGTGTTCGCGAGCGTAGCCGGCGATCTTCTGCGCGCGGTCGGTCAGATAGCGCCAGCGCAGATGGTAGGGCAGACCGGCTGCTCGACGCAGGCCGTCCAGCGTTCGATGGCACACCTGCGGATCAATGTTCAGACGGCATTCCCCCGAGTGCTGAAACAGCATCTGCAGGTTGACATCCTGCTCATCACCGAAACGCTTGCGCAGCCGAAAACCGCACGCCTGTCCCATCGACTGCAGCGTTTCGGGGACAAAGGTGAAGATGTGAGCGGTGTGAAACAACTGACTGCGCCGGGCGAGAGGTGCCTGCAGATTGGGACATTCAACATACAGCATTCCGCCGGGTTTCAGCAGGCCTGCAATGTGGCTGACGGCGGTCGCGGGTGACCGGAGGTGTTCGATCACATGCACCAGCAACACGGCATCGTACTGTTGTTCGGCGGGCAGGTCGTACAGGTTGCAGACCTGAACATGGCTGTGAAGCTGATCACGTGAGAACTTAAGAAACTCGCCGCCGGGATCGATGCCTTCCGCCTGGAAGCCGGCTTTCTCGAACACTTTCACTGTGCAACCGATGCCGGCACCGACTTCCAGCACTCGAGCGTGCGGCGGAAGCAACGGAGCCACCTGACCGCAGATGCGTTCGCCATTGTTCCATGCCCGCATCACTCGCCGCGGGCCGGGTGTGCGTTCGCCGTTGTACTGCTCGCGATAGCTCGTGGAATAGAAGTGCTGAAGTTCAGGTTCCGTCGGCACGGTTTCGTGCCTGACCAGTCCGCACTGAGTGCAAATCACTGTCCGCAGCGGTTGGCCGTGTCGGTCTCGGTCCGCGACAGGCTGGAAGTCGTTTTGGCGGCAAAGATCGCAAGGCGTTGCAGTTTGCATCGAAGCGTCCGGGGACGGGGCTAAAGGTGGCAGGCAGAAGCGGAAACTCAGCAATCATCGGTCCGGGGCATTCCTTTACGCTGCCTTCCTGACCGTGGCGTCCGGTTGCACCAGTCTCGCGTACTCCGGACAGGTTCGGGTCAGTTCCTCGTGAGTGCCGTTGGCCATAACACGGCCCCGGTTCAGCAGGATGACCCGGTCGATCAGCTCCAGGAACGTGGGACTGATGACATGTGTGATGACGAACACAGTGCGGCCTTCGGCGAACTGCTTCAGAGCCTTGTAGATCAGCACTTCGCTTTCCGCATCGATGGCCGATGTCGCTTCATCGAGAATCAGGACAGACGGATCGCGAACGATTGCGCGAGCCAGCGCCAGCCGTTGTTTTTGTCCGCCGGAAAGCTTCTGTCCCTTGGCTCCGACGCGCGTGTTCAGCCCCTGCGGCAGCAGTGCCACAAAATCTGCGGCGTGAGATTTCCGGATTGCGGCTTCCACCTGTGAGGGGTCGGCATCCGGGCAGCCGTAGCGGACGTTGTCATAGATGGATTCGTCGAACAGGATCGTGTCCTGAGTCACCAGACCGATCTGACGGCGCAGGTCATCGAGTGGCATGTTGCGGACGTCCGCTCCGTCGATTCGCACGGTTCCGCTGGTCGGATCGATCAGGCGCGGCAGCAGACTCAGCAGCGTGGACTTGCCTGACCCGTTGCCACCGACCACGGCCACAACCTGGCCGAACGGGACTTCGAAACTGATGTTCTGCAGTGTCAGCAGATTTCCGCTGGGATCGGGACTGGCGTTTCGATAATGGAAGCTGACGTTTTCAAACGCGATGCTTTTGGAATGGCGTGGCTGAGTCGAGGCGGTTGTGGCTTCCGGGATTTCGGTCTGCTGATCGACGATTTCGAACACTCGGTCAGCGGCTCCCAGTGACCGCTTAAACTGTGGGAACACGCCGGACAGCTTGCGCACGGGATCCAGAATTCCGGCGAGCAGCACATACAGCGTCGTCAGTTCGGCGATTCCCAAAGGACCGCTGGCCAGCTTGACTCCCCAGATCTGGTCGGTGTCGTTCAGCACCATGTAGGCTCCGGGGATCAGCACGGCCGTGAATGCTGCAATTCCCAGTAGCTCCGTGACGGGGCGGATCAGGGCGCTGACCCTGACCATTTTCATGGAGTGGTCAAAGTACTCATCGTTGGCTTTCTTCAACTGCTGTTCGTGATGAGGTTTGCCGTCGAAGGCCACGACGACACGCACCGATTCGAACGTTTCGGAGACGCGATGATAGATGCCGGTCAGCGTTTCCATCGTGTCCCTTGCGGCGCTGCGGAGGACGCGACCGGACCGGTAAAACAGCAGTCCGATCAGCGGCAGCACCAGCAGCGACACCAGCGTCAGTCGCCAGTTGAACCACAGGGCAGCGATGATGCAGCACATCACCTTCAGCGGTTCGCGGACAAGCTGGGCACCGAACATCCGCAAGCCGACGCTTAGTTCGGTGACGTCGTTCGTTAGCCGCGATGTCAGTGTGGAACTGCCGAGTTCATTCAGCGACTGATAGTCAAGTTTCAGCGCATTGCCGAAGGCGGCCGCGCGAATGTCGTTGGCCGTCGCATGCACGACGGCTCCCACCAGCAGTTCCTGAGCATAGATGGCTACTCCCTTGAGCGCTGTGGCGAGCACCACGACGCCGAGAATCAGCAGCACCGTCCGGAATTTGTCGACCGGCACCAGCGGCAGCACGGAATCCTTCAGCCACTGATTGAACAGCAGGTTGCGGGACGCGTCATTCAGTTTCCGCTGCAGCCGGGCGCGTTCCGCAAGCTGGTCATCGCGCAGCACGTCCAGACTGGCAGTATATTTCTTGATTTCTTCCCTGTGAAAGCTGATCTGGTCGTCGACATAGGAATGCAGGCTGTCGTCGACAAACAGGACTCTTACCACGGGAAAAGTGATTGACAGGTTCATCGACCACAGGACGGACACCAGAATCGCGCAGGCGATCGACAGGATCAGCCGTCTGCGGTGCGGCCAGACGAATTCGCCGAGCAGGTAGATCTGTTGCATTTGACTGCGCAGGGATCAGGTATCGAATATCATCGGGCGATCACAGAAGAACGAAGAGAGATCACCACCGGGCAACCGCGCAGGAATCTGGCAGATGTTGCGATTTGACACAATATCGAATTGATGGCGGCGGACAGGGAGCTGGGGAGGAGCGGGGCCTGGGTTTCGGCAGTGGCATCGCGAGGGCGTGGAAGGATGACGGTACTGGTCGGACGGATTGTGTCAGTCGTGCCGCGTGTGAGCCGGTCGCCGCAGCGCGGCGGCAGCAGCACGCTTGTCTGGTTCTGCAGCGAGTCCTAAACTCCTGACCGCCCGCCGAGGATGAACGAGTCGTTAAGGTTTCGGGGGATTACGCAGGGGAAGCGATTCGGCATCTCGTTACAATTCGCCCGAATGCAAGAATTCGCCAGGGGTTTCCGCTTTCGGGGGATGGAATCGAGCGTCAGATATTGTGCCAGCGGCCGGAATCCGACGAAGACTGGGAATAAGTATCTGCCGCTTCACACGATCACAAATGCCCGCTTGACGGCATGCTGAGGCGAAGCATTGCTGAACCAGCCCGGGCTGCCGTAGACCAAGCCGCCGCGAGCGGCTCTGCGGAAGGACACAGAACTTGAAAGCACTCATCAGCGATATTCACGGCAATCTCGAAGCCCTTGAGGCCGTGCTGGCGGATATCCGCTCAAAGAACATTCCGGAAATCTATTGTCTGGGTGACATTGTGGGGTATGGACCAAACCCCTGCGAGTGCATCGACCGGGTGATGGATCTGGACATGTGCCTGCTGGGGAATCACGACCAGGCGGCTCTGTTCGACCCCGAAGGCTTCAACGCCGGTGCCGAACGCGCGATTTTCTGGACGCGGTCTGTCCTGGAAGGTTCGTCCGGCCCACAGGCGGAGAAACGCTGGGAGTTTCTGGGAGAACTCAACCGTCGCTACATGAGCGAAGATGAACGCACGATGTACGTTCACGGGTCGGCTCGCAACCCGCTCAACGAATACGTGTTTCCCGATGACATTTACAATCAGGTGAAGATGGAAAAAATCTTCGCTCTGGTCCCCCAGTACTGCTTTCAGGGCCACACTCACATTCCGGGTGTTTTTACCGAACGCCTTGAGTTTCTGGCCCCGGAAGAGATTGATTTTCGCTATGAACTCAGCGACGTGAAAGTGATGATCAACGTCGGTTCCGTGGGCCAGCCACGCAATAACGACCCGCGGTCGTCCTACGTCACCGTTGACGGGAATGAGGTCCGGTTCCATCGCGTCGAGTACGATATCAACGTCACCGCCGCGAAGATTTACGAAATCCCGGATCTGGATAACTTCCTGGGCGACCGTCTGCGCGAAGGCCGTTAGCGGCGAAAACACGGTGGAAAACGCAGATCCCCGTCAGAATGGATTCGCGCGAACGCCTGAGAGCGATATGCTGAGTGGCAGACCAATTCTGGCGTGGCGGGCAAGATACCGGCTGTGCCGACGAAGCATTGGATGCTGCATCGCCGCGGCCGTGCTGATCTCCCCCGCCTGGTTTGCTCATGGATAATCGACGCTTTTTTCTCTTCATCGCGACGTCGTTCGGCTTTTTGTGGCTGTGGACGACGTTTGTCGCGCCGAAGTTCTTTCCGCCGCCGAAGCCGGTGCCGGCGAACGTGGCCAACGATCCGGCCGACGCCAATCACCAGGAGGCCGCGGAGGAGGGTGACGCCGGGGGCGCTGCAGACGCAGGCGGTGTGGCACAAGCAGATGACGCGGTCCAGCCACCGGTCATTGGTGCGGCAACCGACGCAGAAGCCCCGGATCCCGCTCGCGACGAACGCGCGGAACCGGTCATTCATCCGCGGAGGACGCTGGAGCTTGGCAGCCTCGATCCTGCAAGCGGCTACTTCCTCCTGGCGGAACTATCGAGCGCCGGAGCGGTCGTTGAGAGCGTTCAACTGACGGACCCGAAGTTTCGCGAACTCAAGCAGCAGGATCAGCAGGTCACGGTCATTGGCACCAATTCTTCGGCGGATCGCACGTTTTCGGTGGCCGTTGCTGCCATCGACAAACAGTTGCAGCCGTTTCAGATGTCGCTGGAGACAATTGACTGGGACGTCACGGCGGCGTCATCCGATTCCGTGACCTTTTCCTTTGTGGCTCCCGACAACTCCCTGCGCCTCGAGAAGACGTATCATCTGCCGAGAATCGAGGGAGCCCCGGCAGCGCTGAAGGACGCGTTCCACAGCATCGCGAAGGGCTACACCATCGAGATGACTCTGTCGGTGCAGAATCTTGCCGCACAGCCGGCAAAGATTGCCTACGACCTGCAGGGGCCGGTCGGAATTCTGATGGAGAACGCCGAGCACACTCGGAAATACCGTGACATCAAGATCGAATTCCTTGGTGACGACAAAGATGCCACGCTGTCAGCCAGCGAGATTCAGGACCTGTATGAAGAGTACCGCGAAGACGCGGCTGATGCCGGCAATTCGCTGACCGACGAGGACATCCTGCCGCTGCTTCGCGAAAACGACCAGTGGACCGGTGTGTTTCGGTATGCCGGCGTCGACGTGCAGTTCTTCGCTGCACTGGTCAGCCCGATTGATGGCCGAGAAGATCAGGATCGAGCCGAACACAAATGGATCGATCGCACTTATCCGGTGCTGGTGCAGGAAAATCGGCGGCAGCCGGAACTGTCCGATATCAGCTTCCGCATGGCCTCAACAGAATTCCTGCTGAGTCCCGCTGGAAGTCCTGACGACACACTCGAACACAGATACGCGCTTTTCGTCGGACCGAAATACCGCGAGCTGCTGGATACGCCACCGTTCGAAGCCGACTCCGTGCTGGACTATGGCTCCTGGTTTGGTTTCATCGCCCGTGGAATGCACAGCGTCCTGAATTTTCTGCACAACGCGGGTCTGCCGTACTTTCTGGCGATCATCTGTTTGACGGTGATGGTGCGAGGCTGCCTGTTCCCGCTGTCTCGCAAACAGGCAATCAGCGCCGCGAAGATGAAGGACCTGCAGCCGAAGATTAATGAGCTGAAGCTGAAGTACGGCGACGACAAGGAGAAGATGGCCAAGGCTCAGATGGAACTGTGGCGGAAGCATAAGATCAATCCGCTCGGGGGCTGTTTGCCGTTGTTCCTGCAGTTTCCCGTTTTCATCGGGCTGTACACCTGTCTGAATACCGCCGTCGACCTGCGGCTGGCGCGGTTATTGTGGATTGACAATCTGGCGGCTCCCGACGCGTTGTTCCGGATGCCGTTTTCGCTGCCGTTTCTGGGACAGGATTTCAATCTGCTGCCCTGCATTACCGTCGTCCTGTTTCTGATCCAGCAGAAGATGTTCATGCCGCCGCCGGCGGATGAACAGCAGGAAGCTCAGCAGAAGATGATGAACATGATGACGCTGTTCTTCGGCGTGATGTTCTGGCACGTTCCCGCAGGACTGTGTATTTACTTCATTGCATCCAGCCTGTGGGGTATCGCTGAACGGCAGTTGCTGGGCACGGCTTCGACGAAAACAACTTCCGATCCGGATGTCGATGCTGACGATGCCATTGAACTGGCGGCCGACAGCACCGGGAAGAAATGGGCAGCGTCGAAAACCAACGGCAATGCGACCAGGAATGGAAATGGCCAGAATCCTGTCAAGCCCGCGAAAGCCGGCTTCATGCAGCGGTTGATGGAGGCCGCGGAAGCAGCTCAAAAGCAGGCAGAAAAGACGCGAGCTGCCGATTCCCGGAGCGGAAAGAAGAAGAAGCGGTGACGCCGAGGACGTATCTGCGGCGATCCCTCCCGCTTCACCGGACCGCTGAACCAGAACACCGCTCACCGCCAACCTGGCCTCGTCGCCATGCCGCTGGACCTTGACGACACAATCGCCGCAATCGCGTCGCCTCCGGGGCCAGCGGAACGCGGCATCATTCGCGTCAGCGGAACAGACGTGCCGGCAGTCGTCGGACTGGTCTTCGATGCCGACAGCGCCGCGATCGAGTGGGCACGTACCAGGATCCCGCGGCGGTACACAGGAACGCTGACGCTTCCGGCACCTGGAATACCGCTGCCGACGGCACTGCTGTGGTGGCCGACTGCTCGCAGCTACACCGGTCAGCCGATGGCCGAGTTCCACACCATCGGCTCGCCGCCATTGCTTGATGCCGTCCTTGAGCGACTCTACGAATGCGGTGCTCGTCCCGCAAACCCTGGCGAGTTCACCATGCGGGCGTTTCTGGCCGGGCGAATTGATCTGGTCCAGGCCGAAGGCGTGCTGGGAGTCATTGACGCGGCCGACCACGAACAACTAAAGACCGCACTGACTCAACTCGGTGGCGACATCACGCGGAAACTTGTCGCCGTGCGTCAGGACATCCTGCAGCTGCTTGGCGACCTGGAAGCCGGACTGGACTTTGTCGAGGAAGACATCCAGTTCATTACGAAAGACCAGATCGTCGCTCGACTGCAACACGGGTTGAGCGCTCTGAACTCGCTGGCGACCGACGCGCAACTTCGCTTGCCGTCCGGGCACCGTCGGCGCGTTGTTCTTGCGGGACTCCCGAATGCCGGCAAGAGCACTTTGTTTAACCGGCTGCTGGGAAGGCAAACTGCGATCGTGTCGGCTTCTGCCGGAACAACTCGGGACTACCTTTCGGCGACGCTTCGGCTCGGTGACACGGAGGTTGAGCTGATCGACACCGCTGGTTGGGAAGTGACTTCAGACGCAGTGATGCAGCAGGCTCAGCGGCAGCGAGCAGCACAACTGCAGTCGTCCGATATCATTCTGTGGTGTACCGCTGCCGATCTTCCAGCGGCTGCAGTTGCCGACAACAACGACGCACGCCAACTGGCTGCCAATCTGTCATCACAAGTGGTTGATTTGACAACGCGGTGCGATCTTGCCCCGGCCGGGGGATCGGTCCGACATCCCGAAACGGGTGAAGAACGATGCGATGTCGGCATCCGTCGGGCAATCCATGTCAGCGCGAGTACCGGCAACGGGATCGCCGAGTTACTGGAGGTATTGAGTCGCCTTTCGGGCGGTGAACGATCGACGAAATCCGAGCTGCTCTCCAGTACCGCGGCGCGCTGCCGAGACAGCCTGCAGAGAACGACCGCGGCGATCCGGTCTGCGATTGCGGCTGCCAGTTCGGGCGCTGGGGACGAGATCGTTGCCGTGGAACTTCGCGACTCACTGCATCAACTGGCAGTCATCCTCGGCGAGGTTTACACCGACGACATCCTCGACCACATCTTCAGTCACTTCTGCATCGGCAAGTGACTCGAATGCTGCGTCTGCAAACCCCGTTTTCACGTATTGGAATCGTCACTCAGCCGCCGCTCAGCCACGGCAGGCCGGCTCCGGCGACGGGCAGGCGGACCAGCTCGACTCCCGAGACTTCCTTGTGCTTGAGTATTTCGCTGATCGCATCGGCGGACGGCTCGTTGTCCAGATTCAGCACGGCCACAGAATCGCCGCCAGGCTCATTCTTTGCGCGCCCCAATGCCATGTTGGCGATGTTGACATTGTGTTTCCCCAGAATCGTGCCGATGTAGCCGATGAGGCCCGGTACATCGCGATGGCGGTAAACCATCAGCAGGCCATCCAGAAATGCTTCAAAGTTGTAGGGGCCAAGTCGCACCAGACGCTGGAACTGATGTCCGAACAGTGTGCCGGCAGCTTCGAACGTCTGCTGGTCCGTGGTCAGCTTCACGGAGATCATTGACGCGAAGTTTTCGCAGTCGCCGCTGGAGGATTCCGTCAGATGAATGCCGCGGCTGTTTGCGATCGAAGCGGCATTGATGATGTTCACCGACTCATCCAGTGCGGACTCCAGCAACCCGGTGGCAAACGCGGAAGTCATCAGCCTTGTCTTCTTGTCGGCAGCTTCTCCCCGGAAGTCGATTTCGGCGGCCTTCAGCGACTGGCCTTTGATCATCTGAGCGGACAGCAGGCCCAGTCGGTAGCTCAGGTTCAGGAAGTGCTGCATGTCGTGCATCTCTGCGCCCGACACAGGAGCCATGTTGATGGCGCAGCGGATTTCGTTGTTGACCAGATAGTCGGTGATAATCTCCGCAGCTTCCACGGCCACCAATTCCTGAGCTTCGTCGGTCGATGCTCCCAGATGCGGCGTGCTGAGCACCTGCGGCAGGTTAATGAGGCGGCGGTCATCCGGCGGCTCTTTGGAAAACACGTCGAGCGCGGCTCCGGCGACGTGCCCGGATTCGATCGCGTCGGCGAGGTCGTTTTCGTCGACAATTCCACCGCGGGCACAGTTGATGATGCGGACTCCCTGCTTCATCGTTGCCATGCGAGCGGCATTGATGATGCCTTTGGTTTCCGGCGTCATCGGTGTGTGGACGGTCAGGTAGTCGCACCTTTTCACGATTTCGTCGACATCGCGGTAGAGTTCGATCCCGTGTTCGGCCGCCTTGTCTTCAGACAGGAATGGATCGTATCCAAGGACTTTCATTTCCAGTGCTCTGGCCCGGCTGGCGACGGACAGACCGATGCGGCCGAGCCCGATGACAGCCAGGGTTTTTCCCGAAAGCTGAGTTCCCTGAAACAGCTTCCGTTCCCAGTCGCCGACTCTCATGCTGGCCGCAGCGGCTCCGATGTTTCGCGACAGCGCGAGCATCATGGCGATTGTGTGTTCGGCGGTGCTGGTTGTGTTTCCGGTGGGAGTATTCATCACCAGTATGCCGGCCTTTGTGGCGGCTTCCAGATCAATGTTGTCGACTCCCACACCGGCGCGCACGATGACTTTCAGTCGCTGCTGACCTTCCAGCAGTTCCGCCTTCAGTTTGGTCTTGCTGCGGATAATGATGCCGTCGGCGGTCTTCAGTTCTTCGCGCACCTGTTCGGGAGTCAGGTCGTTCATGACGACCGGCTCGATGCCGGCAGCGTTGTTCAGGATTTCCATACCTGCGGCATGCAGGCCATCAGTGATCAGGACTCGGGGCACTGGGAGAACTTTCTGGTGTCGATAGCGCTGGCCGGGTTTTCGGCAGTCGGGCTGCCGGGTTTTTGCAGGCGGTTTTCTAAGGCACGTTCCGCGCGAACACAAGACGCGCGTGGCACTGCCGCTCAGTTTACTGTTTGTCGCACTGCGCGTGTCGCGAAGCTGGCTGGCACAGGCCACTGTGTCCGGCGGAACGACCGTTTCCGGAGAAACAGGCAGCCGATCCGGTGCGGTCACAGCGACCCGGACAGACGGTTCGAACGGCATTCGCGACCGGGGACTTTCCCGAAAAAGCGGGCAATTCCGCAGGTGATATCGC
>CAZHET010000182.1:7870-11378 GCA_964531585.1 uncultured Planctomycetaceae bacterium | reverse complement strand
TGGACCAGAACCCATCGGCGAAGGGAGTTGTTCTGAGGTATTTCGGCCCGGTCGATCCGCGGCAGCTTGGCATCGACTGCCGAACAGCCGGCGACCCGCCGCGTGACGATTTCACCGGACGGATCACTTCGGTTGAGGCCGACTGGTATGCCGTGAGCGTCACCGACCTTGGGAACGAGGCGGCCACCGCAGCATCGATGCCGGCAGGTTACGACGGCCAAAGTCTCCTGTGGCATCGGGCTCTGTACGCCCGCGAACCGGATATTCGCATCGGCTATTCGATTCACGTCTACCGGCTTGCGGACTGACTGGAGTCGCCTTCGTCGGGTTCACGAACGAAGCGATACCCGGTGCCGCGGATGGACAGCAGGTGGCGTGGGTTGGCGGAATCGACTTCGATCATCTTTCGCAGTCGCATCACGAAATTGTCGATGGAGCGGCTGGAGATTTCGGCCGAGTCGCGCCAGACGTCGGTCTGCAGTCGACTGCGGGACAGGACGACTCCGTCATGCTGCAGAAAGTACCGCAGCAGTTCCTGTTCGCGAGTCGTCAGCGTGTGTGTGGTTTCGCCGTTGTGCAGTTCGAAGCGAGCGAAGTCGACGGTGACGGTGCCGAAGCGGTCCACGTCTTCGGTTGGCCGGACGGTGGAACCTTTCAGGACGGAGCGTCGCCGCCGGTCCAGCAGGTTGCGAACCCGGCTGAGCAGTTCGGGCAGCGCGAAGGGCTTGGTCATGTACTGATCGACGCCGCAGTCAAAGGCCTGCGTTTTGTCTTCGGCCAGCGTGCGTGCGGTCAGGGCGAGGATCGGGACATCTTCGTCGACACGGCGAACGATGCGGCAGATTTCATAGCCGCTCATTTCCGGCAGCATCAGGTCGAGCACGACCAGGTCATAAGGAGGATCGGCGGATTTGTGCAGTTCCAGTGCTGTCACGCCGTCTTCGGCCACGTCAACTTCGTAGCCTTCCTGTTCGAAGTTGAATCTCAGCCCGCGAGACATTGAGGACTCGTCCTCAACGACAAGAATCTTCATCGCTCTGCCACTCCGACTGGTGCTTTGGGCTCCCGTGGTAATGAATCCTGAACGCGGGCGGACGGCCGCCCGCCCGCATCTGACTGTCCGACAACGGCTCGGCCTGGCAGGACGACTTCGAACACACTGCCGCCCCCGTCGGCGGCGTCCGTGACGGAGATCCGGCCCTTCTGCATGCCGACGAGCGTCTTGACAATGTACAGGCCCAGGCCGGTTCCTTTGCGAGTCCGCTGCAGTTCGTCACTGCCGCGGAAGAACAGGTGAAAGATGCGTGTCCGCAGTTCGTCGGGAATGCCGTTTCCTTCGTAGCGAATTCGCACAACAACGCGATCGCGTCCTCGCGGGAACGACGTGATCTGGACTCGCGGAGGATCACCGCCGTACTTGACCGCGTTGTCGATCAGGTTTCCGAAAATCATCTCCAGCACCATCCGTCGGCTGTGCATGGCAATCGGCGCGAGTTCGAAAGTAAAGACGCTGGCCACTTCGAGCTTGTGGCGTGTGCAGGCGGCCTCGGCACTGCTTCGCAGCAGCCTTGACAGGTCGACATGTTCCGGGTCGGTCTGACTGCCGAGCGCGTCCAGCCGGCCGACTTCCAGCAACTGATTGATGAGCTGATCGAGCCGCTCCAGTTCTGTGTTCATCGTGGCGTAGAACTCATTGCGATCATTGTCCGTCAACTGCCGCATCTGCAGCGTGTCCAGGTAAAGTCGCAGGGCGGCGATCGGCGTCTTCAGTTCGTGAGTGACGCTGTCAACGAAGTTCGACTGCCGGCGGTTCAGTTGGATTTCCTTGATAGTCAGCACGGAATAGAAAGAGATCGCGAACAGGCTGATTCCCAGCGCGATGGCTCCCAGAGTCAGCGCCAGCCAGGCATTCTGCTGGGCCAGCTGAACGATCAGCAGCACCATCAGCGTGATATTCAGCGACGCCAGCACCACGCTGCTCCAGATCGGCAGTCGCAGGTGACGACGCTTTCGTCGAAAATCCGCCACGAGTTGAATTCCTGTCAGGCCGCGCCAAGTCCCATCATTCGCCGCCACGCACTGACCTGGCCCATGTGAATCATCATATGACCGCCGACATAAAAGGCATGCATGGAACCGACGGTCGGAAACTTATCGATCATTCTTTCCAGCGGGTTCGGTTTCTGAAACTCGCCGTCGTCGGCGTTCCGCAGTGCTTCCAGAGCTGCCCGGTAGCCGTCGAAGAACCGCGTGGTGATGTCGTCCTGAGCTGGATACACGGAACCCGACGGATCGTCGGCACACGTCGCGGTGGGAGCAAACACCTGCTGGTACTGATCCGGAATTTCCGCAGCTTCGTGGCCCAGTTGCTGCAGAATGCGCGGGGCGTAGAGGCTCAGGTGACCGTAGACGAATGCCGGGTGATTCGATTCCACCACCTGGCCGCCCGGGCTGGCGAAACGAGCAAACTGGTCGGGCCGAACATCCTTCAGCAGTCGCTCGGCATAGCCCAGCGACAGCGCAAGTGAATCACCAATGACATTTCCCAAAGAACGCGACATCGTGCGGTATTCCTTTTCAGGCAGATCGTGGCGGGCAGTCAAATGATTCCGCATTCTAACGCGGACTCGCCCGCAGCCAAAAGTACGACAGGACTCTGATCCCGGCGATTGTTGCGACGGGATCGGAGTCCCGGCGTACATACCAGGAAGCGCTCACGGAGCGGGCATCGGGCAGCTTGTGACTCTAACGCGGCGTCGGCGCGTTCGAAAGTTGCGGGAACGCGTTCGACGGATCGTGTCTGCCGCTGTTAGAATGCTGTGCGTCCGCTCGAATGCATCCGCAGGTCCGGCATGAGTACCGCACATCCCGTCAATCAAATCGAGTATCCGGAGTCGGACGGGAAACCGATGGGCGAAACCGAGCTGCATCAGGGCTGGATGATTCGGATTCAGGATTTGATGCGGCAGCGGTACCGAAATCAGCACGTTCACGTTGGCGGCGACCTGCTGGTCTATTACGAAGAGGGCAATCCGCGCCGGTTCATCGTGCCCGATGTGTTTGTGGTGCTGGATTGCGATCCCGGCCTGCGGCGAACGTTCAGGATCTGGGAAGAAGGCCGTGTCCCGGATGTCGTGTTCGAAGTCACTTCACGCAGCACACGTCGTCAGGACCAGGTCACCAAACCGCGACTTTACGGACAGTTGGGAGTAAAGGAGCTGTTCCTGTTCGACCCGTCCGCGGAATATCTGAAACCACCACTGCACGGACTGCGGCTGGTGAATGGAATCCTGCAGCCGATCACGGAGCGCGACGGAACTCTGTTGTGCGAGACTCTCGGCATCGAATTGAGTCTGACCGGCGACGAACTGATTCTGACCGACGCCGAAACCAAACAGCGTCTGCTGACCAGAGCCGAAGTCGCTGAACAGGCCGAAGAACAGGCACTGCGAGCCCGTGAACAGGCACTGCGGGCGCTTGACCGCGAACGTCAGGCTGCGTTCGCGGC
>CAZHET010000182.1:0-7770 GCA_964531585.1 uncultured Planctomycetaceae bacterium | reverse complement strand
TTCGCGGCGCAGCAGGCTGCTCAGGCACGAATTGCGGAACTGGAAGAACAGTTGCGAAGGCTGAAAGGCGAAGCGGACTGATTTCGGAAGTGCGGTTTTCCGGCGACCCGCTGAAGCGTCGCGTTCAGCTAACGGCAATCTCTGGTCGTGGACGAGGCCAGGGCATCACCTGGAACGGGCGCACAGGCGGCACACGTCAATAGCCGCGGGATTTCGCGTAGTCACGCAGGCGGTCCTTCGCGGCATTCACGATTCGGGATACGCGTGATTCGGACAGTCCCAGCACTTCGCCGACTTCGCGCAGTTTCAGGTTTTCCGAATAGTGCAGCGTGACGGCGATTCTCATAGTGTCGGGCAGCGATTCGATGCCGTCCGCCAGCACCTGCTTCATTTCTTCCTGTTCGACCGACACCTGAGATTCATCGGGCAGCACACGTTCGAAGGCGGCCAGCGATTCATCGAAACTTTCCGGCCTGGCGAGTCGCGATGCCTGAATGCAGTCGGAAACCTCTTCGGCGGGCATTTCCGCTTCTTCTGCAAGTTCCTCGACCGTCAGCGGCTCGTGCAATTGTTCACGGCGGTCTCTCAGGAACGCAATCTTCTGCAGCATCTGCTGCGACAGAGGACAGTTGCGCCGCAGCTCATCCAGAATCGCGCCGCGAATTCGCTGATAGGAAAACGTTTTGAATTCCACATTGCGAGTCGGATCAAACTGGCCGCTGGCTTCGATCAGGCCGAGTACTCCCGCAGATTCCAGGTTCTCGGTATCGATGCCGTACGGCAGCTGCATTGCCAGCTTCGACAGGATATGGCGAACGTATCCCAGATGCTCCAGAACCAGGTCGTTCCGCGCCGCGTCAGTGAGTTCGGCGGATCCGGGTTTTTCCATCGTCGACAGCATCAAACGGATTCCCTGACTGGAACGGATCACGGAGCGACTGCACCTGTTGCAGCGATGTATCGCTGCACCAGGTTGGCCATCACACTGCGGCATGACCGGCAACTGACTCAGATTGCCGGGTTTTCGGATTGCACAAAGGCGTTGACGTTTCGCAGCCTTGCCCAATCATGCGCCCGTTGACAAATGACGACTCCGGTTGTCACCAAACTGAGCGTTTCTCCTCCGGTGGGAATTCCCCGAATATGTCCACATCGCTGACGAGCGTCCGATCGCTTTCCGGCAGCACTCCGAAGTGCGATGCTGTCTGTGCTGCTGATTTGCGTTCTGAAGCCGACTGCCTTTGTGCGAGCTGTTCGGAGATCTGCATGTGTTCGTGGAGAACCTGAAGACTGGAGGCAGCGAGTGACAGGATGGAGCCAATGAGTGACCAGATGTCAGTCGATGAAATCATCACGCAGAATCTTGCGGACGTGACCGGCGAAGTCGTCGCGGCGTGCCAGGGAGTCGGCCGCGACGCCGCGTCCGTGCGTCTGGTTGCCGTGACGAAGTATGCCGAATGGGAATGGGTACAGGCGCTGGCGAAGCGGCATTCCGTCTTCGGTGAAGCGCGACCTCAGCAGCTTGCAGAACGCCAGCCGTTGCTGCCGGACGCTGAATGGCACCTGATCGGCCAGCTTCAGCGAAACAAGGTTCGTCTGGCGCTGCAACACGCGGCGATGATTCATTCCGTCGATTCGCTGAAGCTGCTGGAACGGATCACGACCGTCGCCAGTGATCTGACGTTGCGTCCGTCCGTGCTGCTGGAAGTGAATGTCTCCGGGGAAGAATCCAAGGCCGGGTTTTCGCCGTCGACGCTTGAGTCAGAATGGCCGCAGATCTGCCGCCACGCCGACGACGTCAACATCGCGGGACTGATGACGATGGCTCCGGCAAGTGACAACGCGGAAGACGCTCGCCCGGCGTTTCGGGGGCTGCGGGAACTCCGCGATGGGCTTGTCGCTCGACCGGACTCTCAGTTCGCGAAGCTGCACATGTCGGAACTTTCGATGGGCATGAGCGGTGATTTCGCTGTCGCCATCGAAGAAGGTGCGACGCTGATTCGTATTGGCAGCCGGTTGTTTGACGGACTGTAATCGTCGGGCGGGTGGCACGTTTGTCACTACTTCACGAAGCACCGAATTTCTGAGTCGACGACTGTCGCAGCTTGTCGATCGCTGATTCCAAGTCCTCGGTTTTCAACAACATGCAGCGCTTTAGATCTTCGAGGGACACTGAGTCCAGCATGCGTCTGGCATCTGCCGGAAGCGGTGAACTTACGGCTTCTACCAGCGCGTACAAATCTTCAGACAGTGCGTTGGTCTGCTCAACTTCTGCCTCTGATAGTTGAGACCACGGTTGTTCCATCCGCTCGCGGATCGCGTCGGCATCCGAGGAATCGCCCAAGTCTAATGCGATGAGCCGATGTAGTTCGACCAACAGCCGACAGTATTCGATGGTAGCCTTCATTCCAGGGTCTCCCAGTGGTCACGAGTGTTCGCAAGCTCGTTCTGAAACTGTTCAAGGGGCATTGTTTCCGCCGGCACCACAACCCCGTGTATTTTGGATGTGAGTCTTAATTGTAGCTTCTCAAACTGAGCATCAGCCGTCTCCATCGCGCCATCCTCGAATGATCCGCTCCCAAACGAAAAAACGAAACGGTTCACATTCGACCCGGTCGCACCGGGATACCTGTCGGCCAGTCGCCGCGGAATCAGAAATCGCGGCAGGTCTTCCGGCCTCGGAGCGACAGACATTCCCCTGGGGACACATTCTACATTGCCGTCGAAAACACCGACATCCCGATGTGGCCCATCGGTTCTTACGCCGAGTTGATTTGCTTTTGCGACGACGAGCGGTTTCCCGTCATCGTCAGCCATCATCGTCCGGACGACCCGTGCCATCAACTGTTTCCTTTGGATCCACTCAGACTGAAATTGCACGTACGCTATACGCTGGCTGAGGTTCGGCACAACGGATTGCCGCGCGTACCGCCCGCTTTCTGGTTCTTCGCCGTCCAATTTGCGAACATGCTGGCCACCGCACCCGACTGACGATCGACCGCAGCGTTTGCTTCGGCGAAATCAGTCCCTTCCGAGGTTCCTCCGCCGATGAAACTTCCAGCCCAGGTCGCCGCGTTCGTGATCCTCAGCGCCTGCTCAATTACGGCCATCGCTCAGACGACCGAATTCCACCTTGACGAATTCTCCCGGCAGCAGCTTTCCGATGTGTACTTTTCCGAAGGAGCTTCCGCCGGTGATATCAACGGCGACGGCATCGCCGACGTTGTTTACGGTCCGTACTGGTTCGAAGGGCCGGCATTCGAAACAAAGCATGAGATCTATCCGGCCGTGCCGCAAAATGTGAACGGCTATGCGGACAATTTCTTCAGCTGGGTTTACGACTTCGACGGCGATGGCGCGAACGACGTTCTGACCGTTGGCTTTCCCGGAACTCCCGGCCACGTTTATCGCAATCCGGGAAAGGACGAACTCGACGGGTTGTGGGAAAAATTCGTGATTCTGGATTCGGTGTCGAACGAATCGCCGCAGTTCACCGACGTCACCGGCGACGGGATTCCTGAACTGGTCTGCACCCGCAAAGGTCACTACGGATTCGCTCAGCCGAAGGCGGGAAAGCCGTTTGAAGAATGGACATTCACCAGCGTCTCGGACGCTATCGCTCCGACACCCTTCGGCCACGGTCTGGGAGTCGGCGACGTCAACAACGACGGCCGCATGGACCTGTTGGCACGCGACGGCTGGCTCGAACAGCCGGCTGACTACGAACCCGGTGACAACTGGCCGTTTCACAAAGTCGCGTTCGCTCCGGCGTCGGCCGACATGTTTGCCTACGACGTCGACGGAGACGGAGACAACGATGTCATCACGTCGCTGAACGCTCACGAATTCGGCCTGGCATGGTACGAAAACACGGGCACGAAAGACGGCGAGATCCAGTTCACTCAGCACCTGATTATGGGCGACAAGCCGGAAGACAATGAATTCGGCGTCGTGTTCTCCGAACTCCATGCCGTGCAACTGGCCGACATTAACGGCGACGGATTGAAGGACATTGTCACCGGAAAGACGTACTGGTCGCACCACGCTCAAAGTCCGATGTGGGACGCCGGAGCCGTCGTGTACTGGTTTGAACTGCGTCGCGGCGAACGCGCCGATGATCCGGTGAAATGGATTCCTCATCAGGCCGATGACGATTCCGGCATTGGTCGAGGACTGTTTGTCGGCGACATCAACAACGACGATCTAATCGACGTCGTCGCCGGAGGCATGAAGGGAACTCACGTGCTGACTCATTCGCGCCGTGAAGTTACGAAGGCCGAATGGGAAGCCGCTCAGCCGATGCCTCGCAAAGAACTGGCCGACGGGCTGTCTCCGGAAGCAGCTGCGGCGCACATGACCGTGCCGCCCGGTTTCCATGTACAGCTCGCCGCCGGAGAACCCATGGTGCATCAGCCGATCGCAATGTGCTTCGACAACAAGGGCCGCTTATGGGTTGCCGAAGCGCATACCTATCCGCTGCGAGCGCCCGAAGGTCAAGGGAAAGACAAGATCCTGATTTTCGAAGACACCAATCAGGACGGAGTCTTTGATCGGTCAAAGACATTCATCGAAGGACTGAATCTGGTCAGCGGGCTGGAAGTCGGTTTCGGCGGAGTCTACGTCGGAGCGGCTCCATATCTGATGTTCATTCCCGATGCCGACGGCGACGACGTCCCGGACGCCCCGACCGCTGAGTGGCATGTTCAGAATGTGCAGTTTCCCAAAGACGTTCCCGCAGGAGCCACCGTGCTGCTGGACGGATTCGGCTGGCACGATACTCACGAGACGCTGAACGCGTTCATCTGGGGACCGGACGGCTGGCTGTACGGCTGCCACGGTGTTTTCACACATTCCCGCGTCGGCAAGCCGGGAACTCCTGACGACCAGCGCACCCCGCTGAACGCCGGAGTCTGGCGGTATCATCCGCAACGGCACGAATTCGAAGTGTTCGCTCACGGAACCAGCAATCCGTGGGGAGTCGACTTCAATGAACAGGGCCAGGCGTTCATCAGTGCCTGTGTGATTCCTCATTTGTGGCACATGGTTCAGGGCGGTCGTTATCACCGGCAGGGCGGCCAGCACTTCAACAGGTTCACGTACGACGACATCAAGACGATCGCCGACCACGCTCACTATACCGGCAACATTCGAGATCACGCGTGGTGGGGGCACGAACCGGGAATCAACGCGTCCGTTGACGAAGCGGGCGGGGGCCACGCTCATGCGGGTGCCATGATTTATCTCGGCGACAACTGGCCCGACGAATACCGCGGCAGAATGTATTTCAACAACATTCACGGCAACCGCATCAACTGTGATATTCTTGAACCCGAAGGGTCAGGCTTTGTCGGTCATCATGGCCGCGACTTCATGAAGGCGAACGATCGCTGGTATCGCGGTATCAATCTGCGATACGGCCCGGATGGCAGCGTGTATGTGATCGACTGGTACGATCCCAATGCGTGCCACCGCACAAATCCGGAAATCTGGGATCGCTCGAATGGCCGGATTTACCGCGTTAGCTACACGGAGACGGACGATTCCCGCGATGCAAAATTGCACGCCGCTTTTCTCGTCGATCCATCGGCGAGCGAGTTGCTGGACGCGCATGATGCCAGGAACGAGTGGTACGTCAGGATGGCTCGCAAGCTGCTGATGGACCGCGCGAGCGATTCGCAAATCGTTGACACAGTCTGGAGCCGGGCGGCAGACAACAGCCGAACCGCTGAAAATCGACTGCGATATCTGTGGACGCTAAGCGCCCTCGACGGATTGACTGACCAGCGAGCGGCTCAGCTACTGCGCGATGGGAAGGAATACATTCGAGCATGGACAGTCCAGTTGCAGCTCGAGGATCAAAGCATTTCCAGCGAGCTGCTGACAGATCTGGAAACCATGTCTGCTTCCGATTCGTCGCCAGTGGTTCGTCTCTACCTGGCATCAGCTCTTCAGAGGCTGCCGGTTGATCAGCGATGGACGATTGCGGCAAATCTGGCTCGGCACGCAGAAGATATTGACGACCACAATATTCCGCTCGTCCTGTGGTACGGCACAGAACCGCTTGTTCCCGCCGAACCGGCGCGAGCCATGCAGCTCGCTCAGAATTCGAAGATTCCGCTCGTCACGCGTTACATCATTCGCCGAGCGTCCGAGTCTGACGACACGATCGCGCCGGTTGTCGAACTTCTCGGCAAAGCGCCAACGCCGGACATGCAGCAGCTTGTCATGGACGAGATGCTGGCGTCGTTCGAAGGCCGAGTCGGTATTCCGATGCCTCACGCATGGAACACGGCGTACGACAAACTGGCGAAGAGCGATCAGCAAAGCATTCGCGACAAAGCCGATCAACTGGCGATTCTGTTCGGCGATCAGCGAGTCTTCCCGCGGATGCGCAATCTGCTGGCTGATTCGTCGCAGGATGTCGAACGGCGTCAGCAGGCTCTGAACGTGCTGGTGCGAGGCCAGGACACATCGTCCGCGAAGATTCTGCTGTCCGATGCCGTGCTGAACAACGGAACGCTGCGTTCGTCCGCCGTCAAGGCACTCAGTACGCTCGGCAATGAACGCGTTTCGGAAACGCTGCTCAACCGCTACGCCGAGTTCGACGAAGAGACTCGCAAAGACGTCATCAGCACGCTTGTTTCTCGACCGGCATGGACCACCGATTTGCTGAACGCGATCGGCAGCGGCCACGTTCCGTCTGCGGACCTGCACGCTTATCACGTGCGGCAGATCCTGACGTTCAACAGCCCGGACATCAACGGCCTGCTGAAACAACACTGGGGCGAAGTCCGTGAATCCAGCGCCGACCGGCAGCAGTTGATTGCCGACTGGACCGCCCGGCTGACTCCGGACGTGCTGAAGAAAGCTCATCCGGGCAACGGTCGACGAATCTTCAACAAGACGTGCCAGAACTGCCACAAGCTGTTCGGCGAAGGAGGCGACATCGGTCCGGACATCACGGGTTCCAACCGAGCTAACCTGGAATATATTCTGCACAACGTCCTGGACCCCAGCGCCGTCATCGGCCGCGATTACCGCATGACCGTGCTGGTGCTGGAAGACGGTCGAGTTGTCAGCGGGCTGCTCAAACAGGAAACCGACAGCGCTGTCACGATCCAGACGATCAATGACAAAATCGTCGTGCCCGTAAAACAGATCGAAGAACGCGTTCTGTCCGACGTGTCCATGATGCCCGAACGCCAGCTCGACGAACTGGCGTTCGAAGAAGCTCGCGATCTGATTGCGTATCTGGGCAGCCCCGGTCAGGTCGCCATGTCCGGCCCGTCCTCACCGATCGAGAAAGCAACGGGCAAGGTTCCCGGTGCGATCGAAGGCGAAGCCATGAAGATCGTGGAGAAGACGGCCGGAGACGCTCGAAGCCAGGACATGGGCGGCTTCACGAAGGACAACTGGAGCGGCAGCGATCAGTTGTGGTGGACCGGAGCCAAGCCGGGCGACCGCCTGTCGCTGGAAGTTCCCGTTGCCGGTGACGCAACTTACGACCTGGAAATCGTGCTCACCAAAGCCCGCGACTACGGCATCGTCAGTCTGCTGCTGGACGACAAAGTGCTCGACGCCGGCATCGATTGTTTCAACAACCCGGATGTCATTACGACCGGAGTCCTGACCTACCGCAACCTGCCGATCGCCGCCGGAGACCACCGCCTGACGCTGGAAATCTCCGGAGCCAATCCGGAAGCCGTCAAAGCCTACATGGTGGCGGTGGATTACGTGCGCCTGGTGCCGGCTGCGACGTCAGCGGAGTAG
>CAZHET010000181.1:3816-11393 GCA_964531585.1 uncultured Planctomycetaceae bacterium | reverse complement strand
CAACTGAACATGTACATCGACTATCGCGAAATGCTGGCCAATGAAACGCCGGACATTGTGACGATTGGAACTCCCGACCACTGGCACGTTCCCATCGCCATCGCGGCGCTGAAGGCGGGAGCCGATGTGTACTGCGAAAAGCCGCTGACGCTGACGATCGACGAAGGCAAGCAGATCTGCAAAGTCGTGAAAGAAACCGGCCGCGTGTTTCAGGTGGGCACTCAGCAGCGTTCCGAGGACGATCGCCGTTTTCTGAAGGCCGTGGCGATGGTGCATGAAGGTTACATCGGCGACAACGTGACGGCTCACGTGGCGATTGGCGGAGTTGAAAAGGGCGGTCCGTTCGAAGCCACCGAGGCTCCCGCCGGCCTGGACTGGGACATGTGGCTCGGTCCGGCTCCCGAAGCGCTGTACATGGAAGAGCGACGCAAGCGATTCCGCTGGTTCTTTGAATACTCGGGCGGCAAGATGACCGACTGGGGTGCTCACCATATCGACATCGCTCAGTGGGCTCTGGGAGTGGACCACACCGGCCCGACCAAAGTCAGCGGAGCCGGCAAGTTTACTCCGGCCGTTCCGGAAAACTTCGATTTCGTGAAGTGGTTCGCTGGCGAACTGAAGCTGCCGAACGCGTTCAACGTCGCCACGAAATTCAACCTGACTCTGGACTATGCCAATGGCACACGGATGACGGTGAATGACCATTACCGCTCAGCAGACGGCAAGACTGATTTCGGCAACGGCATTCTGTTCGAAGGCAGCACCGGCCGCATCTTCGTGAATCGCGGCCAACTGAGCGGCAAGCCGGTGGAGGATCTGACGGAAGCGGACCGCAGGAAACTGGACGACAAGGTCGTCGAACTTTACCGCGGCGAACCGACCGGCCACATGCAGAACTTCTTCGACTGTGTCGCCACTCGCAAGGACCCGATTTCCGATGTGTACACGCATCATCGCACCATGACGTCCTGTCACCTGTGCAACATCACGCTGATGCTGGGCCGTGACCTGAACTGGGACCCGGACAAGGAGCAGTTCATCGGCGACGAACAGGCGAACGCCCTGATGACTCGCCCGCAGCGCCCCGGTTACACGGCGTAGAACCGCCGGCAGCACGCCCGGACGTTCGTGCGCCCCCTCCCCGCCTTCGGCCGGGAGGGGTGCCAGAACAATCACGCCCTCTGCGCAGCCGACCGGGGGGAGGTCGAGCAAGCGGAGCGATGTTCGCGCTACGGCGTGACGCCGCGTTGCCACAGGAATATGCCGATCAGGATCAGCACCAGCGTGGCCAGGCCCATGATGATGAATCCGGCCAGTTGACCGCGGCGAGGGCCGGAGCGTGACGTGCGACGGTTTTGAACAGAGAAGACAGGTTCTTCCACCTGCAATGCTGGCAGAGTCGCATCAAACTCAACGGTACCGGTCGGCTTCTCCGGGACTCCGACTGCTGCAGCATCGACAGCGGCCAGATCGACGGCTGCTCCGTCCTGCATGTCTTTCAGAAACTGGTGATACGTGCCGTCGAAATCTCTTGTGTCCGTCGTTTCGCTCGAGTCACCAGTGCCCGAGCCGCCGACGGCGTCACGGCTGCCGGAATCCGGCGTGACGTGTGAGATGGGCGCGGCGTCCAGCGCCGTTCGGGTCAGTGGAGTGCAGAATGGCGACAGGGCAGCGGCGACCTGGGTGGGAGTCTGATACCGACCGGCCGGATCACGCGCCGTCATGCGGCAAATGGCGGTTGCCAGTTCGGCTGGAACGTCCGGTCGCAACGTGGCGACGGAAGGTGCATCACGCTGCAGCCGCTGACTAAGAACCTGCAGCGGATTCGCTCCACTGAACGGAACCGACCCGGTCAGCAGCCGGAAGCATGTACAGCCCAGGCCGTAGATGTCGCTGCGAATGTCGACCTTTGACGTATCCCAGCCCTGCTCCGGCGACATGTAGTCCGGAGTTCCCATCACCTGTCCGGCACGCGTCACCGACTGGTCCTCAGTCTCTTCTGTCAGCCGCACCAGCCCCATGTCCATCAGCTTGACGGTACCGCCGCCATCGGCTTCCCAGTGAATCATCAGATTGGCGGGCTTGATGTCCCGATGCACCATGCCGCATTCGTGAGCGTGCTGCAGTCCGACGGCGGCCTGGCGGAGGATTTCGCAGGCCAGGTCGATTGGCAGACGGCCCAGCTTCGACGCGATCTGGTCGACCTGCTGCCCGTTGACGTATTCCATCACCAGGAAGTCCGTCCCGCCGACCTTTCCGGCGTTCATGGCCTTCACGATATGAGGACTGTTCAGTCGCGCGGAGGCTTTGATTTCGCGGCGGAACCGCGACACCAGCGTTTCATTGTCCAGCAGGCTCTTCGCCATCACTTTGATGGCGACGATCTGGCCGGACCGGGAATCCCGCGCCTTGAAGACATGCCCCATGCCACCGTGGCCGACCGGAGCCATCAACTGGTACTGCTGGAGATTGAACGACTTCTGGCCCTTCAGCAACTGGTCCGCCTGCCACTGCGTCAGATACTGTTGCTGCACGAGCTTCGCGGCAATTTTTTCGAGTGATCGCTTCCGGCCGTCCTGCAACTGCTGCCTGAGTGACTGCATCTGTGTGTCAGTCAGCAGCCCGCAGTTCTGCAGGCGACTCAGGAAATCATTTGGAGTCTGCACAGCCATTGTTCTGGTGGCTTGGTCAGAAAATAGGCAGGCGGGAGGATCAGCTTCGTGGTTCGAGGCGGGGAAGAGAATCTTAACGCGTTTTTGGCTCTGGACGGCACCCAAATGGGGTGATTCCTCCGCCAAAATTATTTCCGGCGCGGACTCGGGCTTTGGACGAACGCCGGTGCGGGAGCGACCCGAAACCACGGCTCACCACCATGAATCGTCCTTCACGCACGCAGACCGCCATCCGCTTCGTCAGCGCCGCCCGCATCGATGGGGCGAAACGAGAAGGCACGGATTGCTGCCGTTCAGCTTTCAATCCTGGTCACCAGGTTCGGCACTGCGCAAGCCACGGAATACTCCGCCGGGCAGAGGTGACATTTGGCAACGAACGATGCCGCGCTGTGGCGTGGCTCTAACCTGCTTCCCGGCAATAAGTTGCACCGCGCCGGACGTCACACGTCGTGAAGTGCCGTTGATTCCAGGCAACATCGCGAGGGCGGCGATGTTCAGTTCCTTCGGACATGCCACAGTTGCCGGAAATCTCTGCAACAGCCTTTTGCGGCATCACTTACGTCGCGAGCGGGTTGGCATTCTGTCAAAGAATCCAAACACGATTGACGTTTTGGCATCGCCCGTGCTTTACGTATCGTTCAACAACCCAACAGCGACAGACACCGGTTGTTATAGCCCGAATCTGACAGATGCGTCAGGCAGCGTCGAAGCGTTTTCGATGCCACGCCGACGCGACTCTCGCGATTGCGGTTCTTGCTTCCGCTTCGCAACGAAACAGGAGAACTGCTCATGAACCTGCTGCTTGCACTGAAGAACGACGAAAACGGTTTCATTGTTTCGGCCGAACTGGTCCTGGTCGGCACCATCCTGGTGATCGGCATGATCGTCGGCCTGACCGAACTGTCCTACGGCGTCAACGAAGAACTGGAAGACCTGGGATCCGCAATCGGAGCCATCAATCAGACGTACTACTACACTCTGGCCAGCGGCCACAAAGGCGAAGCTGTTGGCAGCACGTTCCTGGACTTTGTGGATGAATGCGACGGCGCCTGCGACATCACCTGCAACAGCCCTGGCCGTGGCGAAAAGGCATACTACTAAGATCGTGTGAGATCGTTCGCCTTGCAGCAAACGGTCCGGTAGCAACCGACCAGTGTCCGGCTTCCCCCGGCCGGACTGAGTCGGGCATCGCTCCCGCGAATTCTCCACAGCCGTCGGCTGTCCTGCCTGTTTCCTGCCGTTGGTTTCGACTCCGCTCATCTCTGCGTCACTCGCCCTGCGAAATCAACACCTCACCCGCTGAGAACTCTTCTCGCATCCCGAATCGGTCTCCTGTTTCGGGAAGCACGGCTCAGGTTCCTCGTGAACTTCGAGCCGTGCTTCTTTTTGCGCCGAGCGAATTTCCTGTCGCGGCGCGGGGACGACCGAATCACCGGCCACATTCGGCGAACGACTGTACGACGAATCCGCTTACTGAGAACATGCATCATGCGTCTCCTGAAGACGATTTGTCGGACTCGCTGTTGAAGTGTCGAGTGAAAGCTTTCCGGATGTCGTCCGCCTGGCCATGGAAACCCACTGCCGCGATTGTTGGCGGCGTGCTGCTGATGCTGCTGACCGCATTCACCGCGGCACCGCGATCCGGCATCTTTGTGGGTGGACTGATCGCCGGAGCCGCAATCACGCTCAGCAGTCTGATCCTCCTTCGATCGCGGTCTGCTGCCACAGATCCCGACGATCAGGCCCGGCAAATCACACAGCAGAAAGAAGAATTCGAGCTGTTGCGTCAGCAGGTCGGCAGACAGTTGGAAGAAGAAACGACTCGCCTGGAACATCGCCAGCGGGAACTCGCCGGTCGCTTTATACGATTCCACGAATTCATGGAATATCCGCATGCCGACGCGGACCGGCACCTGAGCGAATCCGGCGTGACGCGGCTGTCGGAACAGGATCGACAGGTGACTCAGATCCTGGAAGCCGAAGCCCGCCGCGTCTACGAGAAGATTCGCGCCAACGGGTACTGGGTCAGCAACCGCGTCGACAGCGATGCGATCCGGCAGGAAGTTTTCGAACTGATTCAGCGGGTGGCTCGCGTTTATTCGCCCGACAGCCGCAATCCCCTGCTGGAAACCAGCTTCGAACAGCTTGCCCGTGCCGCCAGTCGCGTTTGTCTGCACGTACTGGTCGTGCTGGAACAACTGCCGCTGGACGTTCAGCAGTACAACATCAACGCTTTGTACGGTTACGTTCGCAAAGCCGTTTCAAGTTACGGAACCTATCAGAAGGCAGCGCCGTGGCTGGCCTATCTGAGCCGCGGGGCGTACATCGGCCGGTTCGCAGCCGGCGCGAATCCGGTCACCATCGGTGCCTGGTGGCTGGCGACGGAAATCGGTCGTCGTGGCGCGACCCGGTTCGTGGAAAACGTCGTCGACCGTCAGGCTATCGCCGTGCTGCACGACATCGT
Source organism: uncultured Planctomycetaceae bacterium (assembly GCA_964531585.1). Lineage (GTDB taxonomy): Bacteria > Planctomycetota > Planctomycetia > Planctomycetales > Planctomycetaceae > JAWKUA01. The sequence goes on along the minus strand of CAZHET010000181.1, from coordinate 6,257 downwards.
CACGGTGCTGGGCGTCGAAGTGTCCAACGTGTACGGTCCGGGACATCGCCAGCGAGATCCGTCGTGGGTTCTGGGTGCGGAGATTGCCGAACTGACACAGCGATTTCCGCTGTCTCGCGAATCACTGAAGGAAGCGCTGCGGCTGGTGACGGCGCTGCCGCTGAAGAGCGAATACGATCGCATCTACCTGTACCGCTGCCTGGCCGAACACAAAGCCGCCGGCCTGCGAATCAGCGATCCCGCCATGCTGACTCGCGAACAGCGTGAGCAGATCGCAAAGCAACTGGAACACTTCTTCACGGAGTTCATCCACGGAGTGAAGGATCAGGACGTCACGCGGTGGAAGGAAGACGTGGAACACCGGCTGGATCTGAAGCTCTCGCTGACTCACCGTCAGCCGAAGCAGCAGCCTGCCGACCGAGCCCGCCAGTGCGTCGAATCGATCCACGCGTTTCTGACGTCCGTCGTGAACGCGTCGCCGGAGCAGGCCGCTCGAGCACTGGAAGATTCGGCGCTGGTTCATCATGTGCCGGCCGAACAACGATCCGCCCTGTTTCAGCAACTTTCCAGGGAGAGCCGTCACCGCTTCGAACCACCTGACCTCGACCCGTCGGAAACTCTGACACAGCAGTTTCTGCAGGATCTGGTCACCGGCGTGATCCGCACGGGCGAAATGACGCCGATGGTGGAATCTCTGCTTCTGGAAACGGGAGGCTACTTTCGCCGGACGGCTGTCGATATGCAGGCCATCATCGATTCCGCGGCAATCGACCGTTTCCGTCAGCGATGTGCGAACGGTGCCCCGCTGGCCGACGCTGCCGGGCAGGCCGCTCGCACCGTGCTGAATCACATGCTGCCGCAGGAAGTCATTACCGGTTTCTACACAGGCATCGTGTTGAATCGTGATGAAGTGCCGCAGTCAATGCCGACGGCGTGTCTGGTCGCATTACAACCGAACGCGTCGGCTGCCGGTGGCCGCGCGATTCTCTTGCAGACGGACGGTGCCGAGCCGCTGTTGTGGTCGTCTGACGCCACTGCCTGCAGTGCGAAGAAGGACGGTTTTCTGATTGACGACTGCGTCATCACCGGCGGGTGCTGGAATTCAGATGCCGCAACGGTCGCCGACTGTTTCACGGTTTCGGGTATCTTTCGAGGCGGCGGCTACGAAAAATGGTTCGCACCGATCATCGCGATTTGTCCGACTCCGGGAGCCTGACGTTTTGTTGAACCGGCCCATCACTGGCAGGCCGTGCCACGCTCAATCGACTGGCCGCGGCAGACGGCGGACCTCCATCGCACCACGACTGCTCGCCATCGTTTGCGTTGCGCTGGGATGCGCCGCCGTGATCGCTCAGGAAGCCGACGACGACGAGCCGCGGCCGCTCGAATCAATCACGGCAGTCGTCGGCTCGGAAGAACGCCAGCTCAACGTTCGCCTGCTGGCCACGGACTCCTCCGGGACGCATCTGTTCGAAGAACGCAACGCCTGGCTGCATCAGATCACCCCCGGCTCAATCAAGCAGCAAACAGCGCTGACAGAACCATTCCGCTATCTGTCGGTGGAAGAACTGTCCGCAGAACTGTTGCGGAGTTTCGGCGGAGGATTCGCTGTGAAACCGACGAAGCGCTTTCTGGTGTGTTCGAACGGGTCTGACGAGTACGCGGCGTTCGTGGCGGAACTGCTGGAGAAAGTCGCCGATGAGTACTTCGCATTCTGGGACGAATCGCCGGTCTCCGTTTCCGAGCCCGCCATCGCACTGCCGGTCATCATCTTCCGTGCTCCGGAACAGTACCGGCAGTTCGCTCAGCAGCAGCACCCGGACGTCGATTTCACCAGCGTTCCCGGTTACTACTCCGTCCGCTTCAATCAGATGCTGCTGCCGGAAGACATTCCGGCCGGTGATGCGGAGACCCGCCGCGATCTCGTGCGATATCTGAAGGGGCAAAGTCGGCAGGTCGAAACGATCGTCCACGAAGCCGTGCATCAACTGGCGTTCAACAGCGGTCTGCAGGTTCGCTACGCCGACAATCCGTTGTGGCTGACGGAAGGTCTGGCCGTGTACTTCGAAGGTGTCGCCAATCGAGGTTCGCTGCTGTGGACCGGCCCTGGCCGCACGAGTCCGCTTCATCTGCAGAACTTTCAGGTTGCCGCGACCGGCGGCGAATTGTCCGTTCCGCTGGATGCTCTGACGACGTCGAACCTGGCGTTTCAGTCGTCCGATGACGTGGCCGCCGCTTATGCCGAAGGGTGGGCGCTGTCGTACTTTCTGATTCGCCGCAACCGCGATGCGTTCAACCGTCTGGCGATTTCGATGCAGGCTCGCCAGCCGGTGGTTGCCGTGAGTCCCGACTTGCTGCGGACAGAATTCGCAACCTGCGTGCAGCAATCGGCGGCGGACCTGACGCCGGATCTGATCCGCTACATGTCCCGCATCCGCCCG
>CAZHET010000181.1:0-3806 GCA_964531585.1 uncultured Planctomycetaceae bacterium | reverse complement strand
CGCCGCGGTAGGTGCCACGGCGTTGATTGCCGGAAAATGACGCCGCGGAGCGTCGAACTCGGGCCGCGGCAGCCTGTCCACAGCCGGCTGTAAGCTGCCGATCAGTCGTCGGTCGTCAGTGACGTGGAAACGCCGAAGCGGACGGAATCGATTTCTTCGTCGGACGCATCCTCGTCGTCGTGGAATTCGCGCCGATGGTATTCCACCTGTTCGCCCGGAGTATTGTCGCGAATCTCCTTGTCGCACAGCAGAAAATCACCGTCGTCCGTTCGCTTGAAGAACATGCGAAACCACAGCATTTGTTCCACGTTCGGCTGCGGCGAGTGCAGGTGGATGTGGATTCCGTCTTCGTACCATTCGTACAGCATTCCGAAGAATCCGCTGGGAATGTACTTCACCGACGCCAGGTCGACGCCGATCGACCGGAAGCCGCTTTCCGCGATGAGTTCCGTCAGGACTTCGCGAAGAAGTGCCAGATCGGCTCCATCCCAGATCTCAATGCAGTCCAGACCGACAGTGGCCGTTTCTCCGTCCGTCTGAATGTTGAGTCGCTGACGTTTCTTCTGATTCATAGTCGAAGTGCCAATCCTGCAACGAAGGACAAACGGGTGTCTGTGTTGAGGGGCCTCTGGGGTTGAGGGTGAGAAACGAACGTTGCAAAGGTCGCACCGTAACGGGACGCCTGGTTCAAAATTTCTAATACCAGCGCTAAACGGATTGTCAGACAGCACTTACGTGCGGCGATTCCTGCCAACGTCACTTCGGCACCGAAATGTGCGTGGCTTTTTTGCAGCAATCTGCGCGATCCAGGTTGCCGGAATGCAACGCTGTGTGTTGGGAGGCGGGAAAAGGGGTCAGGAGTCTTTTTTGCGAAGCACCCTCCGGGCCGTTCCTGAAAAAGACTCCTGACCCCTTTTTCATTCCCGCGGGAATGACGGAGCCGTGAACCAGGGGCAGCGTCAACTCAGCAGTTCTCGAATCGGTTCGCCGTGTTCGACCAGGTATCGCGGCCGGCCGGTCTGATCGGGAAGCGCTGTCAGGCGAGCGTCGATGCCCAGATGATGATAGACCGTGGCGGCGACGTCTTCAGGGCTCAGCGGCCGGTCCGTCACGTAGGCTCCGTGTTCGTCCGAAGCGCCGACGACAAGTCCCGTCTTCAGTCCGCCGCCGCCCATGATGACGCTGAACGCATGACCCCAGTGATCTCGACCGGCCGCGGAATTCATCTTTGGAGTCCGCCCGAATTCGCCCATCGCCACGACCAGAGTTTTCTCATACAGACCGCGGTCAACCAGATCACGAATCAGGCCGGCAATGGCTTTGTCCGCCGGTGGAATCAACTGCTTCGCACCGACTTCGGTTGGCAGGCGATTCGCCGTGCCGTGATGATCCCACGGCTGAGTATTCACGGTCACAAACGTCACGCCGCGTTCCACCAGCCTGCGAGCCAGCAGCGCGCTTTGTCCGAATGTGTGCCGACCGTAGGAGTCTCGCACGGCTGCGGATTCCTGCGAAATATCGAAGGCATCCCGCACCGCAGATCCGGTCAGCAGACTGAACGCGGCCTGCTGGTGGTCGCTCATGTCGGCCATTTGCCGGTCGACCTGCCGTCGATGCTGATCGAGCGTCGTCAGCAGTTCGCGACGACCTTCCAGCCGATCGAACGTCAGACCGCCGGAAAGAGTCAGATCACGAACTCGAAAACTGTCTTCGTTAGGATCGGAATTTACAACAAACGGATTGTGAACGCCGCCGATGTAGGCCGCGTAGTGAAAGAAGTTGTCGGTCCCGCCTCGCAGGTGAGGAGCCGCGGCGTACGGCGGCATTCCCGGCACGTTGGCTCCGCGAATCGCCGCGGCGACCGAACCCATGCTCGGCCGGCGCTGAATCTTGTTGTCAGATTTATTGAAGTCCGGTCCTTCGAAACCGGTCAGCATCCAGTGATTGCCCTTTGTGTGATCGCCGGTGCCGTGGTTCACACTTCGCAGTACGGCGATGTGTTCTGCGATCTTCGCCTGTTCGGGCAGCATCTCACTGAACTGAATGCCGGGAACGCTGGTGTCGATTGCGCCGAACGGACCGCGATACTGATCGACGGCATCCGGCTTGGGATCCCACGTTTCATGATGCCCCGGTCCGCCGCTCATCCAGATCAGGATCACGCTGGTGTCGGATCGACCGGGATCGGTCAGGGGATTCTCGCCGGCTGCCGCGGTCCGGCAGCGAAGCCACGCGGGCAGACTCAGTCCACCAAGCCCCAGGACTCCGGCCTGCACGAAGCTTCGTCGCACAAGGCCCTCGCAGTCACGAGTCGCTCCGCCGGTTACTTTCCACATGTCGGCACTCCGCAATCGGCACCATGGTATTTCGCAGGATCGCTCACCCGGTGCCGATTCTTGCACGAATCCGCAGTGATTCAAAGCGGAATCCGCATCAGACACCCGCAGGCATGCGTGATAGGCGCGGGAAACCAGACAGAAGAGCCCGTATCGCGACCTGACAGCTGACGAAGGAACGTTGCGTTCGCGGTTTTGTCCCGTGGCCACGAGGCCAGGCAGGCACTTTTTCACCGCAAACTCGGCGAGCTGCGCGGGACGCCGGATTCGTCAGATTTTCCCGTTGCTCTCACGCGCACGCCGATGGTGTTGCGGTAGATCGATTTGCGTCCGACAATCCGGTCAACCTGGCGCTGTGAAACGACGCCGTGGCGAACAACAAATCGCTCAGCTCCGCAGCGGTCGAACATCGCTACAACCGTCTTCGAAAGGTCGACGATGCCGGAATACAGTGAAGCAGAGATTGTCGACAACACGGAGGTCTTCACGCTGGAGCTTGTCCCAGAACTGCAGGTGCGGCTGCTGCGGCTGAGCGGGCCGTGGTGCGAAGATGATTCCGGGGCGATGGGTGACGACATTTTTCCGTACTGGGCTTTCGCGTGGGCGGCCGGGCAGGCGATGACTCGGTATGTGCTCGATCATCCCGCACTTGTTGACGGCAAACGCGTCATCGATTTTGGCGCCGGTTGTGGACTGGCTTCCATCGCGTCAGCTCGTTGCGGAGCAGCGCGAGTCATAGCCAGTGAGATCGACCCCAATGCTCTCACGGCGTGCCGGCTGAATGCGGCACTGAACAACGTCGTGATTGAACCCGTGATGGGCGATACGAAGGCACTCGATTGGTCTGAATGCGATGTGCTGCTGGCCAGTGACGTGTTCTTCCACTGGGCAGAGAACAACGCGGTGCTGACATCCGATACGCGACCTTCCGAAATTCTGGTCGCAATGCCGCATAAGCGCGGGTTCATCCCGAATTCAGAATTCCCGCTGGAGCTGCTCGAAAAGCTGGCGGAATACGAAGTGAAAACGGTGCCCACGATCGAAAGAGCGGATATCAGGCACGTCGCTGTCTATCGACGCCGCACGTGACCGTTTCTCGTTGTGGTGGAATTATGGGGACACACACAATCGTCTGGGATTGATCGCAGGAATACAGACGCGTGGATTTATCAGTTGATCGAGGATTCGGTGGCGTGGTACTGCTGGAAATGGCAAAGTGCAGTGTCCCGGTTGTCGCCCGTGATCCACTCCCAGTCGAGTCCGTCACGGCTGCGGTACAGCATGCCGCGGCGCGGGTCGTTCCCTTCACCCAGCTTGCTGACGCTCCACGCCCAATCTTCATGCCAGGTCGCGCGCCACAACCAATGATCCTCTGCCAGCAGTTTCCTGGGAGAGGTCCATTGGCGCCCGTCGGCGGAGAAGGAGACGCGCGGCGAGCGAGTCCCGAAGGGCGTGCCTCGGTAGACGCTG
>CAZHET010000180.1:0-11477 GCA_964531585.1 uncultured Planctomycetaceae bacterium | reverse complement strand
CGGTTTCCTGGGGCGATGCCCCAGGCTGGATGAACGGCTGGCCCGTTGGGCCGCAGTCGCAATGCATCGGCCCGGAATCGCAATCCCCGCGTCGTGTTCGGTCACGCGTGCGATTCAGCGATTCAGTCCCAACGGGACGACCATTCATCCAGCCTGGCACAACGTGCCAGGTAGCGCACCACCGCGGGACGGAGTCCCAACGGGACGGCAGTTCGAACGGCCGTCCCGTTGGGACTTTGCGTGTTCTTGCGCCGGTTTCCTGGGGCGATGCCCCAGGCTGGATGAACGGCTGGCCCGTTGGGCCGGAATCGCATTGCGCCGCGCACACGCGCGGACCTGCCGCGCCGTGGTCCGACGCCGGATGATAAACCAACGCGATACAGGAAGTGCGTTCAGGAACTGCATTCTTTCATCAAAGACGACATCAGACGCGTGATGAACCGCGTGTCGCAGAAATTTTTCGTCTCACAGGCGAATCATCGCGTAAAGCCCGGCAGCGACGGCGGCTCCGGCAACAGGACCAGCCACGGGGACCCAGGCGTATTGCCAGTCGCTGTCGCGCTTTCCGGCGATCGGCAGCAGCGCGTGAATCAGGCGCGGGCCGAGATCGCGGGCCGGGTTGATGGCGTAGCCGGTGGTTCCGCCGAGCGACAATCCGATCCCGAAAACGAGCAGACCGACGGGCAGCAGACCCACTGATCCCAGCCCCAGCACCGGGTCGGTGTCGGTCGCTTCGGCTCCCTGAATCAGACTGGGCGTAGCCATCAGAAAGATGGGAAGAATCAGAGCAAACGTGCCCACAGCTTCACAGAAGAATGCCTGCGGAAGATTGCGAATGGCAGGACCTGTGCAAAAGCAGCCGAGCATTGCGTCGGCATCTTCGGTTACTTTGAAGTGTTCGCGGTAGAACGCATAGACCAGCACTGCTCCGGCCATTGCTCCGGTCAGCTGAGCCACAATGTAGGCAGCTCCCGTGGCCGTACTGAGTTTACCGGCCAGCACCATTGCCACAGTGACGGCAGGATTCAGGTGAGCACCGCTGAATTCGCTGGCACAGAAGGCTCCGACGAAGACGGCAATTCCCCAGCCTGCGGCGATGACAATCCATCCGGAAGCGTTGCCTTTGGTACGAGCCAGCACGACGTTCGCCACAACACCGTTGCCGAACAGGATGAGCAACATCGTCCCGATGAACTCAGCGAGTGACGGATGCATCGTCTTGATCTCCGAAAAAGCGGGGGGAAGAAAGTGTGTCCGGCGGGAGGAAGTGCGCCGCGACGGTTCGAAAAATGTTGAGCTGCGACCGGCACCAGTCGTCGTCCGTGCCGAGTTCTGTGGCCATCAGTTGAACCACCTTGTCTGCAATCGTGAGTGTGGCCTGCGCGTTCAGGAAAAGACAGCGTGTCCGTCGGGCCAGCACGTCCTCAAGCGTCCGCGCCATCTCGTGCCGTACGGCCCAGACGACGTGCGAACCCCGGACAGGCAACTGTTCGTGCAGCGGCTCGGCGAGTTGCGGTGAGTCGGCTTCGATGCGTTCGATTTCACGCAGGTCGGTGCCGTAGCAGCGTCGACTGTGTTCGATGGCGGTATTGCCTTCCGGCGTTGTGTGGTCTGCTTCGGTCGGGCAGCCGTGAAGCCGAAGAGTTTTCGTCCGGCATGGAGCCGCGCTGATTCCGGTCTCGCGAAGAACCCGGTCGACGCAGTCTTCAGCCATCCGGCGAGCGGTCGTCCATTTCCCGCCGGTGATTGTGACCAGGCCGGACGGTGAAACTCGGATGACGTGATCGCGCGACAGCGATGCAGTGCGCGACGATGGGTCGCCCTTCACCAGAGGCCGGATGCCGGTGAAAACACTAAGCACGTCGCTGACTGTCGGCGGATCGGTGAGGTATTCCGCTGCGGTGTCCAGCAGGAACTGAATCTCTTCGGGCCGGGCCGACGGTTCCGGCGTCGCGATATCGATAGGTGTATCGGTCGTACCAACGATGGCATGATCGTGCCAGGGAATAATGAACAGCACTCGACCGTCCGACGTCTGCGGGACAATGATTGCGGTGTCGCCTGGCAGGAACCGCCGCGGCAGCACAATGTGAACTCCCTGGCTGACGACGAGCATTGGTTCACTGGCGGCATCGTCCATGTGTCGGACAGCATCGCAGAACGGTCCGGCGGCATTCACCACGCAGCGGGCCGCAATGGAAAACGTTTCCCCGGTTTCCAGGTCCGTTGTCGTGACTCCGGTGATTCTTCCCTCGTCGTTTTCGCTGATGCCGCTGACCGGCATGTAATTGACCAGGCAGGCTCCGTTTTCTGCGGCCGTGCGGGCCATGTGAATCAGCAGCCGGGTGTCGTCGAACTGCCCGTCATGATAGACAACTCCGCCTCGCAGCAGGTCACGCTTCAGAGTGGGCACGAGTTCGCGAGCTGCCGGCGCGGAGACGCCTCGCGATCGCCCGAAGCTGTCACGGACCGCCAGCCAGTCGTACATCTTCAGGCCGAACCAGTAGAACCACCGCTGCCACCAGGTGTGGCAGGGGATCAGAAACCGTCGGTCCTGCACCAGATGAGGCGCGTTGACTCGCAGAAGAGCACGTTCGCGCAACGCGTCCCGGACCAGTGTGATGTTGCCCTGTCGCAGGTAGCGGACGCCGCCGTGAATCAGCTTGGTGCTGCGACTGGACGTGCCTTTGCCAAAATCTGCCTGTTCGAGCAGCACGACATCGAGGTCTCGCGTCGCCGCATCAAGAGCAATCGCGATGCCTGTTGCTCCCCCGCCAATGACAGCGACGTCCCACACACCGGAACGTTGCCGCAGACGTTTGATGAAGTCCCCGCGATGCATGGTGATTCCGTCGGATGGTTTGGCATTGGCAGCATTGACTCGCCGAGGCTGAAGCATCTGTCGTCCTGCGTCCTGCAGAGAAACAGGTTGTCCTGGTGCAGCCCGCCGCGGGAACACACGTCGTGTCTCGCCGGGCCGCGGCTACGATTCAGCGCGACGGCATGTTATCATCCCGCGGCCTCAGACAAGTCAGTACCGGCGTGCCTGCGGCTTCCGGAAAACCTGCGGCATGCGCTGTCCCTACTGTCAACACGATGAGACCAAGGTCATCGACTCACGCACGAGTCAGGACTTTTCCATTCGGCGGCGGCGCGAATGTCTGAAGTGCGAACGTCGCTTCACGACCTACGAACGCATCGAAGAATCACCGGTCAAGGTCATCAAGAAGGACGGCACGCGAGTTCCCTTCGATCGCAGTCGCATTCGCGCGGGGATTGAGAAGGCCTGCTACAAGCGACCGGTCAGCAACGAACAGATCGATCAGCTTGTCGGTGCGGTGGAAGCGTCGGTGTATGAAGACGGCGTGCGGGAAGTGCCCTCCCGCCAGATCGGCGAGATGGTGTTCAATGCACTGCGTGATCTGGACAAAGTCGCCTTCGTGCGTTTTGCTTCGGTCTACCGCGAATTCAAGGACGTCAACGATTTTGTCGAGGAGCTGACGCCCATGCTGGAAAACCGGCCGCGCCGCCGAAACTCCTCACCGTGAACACCGACGAAGCAAGTCCCGAGACTCACACACCTGCATCGACAGCAGTTGCATCGCCCCTTCCCGCAACGGCCGTGATGGCAATCGCGTTTGTCGCAGGAATCGCTGTCGCAGACCGGTTCACGTTGTCAGGAACGGCTGTGCTGGTGGCAGCTCTGGTCGCACTGGCAGCGACGTGCGTGGCCATGACGCTGCGGCAGACGCGGACGATCACCGCATGTCTGCTGTGCCTGATGCTGCTCGCCGGTGCGCTGCGATGGAACGTCTCCGCGCTCCAGTCGGATCGCGAACCGCTGCGTGAACTGTGCCGCGACGGTTCTGCCACGGTGAATCTGGTTGCAACGATCACATCGGTGCCGGTGGTTCATCAGCGTCCGTCGTCTCCAATGTCGCCGCGAATGTATGGATCGGACGAACAAACTCGGTTCACCATCGATGTGAGCGCTGTCGAGACGCTCGACGGGCCGGTACCCGTGTCCGGTCGGTGCCGTGTCTACATCGACGCCGACGCCTCGTCGAAACTCACATCCGGCGACGCCATCCGCCTGACGGGAACTCTCGACTGGCCTGCGCCTCCCGGCAATCCCGGTGAATTCCACTTCCCTGAATTCCTGCAGCGGCAGCACACCGCCGCGCTGGTTTACATCAATCACCCGCACGCAGTGGAAATTCTGCATGCGGCCGGCCCCGCCACAGCAGGATACTGGCTGACACATCTGCGGCACGAAGCTCAGTCGATCCTGACGCGACAACTGCGGGGCGAGGCTCGCAGCGTCGCGATGGCTCTGTTGCTCGGCGATCGCAATGAACTGAGCAACGAAGTCGAAACGGCCTTCATCTCCAGCGGAGCAATGCATCTGCTGGCGATTTCGGGGCTGCATGTCGGAATCCTGTGCCTGTTTCTGATGCGCGTCATGAATCTGCTGCTGGTGCCGTGGACGCGTTCTCTGCTGATCACCGCCGTCGTCTGCGTGATCTATGCGCTGATGACGGACCTGCGCCCGTCGGTTGTGCGAGCCACCGTGTTCTTTCTGCTGTTTGTTGCCGGCCAGCTTTGCCGTCGCGATGTCTCGACGCCGTCACTGCTAAGTCTGACGGCTTTGCTGATGCTGCTGTGGCAGCCGGGACTGGTGTTCGATACCGGAGCGTGGTTGTCGTTCCTGTCCGTGGCTGCTCTGGGCTGGGTATCCAGTCGCAATGCAGCGGACGACGGCGACCGGGAAGCTCCGCCCGACGCGCTGACTCTCCGCGACAGGCTGCGCGATCTGGGCCGTGTCATCGGGAAACGACTGAGCCTGAGATACCGTCAGATGCTGTCCATCCTCGCTCTGACCACGCCTCTGGTCGCGTCGGAGTTTCATGTGGTGTCGCCGGTCGGCCTGCTGATTAACGTGCTGCTGATTCCATTCACGGCGCTGACACTGGTGCTGGGATTTCTGTTGCTGCTGACGGGGTTTTTGCTGCCCGTCGCCGCTCCGCTTCCGGGATACGCGTTCTCGACAGCGCTGGAACTTCTGCTGGCGGTCGTCCACATGACCGCACGCTGGAATGTCGGCCATCTGTATATCGCCGACCTGCCTCGCTGGTTCGTTCCGGCGTTCTACTCGCTGCTGCTCTGCGCGCTGATTGCTCCGTTGCGACCGATCAGACGGCTGGCAGCGGTCAGCGTGCTGGTCATTGTGCTTGTTGGATTCAGGTTAAGCGACCAGGTGCCGGACGTGGCTGGTGTTCGCTGCACGATTCTGGACGTCGGACACGGCAGCGCGGCCGTTGTGGAAGCTGGTGACGGCCGTGTCATGCTGATAGATGCGGGAGCGATGAATCGCAGCGACCGTGCGGCGGACATCATTTGCCGTTTTCTTTGGACGCGAGGTTACCGCCGCCTGGACTGCATCCTGATCTCTCACGCCGATATGGATCACTTCAACGCCCTCGGTGGCATTCTGCCTCGGATTCCTGTGGGCGAAATTCTGCTGGCTCAGGACTTCCTGCACAGCGAGTCGCCGGCAGCGATCGCGGTGCGCCAGAGCGCAGAAGAACGCGGCGTGCCGGTACGAGTCGCCGTGAACGGCGATTCGTGCGAAGTCGGCTCAGCGACGCTGACACTGCTGCAGGCGAATCTTGCAACGCTTCCGCCGGACGTCGAGGACAATGAGAAAAGCCTGCTGGTCCTGTTGAAATCCGCCAAAAGAACGATCTGTTTTCCAGGAGATCTGGAAGGAGCCGCGCTGCAGGAACTGCTGCCGCACCTGCACAGCGTCGATGTCCTGATTAGCCCCCACCACGGATCGAAGGCCTCCAACACACCAGCGCTGGCAGCGATTGCAGCCCCGGAATATGTCATCGTCAGTTCGCGAGACTCCGGATCGAGCGACTACATGAGCAGCGTTTTCCCGATGGCCCAGAACATTCTGTTCACCAGCGACGCGGGAGCCGTTACGGTGATTATCGGCGATGACGGCAATCTGAACGTGAGCAGTCACCGCGACCGCAACCCTCTCCGCTAACCAGGACTATTCAAGACTTCGAACGACGGGACTCCGGTCCCGTCGAATCGCAGCGACGGGATCGGAGTCGCGTGAACAATCGGCGTTAACTGAGCGGCAGCACGGACATCTCACAAATTTCAGTACCTTTGCAAAAAAATGGGCACGCTAAAGTGGCCCTGCGTCACAGCCTTGCTCGCACTACTCCATCCAGTCATACTCATTGGCAGACAAGTACCGCCTCAACGCTTGGCCTCGAACCCTCGTTTCGAAAGAGAGGCAGGCCAGGACAACGTGACAGATGGACTGTCCACTGTGATATTCTCTTGTGATATGCGATTAGAATGCCACTTCGCCTCTCTCAACGTTGGGTCCGATTGTTTTTAGTCTTGGCATCGGTGATTGTGGCGATCACCGTGTGTGTGGCATCGCGTCACTTCTGGCGGTTCGGCGACGAAGACCGATTCGAACGCCAACTGGCGGCTGAAGTGAAGGCATTCCAGAGAACGAGGCGTCCATTTCAACTTCCAGCGATATTCGATGATGCCTGGAACCAAATATTTGTATTCGGCCCGTATACAGAGGTCGCAGAGATTGAGAAGTATGTGCCTGCGTTGAACGCATGTACTATTCCGCGCAAGATCGGGGAAAGTGACGGCTACTGTCTGCTGGTATTCGCTGTTGAGCATGAGCGCGTTGTCGCTTGCCGCCTTGTTGAGCGACAGATCCTTGACTTCGCTGACATGGCGGCGTCGGGGCAATCCCCTCTGCCGCGAGAATTAGCATTGTTCTACGTCTACGAATGGACAGGTCATTCCCGCACATGGCGAACTGCAAAACTGCAGTTGGGTTGACGACGCGGTACGGGTCTTCAAAAGCACCGCGGCCGTCCGGCGAGAAAACCGACTTCAGTCGCGCTGCTCGCCGCGAGAACTGAACCGGCGGCGTGCGTATCCGCAGCGACCGCCAATGTCTGCTTAGTTCGCTGACGCCAGACGCTTGCGCAGGTAGTCGGCTCGGGCTTCGTTGCGGTCGGAGGTCTTCAGCGGGCCACCGTGCAGTTTCTGCAGATGCGACGGCTGCGTGTGGATGAACAGTTCGTTCACTGTGGGGATGTCGATATCCGGAACCAGACCGAGATTGATTCCCAGCCGCAGGCTCGACAGCAGGTGCATCGTTTCTTCGGAACTGATGGAGCGGGCGCTGGTCAGAATTCCGACGGCTCGTGCGATCTGGTCGTCCAGAGTCGCCTTATTGTCGCGGCACAGCAGTTCCCGCACGCGACGTTCGTAGCCGATGATATTGGGCACGACTTCGGAGAGGTTATCAATCAGATCCTGTTCACTGCTGCCCAGCGTGATCTGATTCGAGATCTGATAGAAGTCCCCCATCGCCTGGCTGCCTTCGCCGTACAGGCCGCGCACAGCCAGATTGATTTTCTGTGACGCCTGATGCACCTTTTGAATTTCGCGAGTCAGCCGCAGGGCAGGCAGATGCAGCATCACGCTGACTCGAATGCCCGTGCCGACGTTGGTCGGGCAGGCAGTCAGGTAGCCGAATTCGTCGTCGAACGCAAAAGCGGTGTGCGACTCGATCGCGTCATCCAGAGCGTTGATCGTACGCCAGCATTCCTGCAGCGCGAAGCCGCTGTGAATCACCTGCATTCGCAGATGATCTTCTTCGTTCAGCATCACACTGACGTGTTCACCTTCGCCGATCGCGACACCTCGCGGCCCGGCCGATTTGGCCAGTTCGCGGCTGATAAGCTGTCGTTCGGTCAGCAGTTGAGAATCGAGTTCATCCAGTGCGGCGACGTCCACGAAGTGCAGGTGATGTTCGGGAGTCACGGCCAGCACAGTGGTTCGCAGAGAATCGACCAGTTGCTGGCGGATGTCCATGTCGGCTTTCGACATAAACGGATAACCGGCGACGTTTCGAGCCAGCCGAATGCGACTGGAAATCACGATATCAGATTCCGGTCCGTCTCCGTTGAGCCACTGGCCGCTGGTTTTGGCCAGTTCGGCGAGGCAGAACGATTTGTCTCCGTTTTCAGCCACCGAGTATTCGTCCTTCGGGTTGAATGGCGCAGAAGTTCGGTCAGAACTCCGTACGTCCCGGAATTGTACAGTGTGCCGTGGCTGTCGCCATGCGTTCCGCTCGCAGTTGCCCGGCGGAAAGTCCTCATCCCGGTGCGTCGGGGATGCCGCCGGGCAGGCGGTGCAGCATCGATTCGATTTCGGCGATTCTGTCACGCAGCTCGGCGGCTCGTTCGTACTCTTCGCGTTCTACAGCGTCACGCTGTTGTTTGCGCAGACGAATGACTTCGGTTTGTTCGGGCGTCTGTTCCGGAGACCGCAGTGGGCGCTTGCCGACGTGGTGAGAATCCTCGTGGATGTTTTCCAGCAGCGGCAGCAGTTCCTGACGGAATTCCTGATAGCACGTGGGACATCCGAGCCGGCCGTGTTCGCGGAATTCGTTGAACGTGATTTCGCAGTTGGGGCACTTCAGGGCTGCCAGAGCATCTTCGCCTTCTTCAGACGCAAGCTGCTCCAGTTTCGCTGCAAGTTCGGCTGCCGGGCTGGTATGGCCGGACTCATCTTCGTCCTTCAGGTACTCCCGCGCGCACTTTTCGCACAGATGGATGGCAACGGCGTGGCCGTCGTGAATTTCCGTAATATGCAGGGTGGCAGGATTTGAACACCGCCGACACTTCTTCATTCAAGGAACTCCGATTCAGTGACTCGTATTTCGCCGGACTTCCGGATGGGCCGAATTTCCGCGGGCTGTGCCACTGACAGACCATTTTACTCTTTATCGGGCCAGCTTCCGCCATGATACACCCCGACAGGAAAGTCTTCGCGTTTCCGCAGCGGATGTCAAATGCGTTTCTCCTGATCCAGCCAGTTCGGGCCGGCCGTCACATCGACCACGACCGGAACTGAAAACGGTATGGCAGACACCATGCGGTCGACCAGCAGGTCCTGCGCCCGGCTGACATCCGAATCGGCCACTTCCAGCACCAGTTCGTCGTGGATCTGCAGCAGCATACGAGCCTGCAGGCCGGAGGTCTGCAGTGCCCGATCAACGTCGATCATTGCCCGCTTGATCAAATCGGCGGCTGACCCCTGAATCACCGTGTTAATGGCCGTGCGTTCGGGCATGTTTCGCTGAATGCCGGTTGTATTTCGAATTCCGGAAATGGCCCGGCGGCGATTGAGAATCGTCCGGGCGAATCCGGTGCGTTCGGTTTCGATCAGAACCTGTTCACAAAATGTGGCAACCCCGGGATAGCGTTCGAAATAACTGTCGATAAACGCTGCGGCCTCGGATTTGTCGATTCCCAGCGCCGCCGCCAGACCGAACGGCGACTGACCGTAAATCACACCGAAGTTCACCGCCTTGGCCACACGCCGCTGGTCGGATGTCACTTCATCCTTCGCGACGTGAAACACCTCCGCCGCGACCGCCGTGTGAATATCCAGCCCGCTGTGAAACGCCTGGGTCAGAGCTTCGTCTTTGCTGAAGTGAGCCAGAATTCTCAGTTCGATCTGCGAATAGTCGGCGCACAGCAGCGTCCAGCCGGCCTCGCGTGCCGTGAACGCTCGCCGAATCTGTCGGCCTTCCGGAGTCCGAATCGGGATATTCTGCAGATTGGGATCACTGGAACTCAGCCGCCCGGTCGACGCGACAGTCTGATGGAATCCGGCGTGAATTCGCCCCGTTTCGCGGTCGACCAGGCGCGGGAGCGCCTCCAGGTAGGTTCCGCGCAGCTTTGTCAGATGGCGGCGTTCGACGATGCGGCTGGGCAACGGATGCATGGCCGCCAGCGATTCCAGAACTTCCTGATCGGTGCTGGCTCCGGTTTTGGTTTTCTTGCTGACGGGCAGACCGAGTTCCGTGAACAGAACCTGGGCGAGTTGCTTCGGCGAGTCGATATTGAATTCGTGCCCGGCAAGTTCGTGGATCTCGGCCGTCAGTTCGTCAGCGCGCACCTTTGCCTGCTCGCTTTGCCGCCGCAGTTCTTCAACGTCGACCGCGATGCCGGTGAATTCCATGCGTGCCAGCACGTCGATCAGGGGGCGTTCGAGATCCTCGTACAGCGGCAGCATCTCGTCCTCTGCGAGCGCTGCCAGCATGGGAGGATCCACGGCCTGCATGGCCTGAATGTTCAAGTCCGCGCGGCTGGCGGATTCTGCGTCGGAGCCGGCTTCGTCGAACAACGACTGCTGCCGAACCTTCTTTTCGGCAGCCTGAATCGAGTCCAGCGGATTCGGTACGGCCCGCCGCGCGGCGACGTCACGCAGGTCGTGCGCGCGGGCTCCGGCATCCAGCAGGTAGTCCACGACCGACAGGTCGCGACAGGTCGGAGTACCCGCGATGTTATGTCGCAGCAGCGCCTGCATCAGTGGCTTCGCGTCGTCGGTAATGATGGCACCACGGAAGTCGGCGATCTGCGTCAACACCGCAGCTTCCAGCTTGTTCGCGTTCGCATCGGCATCCGAAAACGCTGTGAACCAGGTGTGAGTGTCGTCAAAGGCGAAGGCCACGCTGGTGCAGCGCCGCTGGCGAGGATTCGAGGAGGCAAACGTCACGGACAGAAAGACCTTGTCCGAATCTGCCCATGCGGCAGCCGTTTTTTCGAACGCAGCAACCGTCGAAATCACGTCGACGTTCCGCCGTGATTTCGCTGTGGTCTCCCCGCCGTTGTCATCCTGCATCATGCCGGCATAGCGGCGGAATCCCAGCACCGTGAACAGATCACGCAGCACCGGACGATCTGGTTCGCTGACTCTGGCCGCGTCGAAATCAATCGCCAGCGGCAGGTCCGTCTTCAACTTCACAAGTTCACGGCTGATGCGGGCCTGATCGGCGAATTCCACCAGGTTCTGGCTGAGCTTCTTTCCCGTTACCCTGTCAGCGCTGGCAAGAATTTCGTCGAGCGTCCCGAACTGCTCGATCAGCACCTTCGCCTTCTTCGGCCCGACCAGCGGAACACCGGGAACGTTGTCGACACTATCGCCGACCAGAGCCTGGTAATCGATCACCTGCTCCGGCCGGATTCCCCAGTCGTCGAGCAATCCGGCTTCATCCATGAACGTGCCCTTGCGGTTGTTGAAGACTCGCACGGACGGCCCGATCAGTTGCCGCGTGTCTTTGTCACCCGACACGATCACCACGTCCATGCCCTGCTCCGTCGCCTGCCTGGTGACTGTGGCGATGACGTCGTCGGCTTCCCAGCCCTCCACCTGAACACAGGGAATCCGCAACCCGCCGAGCAGTTCCTTCAGCAGCGGAATCTGCGGGCGCAGGTCGTCGGGCATTTCGTCGCGGTTGGCCTTGTACGGTTCGTACAGCTCATTCCGCCGCCCCTGCCCCGGACTGTCGAACGCGCACAGCAGGTGAGTCGGCTGCCTTTCAAGAATCGCGAAGATATCCCGCGTGA